>DASXKZ010000217.1:0-28889 GCA_036496525.1 Candidatus Angelobacter sp.
AAGAAAAACCTACCACGGAGGCACGGAGACACGGAGAAAAGCTGCGGATCGGGAAAGCTGTATCATCGATCCTATGCGGCGGTTTGTTTTACTCAGTGCGGTCCTCGTTTTTTTTCTGTGCTTTATTTCACAGGTAGATGCGTGCTCTTGGGCCGTGGGCTATTTCCATCAAGTCACGCGCTTGAAAGGCAAGGTGGTGGGGAAATCGTTAGGCCTAGTGCAGTTTCGCTGGCTACGCCGGTCCTTTAGCGTTTCCGGAGCGGAGCTTGTGCTCTATGAATATCAAGGGTGGAATTGGAACAGCAAGCCATTGGCGCACGCGGTTGCGAACTCATCGGGCGAATTCGAATTTCCCTCATTAAGAGAAGGACATTACACGCTCCAGGTAAAAGGCGGCGGAATGGAGGACTGGTTCGACGTTGAGATCACAAATAAAGTCCCCGTTACGAAGAAAGTCACCATCGATATTTCCCCTAATTTTCCGGATTGCACCGGTGGCCACGAGGTGGACGTTCAAGCAGAGAAGAAATAGTACCCTTAACCACAAAGGGCACAAGGAACGCAGTGGAAGAACACCGCCGAGGGCGGCGGTGCCACAAGAGTCTGGTTGCGATAGGGATCCCTCGCAACGCTCGGGATTTCAGATCATGCTATTCCCTTAACTCAACGACTGTCGCTCCCGCGCCGCCTTCATTCTGCTGCGGCTCGGCTACAGTCGCCACGTGCGGATGTTTTTGCAGGTACTGGCGCAGGGCTTTTCGCAAGATGCCCATGCCGCTGCCGTGGACGATCCGCACGCGCGTGAGCCCCGCAAGAAATGCGCGGTCGATGAACTTTTCTACGGCGCTGGTGGCCTCGTCCACGTTGCGGCCGATCACGTTGAGCTCAGTGGGCGCGCTGGAATCTTCTTTGAGCGTGACGGAGATTCCCCGCGCGCGGGCCGCCGCCACAGGGTTCACCGCGCCTCGCGCCGCAGCTCCACCGGGAGAGAAGACTTCAGCCACGTCATGCCGGGGAATTTTCATCTTCATGTTGCCGATTTCGACTTCAAAGGTGTTCTCGTCCACTTTGCGCTTGATCAGGGCATTGCGCCCGAGCGACTTCAACTTCACGGTATCACCCTCAGAAATATGTTTGATCTCATGCGGACGCGCATTCGGATCGCCCTGGTCTGCGCCGGTTTTGTGCGCCACAACGCCGGCGTCAAACTGCTCTTTGAATTCCCGCCGCAGCTTGGCGATGCGCTGCTCCGCCTGCTTGGTGAGTTTCTGGGCGGCGGCGCGGTCCTGCACGGCGCTGATGGCCTCACGCACCTGGTACTCAAAGTCCTTGATGAGCGATTCCATCTTGCGCTCAAATTCGCGCACTTTCTGCCGCTGCTCCTGCTGGCCTTCATTTTCAAGGCGCTTCATCTCACGCGCAAGATCCTGCTCGCGCTTTTGTGCGCGCTCGCGGTCTTGTTCCAGGTCGCGCAGCTGAGAGTGCAGACGGTCGAGAAACTTGCTGACGTCCTGCGTCTGCGTGGTCAGGCGTTCACGCGCGGCGTCAGTAATTTGCCGATTCAGTCCCAGACGCTGCGCAATGTTGATGCCCGCCGAAGCGCCCGGCACGCCGACGCGCAGCTCGTATGTTGGCTGAAGAGTGTTTTCGTCAAAGCCCACGGCCGCGTTGAGCACGCCGGAGGTGTTGGCGGCATAGACCTTGAGCGACGTGTGGTGCGTGGAGATGATGCTGAGCGCGCCGCTGCGGCGGAAATGGTCTGCAATGGCCACGGCGAGCGCCGCGCCCTCTTCAGGATCGGTGGCGGAGCCGAGTTCATCCAGCAGGACAAGCGAATGCGCGGTTGCGGTGCGCGAGATGAAATCAATGTTGGTGACGTGCGCGGAGAAGGTGGAAAGATTCTGCTCGATGGACTGGTAGTCGCCAATATCAGCCAGCACGGAATCAAACACCGGCAGCCGCGCCGTGGCGGCGGGCACGGGAACGCCGGCCTGCGCCATGAGCGCCAGCAGTCCAAGAGTTTTTAGGCCCACGGTTTTGCCGCCGGTGTTGGGCCCGCTGATGATGAGCTGGCGATGGTTGGCGTCCATCTCAAGAGTAAGAGGCACAACCTTGCCGCCCTTTATTTTGAGATTGCGCTCCAGCAGCGGATGGCGCGCGGCGCGCAGCTCAGTGAAATTTTCCGTGAGTTCGGGGCGGACGCAATCGTAGTCAACGGCAAAACGAGCCTTGCCGATTTGCAGCTCGACCTCGGCCATCACGTCGGTTGCGGTGGCGATGGCTTCACTGTGTTCGCCCAGGCGCTCAGTCATCTCCTGCAAGATGCGGCGGACCTCAGCCTGCTCTTCTTCCAGCAGGCGGACAAGATCATTATTCTGCTCAATGGTTTCCAGCGGTTCAATGAACATGGTTTGTCCGCTGGAACTGGCGCCGTGCACGACGCCAGTGACGCGCTTGCGCTGCTCAGTCTTTACCGGAATGACAAATCGCTCACCGCGAATGGTGACGAGTTCTTCCTGAACCGCACCGCCTTCTGCCAGCCGACGCAGATAGCCGCGCAGCGATTCCTGGATGGCGCGCTTCTGTTTTTCCACGTCACGGCGGATGCGCGTGAGCTCGGCGGAAGCGCGATCGTCAAGCGTGCCATCCGGCTGGATTTTGTTGCGGAAGTGGCGCAGCAGCAGAGTGAAGTCGGCAATTTGCTGGGTGAGCGCCAGCATGCCGATCCAGTGCGGCTTGACGGCATCTGGAGGATGCAGCGCCATCTCTCGCCACTCAGAGGATTTGTCCACCAGCAGGACGAGATCGCGAATCTGCTCGATTTCAAGCGTCGCGCCGGGGATGCGCGCCTTGGCCAGAAGATTGTGCGCGTCAAAGAGGCCGGTGAAGTCGAAGCGCCCGCCGGCGGAGTAGAAGCGCCGCGATTCGTCGGCAAGCTGCTGCTGCTGGTTAATCCATGCGCGATCGAGCGAGGGTTCCAGTGCCGACACCTTGGCCTTGCCCAGCGGCGAGCTGACATAAGCGCCCAGAACGTCACGAAAGTGATCGAATTCCAGGACGCGGGCGGAAGAATGCTGGAGCGGCGAAGGGACCATGCTAATTATGATGTTACCGCAGCGCGGCAGAGCCGCAACCAAAAACATCCACCACGGAGGCACGGAGACACGGAGAAGAATCAAAGGGAAAGTCAAAATCTCAACACAGAGGGCACAGAGAAACTCGGAGGTCGCGGAGGGCGAAAAACTCGGAATACAAGATTAAAGAAAAAACTTTCTTCGCGGCATGGCACGAATCCGATTGTTAGCAGCAACCAAAAACATCCACCACGGAGGCACGGAGACACGGAGGAGAACCAAAGCGAAAGTCAAAATCAAAATCTCAACACAGAGGGCACAGAGAAACTCGGAGGTCGCGGAGGGCTGAAAAACTCGGAATGCAGATGCAGCATGAATAAAAGAAGAATCCTCCGGATTCTTGGACTCGCTCTTAGTCGCTGCGCTCCTTCGCGCATCGCTCAGAATGACAGAGATAAACATTTTGCTTGAACATAAACTCCTGGTGTTGTGAAGCTATTTCTAAGACACACCAGGATCGGTAGCTCCCTGTAATATCAGACTGCTGCGATACTAACTACGCGTAAAATGGCGGTACTATTTCTGCCATTCAAGAAGACTATGCCCGACGAAAATCCAGGTACAAACGCACCGCCGCAGGCTGCGCCAGCCATCGGTGAGGAAGCTATAACTCCCAGCAACACTGCGGAGAGCGCCGAGCCGTCCACAATCGCTGAAGAACTCAAGCCCACACCATCTACCACCCGAGGAAAAACCATGGAAATCCACCATCCAGAGAGTCCGATCCATTCCACAAGAGAATTTTTATTTCACATGTTCACGGTGATTCTGGGAATCCTGATTGCGCTGGGGATGGAGGGCATTGTGGAGTGGGCGCACCATCGGGCGCTGGTGCGTGAGGCGCGGGAGAATATTGCGACGGAGATCCGCAAAAATAAGGAAACGGTTGACACCGACATTGCCGAGATCCGCAAAAGAGAAGAAGAGCTGAACCACGTGATTGCAGCAATGCGGCAACTGGAAAAAGATCCCGGTTCGTTTAAACATGGGTCCCTGGGCTTTCATGTTGTGAACCATGACCTGTATTCCACCGCGTGGCAAACGGCCACAGTGAGTGGCGCGGTAACTTACATGAAGTATGACGAGCTGAATCGTTACACCGATGTTTATCTGACGCAACAGGCTTTTACCGGATTCCAGGAGCAGGCGTTGAATCAAATGATCGCGATTGGCGGCATGATGGAAGTCACGATGAAGGACCGTGACCTGAAGAAGGTGCCAGCAGAGAAATTTCAGACGATTGCGCAGGAAGCCTACAAGGATTTGATTATCCAGCAGACACTGGAGGGCATCAGTACAGAGCTGAGCAAGACCTATGGTGATATCTTAAAATCGATGTAACTCTGCTAAACTTTGGCCATGTCCTTCCCAGTCACACGCATGCGCCGCATGCGCCAGACCGATTCGCTGAGATCGCTGGTACGCGAAACGCGTCTCACGCCTACAAGTTTTATCTATCCGTTGTTCGTGTGTCCGGGCGAGGGCGTGCGCAAAGAGATCAGCTCCATGCCCGGTGTGTTCAACATCTCGGTGGATGAAGCGGTGAAAGAGGCGCACGAGGCGAAATCCCTAGGCGTGGGCGGAATCATTTTGTTCGGCCTGCCGGAGAAGAAAGACGAAGTCGCTACCGGGGCGTGGGCAGATGATGGAATCGTTCAGCGAGCGACCCGGGCCATCAAACGCGAAGTGCGCGATTTGGTGGTAATCGGCGATGTTTGCCTGTGCGAATACATGTCCCACGGGCACTGCGGGATTGTGCAGAAGAAGAATGCCGCGGGCAACGGCGAGCACTCGCTGGCGGAAGTCGGGCAGCCTAGTTCGGTTACGCGCGAGCGTATTGCCAAGATTGAGAACAAAGCGCTGCGCAAGCTTGGGCATCCCACGAACCGAACTGCGACCGCAGTGCAGATCGCAGCGGAAGCTGAATATGAAATCCTGAACGATCCCACGCTGGAAATCCTGGCCAAGACCGCGGTTTCTCAAGCCAAAGCCGGCATGGATATTATTGCTCCGTCCGATATGATGGACGGAAGAGTCGCATCTATTCGCAAGGCGCTCGACCAGGCTGGCTTCACCAATACGCCTATCCTTTCTTATGCAGCCAAATTTGCTTCGGGATTCTATGGCCCGTTCCGCGAAGCCGCCGATTCCACGCCTCAGTTCGGAGATCGCCGCTCTTACCAGATGGATGGCGCAAACCTGCGCGAGGCCATGCGCGAAATCTCCCTCGACATCAAAGAAGGCGCGGACATGATTATGGTGAAGCCAGCCATGCCATACCTGGACGTGATCAGCGAAGCCCGCCGCCGCTTTGATCTGCCCATTGCTGCGTATCAGGTTTCCGGCGAGTATTCCATGCTGCAAGCCGCTATCCGCAATGGCTGGTTGGACCGCGACCGCGTGATCATGGAATCGCTTACGTCAATTCGTCGCGCCGGAGCGCAGCTGATCCTGACATATTTTGCGAAAGATGCGGCAAGGATGTTGGGGTAAGTTTTAGCTGCAGATTAGCGTAGAGGGCTGCAGATCAAGAGCTGGAGCGTAAGCCCAACTCATTTAGTGTCGATATTGTGATCCTGCGGTGGTTCATCTTCTTCCTCTTCTTCCGGGTTTTCCGCCGCGTACTTCAGATGTTTTACGCTTCTCATCGCACCCAATGCTAACCAGATCACGCCTGCAGCGAGCAATACTGCCAGCGGAAAGGCAATCCATCGCCAGCGCAATTGGTCTTCCGCTTGTTGGAGGCTCTGCTGTGCCTGGTGGTATGCATTCTCCGTGGTCATCTCAAAGTTGATGATCTGCAAGTCCTGCGGCGCGGACCGATATTTCGCCAGAAAATCTTCCGGCAATCCCTGGCCTGCCGCGAGCTTGCGTCGTTCTTCGATCAGCGGCTGCACGGCCTGCCCATACCATTTCTGTTCGGTCGCCACTAGACTTTGTATGACCTTATCGTTCTGCGCATCAGCATTTGTCTGCGCCAGTTGCTCGATCCTCTGCTTGTCTGCCTGAATCAGTCCTGTATTGGCTGAGTTGCCATCGAGCAGGTAGCGATTGAAAGCAGCTTCCATGTCACTGAGACGGTCAATCGCCTCCGTCCTCATCTGGTACTGAAATACAGCCTGCTGGTAGCTGTTTACCGCTCCGTTCAGTCGATGCAACTGATAACCGTAAAATGCCAGCGCTGTTGCAGCCAGCAGCCCGAGCAGCAACACGCCGATGACGCGAACCCACGCAGCGCGAGCCAGTTTTGCCGGCGGAAATGGAATGATCAAGTCAGAAGACATAGCGAGCCAAGGCTAGCACAGCGTTTAGCTGCGTCAATGAGTAAATGCTAAAGTCGCGATCGCCGCTGCGTAGTGATCGTGAACTCAGAGCGTCGCAGCAGCAATCACCCAGCTACTTTCCTTTGATTTTGCGCATGATCCACACTAGGATCACAGCGCCCAGAATTGCTATCAGGATGGTATAGATGGTGCCGCCCTGCCCGGTAAAGCCGAGCAGCCGCATGATCCAGCCGCCGATGACGGCTCCCACAATGCCAAGAATAATGTCGCCCAGCGTGCCGTAGCCGGAACCCTTCATGATTTTGCCCGCTGCCCAACCGGCAATGAGGCCAACCAGAATCCACCAGACAATGTGCAGCATATCCCCTCCTTTAGAACTTTAACGGTAAGGGCCGCGTTCGAAAAAATCGTTAATTGTTTTGTTGCGCTATCTTTAAGTGCGCACCATCTTAGTCCTTCTTGGCGGCTTGTCCAGCGTTTCGGTTCATTGTTGCGCAAGAATCTTTTGCCGCCTAAAAATCGTCTAATGGTTCACGAGGAACGTGGGTCATTTACAATGATTCGTTTGCCTGCTTGGTCTTAAAAGAGAAGATTTTTCCATCCAGAGGGAGCGCTATTTTGCCAGACACTATTTATGACGTTGCCATTATCGGCGGAGGCCCGGGCGGTTACTCAGCAGCTTTCCGCGCCGGCCAGCTTGGGCTGAGGACCTGCCTCATTGAAAAAGAGGACAAGCTTGGCGGCACATGCCTGCACGTTGGCTGCATCCCCACAAAGGCCCTGCTGTTCAACGCTGAAGTGTATGACCACATGAAGGCCGCTGAAGAGTATGGGATTGATGGTCTGGGCACAGGCAAGCTGAACTGGAAAAACATTCAGGACCGCAAGAACAAGATCGTAACCAAGCACACAAAAGGCTTGGATTTCCTTGTGCGCAAGAATAAGGTCGACCGCATGCTTGGCTTTGCTCGCCTCACCGGTCCCGCCAAAAACGGTGTGCATACCGTTCAGGCGGAAGGCGGCAAAGGCGTCACCCAGGTGCAGGCTAAAAATATTATTCTGGCCACTGGATCGTTCGCGCGCATGCTGCCCGGCCTGAAAGCCGATGACCGTATTCTCACCAATATTGAAGTGCTCAGCCTGCCCGCCCTTCCCAAGTCGATGGTCATCATTGGCTCCGGCGCTGTTGGCGTGGAGTTTGCTTCCATTTATCGTTCGTTTGGTGCAGACGTAACCATCATTGAAATGCTGCCGCGGCTGGTGCCGGTGGAAGATGAAGACGTAAGCAAGGAATTGCTGCGCTCGTTCAAGAAGAAAGGCATCAACTGCTTCGTCAACACTAAAGTAGAAAAAGTTGAGAAGACGAAAAATGGTGTCTCCGTGAGCTTCACGCCGAATGGTGAAGCCACGCAAAAGCTGGAAGCGGAAAAAGTTCTGGTCGCTGTGGGTCGCGGGCCAAATACTGAAGGCATTGGCCTGGAAAAAGCGCCGGGCATCAAAGTGGAGCGCGGCTTCGTTCACACCAACGAGTGGATGGAGACAGGCGAAAAGGGAATTTACGCCATTGGCGATATCGTTGCCGGCATGCCACAGCTTGCGCACGTGGGCGCGATGTGTGGGATCGTCGCGATAACACGTATTGCAGGCAAGCCCGCCAAAGCCGTCAACAAAAATCATATTCCTGGCTGCACTTATTGCGAACCGCAGATTGGCAGCGTCGGCCTGACGGAAGCCAAAGCCAAAGAAGCCGGACATCAGGTAAAAATCGGCAAGTTCCCGTTCACCGCCAACTCAAAAGCCACCATCATCAATAACCATGAGGGCTTTATCAAAGTTGTGTCCGATGCGAAGTACGGCGAGATTCTGGGCGTGCATATCATCGGCCCGCTGGCCACGGAGCTGGTGGCGGAAGCGGTGACCGCTCTGGAACTGGAAGCAACGGTTGAAGATATGATGTTTACCATCCACGCGCATCCCACGGTTTCAGAGGGAATGCTTGACGCCTTTAGCGCGGTGGAAGGCAAGGCGATTAACGCTTAGCTTTCTCCGAAGTCTCGAGCGAAGCGAGAGATCCCTATAGCCATATGAAGACTAAGGGCTATAGCTCTTTTGTGTTACCAGGAAGGTGTACGAACCCTGGAATGAATTGCTTTTTTCATTTGCATTTGTCGCGAGTTCAAGACTCTTCGTACCTATGGGGGCTCCCTCGCTCCGCTCGGGATTTCAGAGAACGCCAATTGACCAGTGCTGCTTTTCAGGAAACGTTTCCTGCCTCTGCGGTATCAAACTAATAGGAGGGCCTGCCATGCCTATTGATCCAGTCTGCAAAATGGAAGTCAGCATTGCTGACGCAGCCGCCAGCCATGATTATCATGCGGAAACGCTCTATTTCTGCTCCATTGACTGCCTGCGCAAGTTTGAGCGCGATCCCGCTGTTTACATGGACGATATGGGCGACGAAGAGCGGATCGCCTGATCCATCCTTCGATTCTTAGAGCCTGCTTATTACCGAGGTGATGGTCCTAAGTAACAAATCTTTAGGCCGCAGGACTTGTGTCAGCCTATGATCCCACCATGCCAAAGCGCCGTGAAAGACGCCATACCGTGCCCATCACGGTCAAGCTGTGGGGGCTGGACAGCCACGGCAAGGTGTTCTCGCAGAATGCGCGAACGCTCGATATCGCTACCAATGGTGCCCGCCTTTTTGGCGTTACTGCGGCCCTGGAACGCGGCTACATCGTCGGCCTGCAATGCGGAAACATGCGCGCGCGTTTCATGGTGGTCTGGGTAGGTGAACCAGGCAGCCCGCGTGAAAGCCAGATCGGCTTGCGCGCCGCGGAAAACGGTATCTGGAGCGTGGCCCTGCCTCGCGCGTCTGACGATGATTATTCCGCGTGGCTGGCGGAAAATTACCTTGAAGCCGAAGATGCGGTTTCATCCTGGTGACCTGCCTTCCCGCCCGCGCTTTTTCTTTGCGTCCTTCGCGTCCTTTGCGGTGAACGGCTGACTGCTAGAATTGATCTGTGGATTTGCGCGTCATTAACGTCCTCTTCCTTGGTCGAGTGGATTACTCTGTCGCGCTGGAGCTGCAGCAGACCCTCGTCCGGCTGGTGAAGGAAGGACGCATTACCCACACGCTCTTGTTGCTGGAACATCCGCCGGTTATCACCCTTGGCCGCAATGCCGGGGCCCAGAACATTGTCGCCTCGCGTGAGTTCCTGGCTGCCAACGGAGTTGAGTTGCATGAGACCAATCGCGGCGGAGACGTAACCTTCCACGGCCCCGGCCAGCTTGTCGGCTATCCCATTTTCGATCTCCGCGCCTTTGAGCCACGCATCGGTGCAGTTGATTTTGTCCGCAAACTGGAAGAAGTCCTGATCCGCACCTGCGGCGATCTGGGCGTGGTCACGGAACGCATTCCTGGCCTTACCGGCGTATGGACGCAAAGCGACCCTCCGGGAAAAATCGCTGCTATTGGAGTCCATCTCTCACGCGCAGTCACCTCGCACGGCTTTGCGCTGAACGTGAATACCAATCTCGATTACTTCAAGCTGATTGTTCCCTGCGGCATCACGGACAAACCGGTGACCTCTTTGGAGCAGGAGATGGCGCAAAGCTCTCTCAGCCGCGAACGCAAACTTCCCACCCTTGAAGATCTGGCGCAGCGGGTGGCGCGCAACTTTGGCCGCGTCTTTGGAGCGCAGACACTCTGGCTGGAGTCTCTGGATGCGCTGTTCTCTTCCTCGGTAATGTCTGATTGCGATACAAGCCCTGCTAATCAGGACACGCCGGCCCGGGCCCCGAAAGAAATCCGCGAGCTTGGCGGCGAAAAAGACATCTTTCGCGCCTGACTGCACAACGTCCGTGGCAGCAAGTTTCATCCTACTTATCAGCCATGCCAGCGGACAATCGCAAGCCTTACCTTGAAGCCCATCAGCAGATCCGGAAATCCGGCGGTCTCAACCTGTGGTTCAGCCGTTTTGCCAGCGAGACGGCGCAGGTGGTCGGTCATCCTTATATGTTTCTTGCTGCCGTGGTTGTTCTGGTGATCTGGGCGGTAAGCGGGCCGTTCTTTCATTTTTCTGACACCTGGCAGCTCATCATTAATACCGGCACCACGATCGTTACGTTTCTTGTGGTCTTTCTCATCCAGAACACGCAAAATCGCGATGCCAAAGCCCTGCACTTGAAACTGGACGAACTTATCCGCTCGCACCATCCGGCCAGTGACGATCTTATTGACATCCAGAAACTTTCCGATGAAGAGCTGGACGAGCTGGAACTGCGCTATGAGAAAATCCGCAAGGCCTGTGAAGCCCGCCGCGGAGGCAAACCGCCCCAAATCGCGGCGAAGCCTGACTCCGCGCAGAATGATTCAAAGAATGGCGCAAAGCAGAATGCTCCGCCTGCCGCCAAGCAGAAAACGCCTGTCGCCTGACTCCATGCTCCTGCGCCGTAGGCGCGTTCTAACATTCAAATGAAAGCAACGCCTTACATCGGAACGGCTGGCTGGAACGTTCCGGGAATTCACGCGCAGCATTTTGATGATGAAGGAACCCATCTTGTCCGTTACGGACAAAAGTTGAATTGTGCGGAGATCAATTCCAGCTTCTATCGCGAGCATAAACCGGAAACCTATTGCAAGTGGGCAGCCTCAGTTCCTGAGGGCTTTCGTTTTGCAGTAAAAGTGCCGCGCACGATCACGCATGAAGGCGAATTGCTGTCCCGGAACCAGGACGCATTAGCGCGCTTTCTGCACCAAACCAGCGCGCTTGGTGAAAAGCGCGGCCCATTGCTTTTGCAATTGCCGCCCAAGCTGGCATTTCATCAATCTACGGCACTGGATTTCTTCAGCATGTTTCGCGAGCTCTATCACGGTCAAGCAGTTTTAGAGCCTCGCAATGTGAGTTGGTTTGGCCCCGAGCCTGACTTGATGTTGCAAAAATTTCAAATTGCGCGTGTGGCAGCTGATCCAGCAGTGGTGGCCCAGGCTGCGCAACCTGCAGGCTGGCCGGGCTTGGTTTATTTTCGTCTGCATGGATCTCCAAGGCGATATTATTCTGCCTATTCTCAGGATTTTCTCTCGCACATGGCAGAAGAATTGTTGCGTCTCTCAAGATCGAAGACTCCGGCATGGTGCATCTTTGACAACACCGCCTCCGCCGCTGCACTGGGCAACGCACTGGATCTCATTACGCGAATATAAAAAATCTAGGCGTTGCACGCCGATGTTGGGGTCTGCTTGTGGGTGCTAAACTAGAAACGTCTGTATGGGCACAAAATCCAAGTCTGCAAAAGATTCTCCTGCCAAAGCGCCGGCAAAAAAGCTTTCTCCCAACGGCACCGCTAAGAATGCCGTGTCCGGAAATGGCGCGTCCAGGAAGGCCCCTGCTGTCCGCGTGAACCAATATGGCATTCCTGACTGGCGGTTGGAGCAGCCGGAGTTTGAAGTTCGCGAAGTCTCCGACGGTCCCGAGATCCATTACGAAATCAAGGGCAAGCTCAACACGCCGGTGCCGCCAATCAGCGAATCGAAGTACTTAAATAAAGAACAGCACCTTGAGCTCTATCGCTGGATGGTGATGAACCGCCGCATGGAAGTGGCGTTGGAGAATCTTTATAAGCAAAGCAAGGTTGTGGGCGGCGTTTATTTTGGCCTGGGACAGGAAGCCTGCTCCTGCGCATCGGCTTACGCGCTTGGTCCCGACGATTGGTTTGCGCCGATGATTCGCAACCAGGGCGCGCAGCTTGTCCGCGGCTTTCACGCCCGCGACATCATGATGCAATACATGGCCAAGGCCGGCTCGCCGACCAAAGGAAAAGACGGCACGTCGCACTATGGCGACATCGAGAAGCGCCACATGGTTTCACCCATTTCCATGCTGGGCGACCTGCTGCCGGTGATGGCCGGCGTTTCTCTCGGCGCACGGCTTCAGGGCAAAGAGCTGGCCTGCCTTACCTGGATCGGCGACGGCGGACAGTCTACCGGCGTGAGTTATGAAGGCATCAACTTTGCCGCAGTCCGCAAGCTGGGGCTGGTGCTGATTATTGAAAGCAATCTCTGGGCATACTCCACGCCCACGGAATATCAGGTGAACGTTAAAGATCTGGCCAACCGCGCCATCGGCTACGGCATGCCCGGCGTGATCATTGACGGCACTGACGCCTGCCAGGTTTATGACGCGACGTATGAAGCCGTGGAGCGTGCGCATCGCGGTGAAGGGCCGACTTTGATAGAGGCCAAGCTGATGCGCATGAAAGGGCACGCCATCCACGACGCCGCAGCCTATGTCCCCAAAGAGATGCATGAGTTCTGGCGCAAGCGTGATTGCATTGACCGCTTTCAGAAATATCTGCTGGAGAAAAAATGGCTCACGCCCGCGCAGGATAAAGAAATGATCGCGGCGATTGAAAAAGAAATCGACGCCGAGCGCGAATTTGCAGAGAACTCTCCCATGCCGGAAGGCCACACCGCCGCTGAGGGCGTCTTCTGCGAAGATGGCTGCCACCAGATCAAGCCGAAGTACGGCATGCCGCAGAAAGCGAGACGGAGCGAGAGCAAGTTGAGGGAGACGGAAGCAGCAATTCACTTCAAATGATTTTGCCGCAGATTTGCGCAGATTAACGCAGATCGGAAATAAATTAAAAAAATCTGCGTTAATCTGCGAGCATCTGCGGCGAAAGGTTTTTGATGGCACAGGCGACATATCTCGAAGCTATCCGGCAGGGACTCTGGGAAGAGATGGAGTCCGATCCCACCGTCTTCTGCATCGGTGAAGACATTGGCATCTACGGCGGCGCGTTTAAAGTGACGGACGGGTTTGTCCACCACTTTGGTCCGCAGCGAGTGATTGATACGCCTATCGCCGAGTCCGCCATTGTGGGCGCGGCGTTTGGCGCGGCGCTTACCGGCATGCGTCCCGTGGCCGAGTTCCAGTTTATGGATTTTATCGGTTGCGCATTCAACCAGATCGTGAACATGGTGGCCAAGTCGCATTATCGCTGGGGCGCGCCTGCTCCGCTCGTCCTGCGCGGGCCATGCGGCGGCGGCGTGCACGGCGGCCCGTTTCACTCGCAGAATCCGGAAATGCATTTTGTTCACACGCCGGGAATGAAGGTTGTGGCACCGGCGACACCCAGTGACGCTAAGGGCCTCATCAAGTCGGCCATTCGCGACAATAATCCCGTCTTGTTCCTCGAACACAAGTTTCTCTACCGCCGCATTAAAGAAGATGTGCCGGAGAACGGGCACGTTGTTCCAATTGGCAAGGCGCGCGTGCATCGTGAAGGCCAAGACCTGAGCATCATTACTTACGCTGCCATGGTCCATACCGCACAGGAAGCCGCCGATGCGCTGGCTAAAGAAGGAATTGAAGTTGAAATTCTCGACCTGCGCACGCTTTGCCCGCTTGACCGCGAAGCCATCACGCAGACGGTAAAGAAGACCAACAAGGTCATCCTTCTGCACGAAGACACAAAGACGGGCGGGCTTGCCGGTGAACTTGCGGCCATCATTAATGAAGAGGCTTTCGATGATCTGGATGGCCCCATCGTCCGCATCACCGCGTTAGATACGCCAGTGCCATTTTCACCGCCGCTGGAGCATTTCTTTTTGCCAAAGGTGGAGGACGTAGTGCGGGAAGCGCGGAAGCTGCATAAGTACTGAGCTTTTTCTGTAATCCTGAGCGAAGTGAGGGAACCCTATTGCTATAAAAAATGAATGGGATTCAAGGGAATAGGGATCTCTCCCCATTCGTTTCGCTCAGGGTCGACATTTCAGAACTATCTACTGCCCGCTTACCACCGGCAACTCCACAAAGCTAGCCTCTCCCGGCTGATGGTAAATCCGCTGTGTTGCTTTCTTATAATCGCCGGGTTTGGCCCAGAAAATATTTGGGACAAACGTTTGCGGGTTGCGGTCATAGAGAGGGAACCAGCTTGATTGCACCTGCACCATGATGCGGTGTCCGGGCAGAAAGACGTGATTTGTAGTGGGTAATTCAAAGCGATAGACCAGCGGCGTATCCGCCTTGATCGGCTTAGGAGTTTCCATGCTTTCGCGGTAGCGACCGCGGAAAATGTCCATTGACACCGCCAGTTGGTAGCCGCCCATGCGCTCGTCGCCCGCAACTTCGTCTGGATAAACATCAATCAGCTTCACTACCCAGTCAGAATCGGTGCCGCTGGTTGATGCCACCAAATTCGCCACCGGCTGTCCGCTGATTTTTACCGGCGCAGTGAGCACGTCTGACGTGAATGCCAGCACATCAGGGCGGCCGGAAGCTTCACGCTGATCGTCCACCAGCCACAATGGCCACGTCAGGCCTTTCTCAATGTCATATCCCACGGGACGCGTCGGCCGCGCGCGGAACGGCACAGGTTTTGCTGGATCGGAAACATATTCTTCATAAGGCGTGCCATCTTTCGGCGCGTCAAAGCTGAGCTTGAGGCCGGAGGTGAGATAAAGCGGCGTGGCTTTAGGAACACATGGTACCTGGCATTGCGCGTTATTGTTGGGCGGCCACGTGGTATAGAAACGCCATGTGTTGGTGCCGGTTTCAAAAGCTGAAACGGGCGAAACTTTCTTAACCGGCTCGCCTTTGAGGTATTGATCGAGAAATGCCTTCAGGATTTCCTGGCGGAAATACAATCCCGTATCGCTATTGAATTTGATTGGCCCCAGCGTGCTGCCGTCGCCGATCTCCTGTCCATGGTGCCATGGGCCGATCACCAGAAACACTTTGTTGTCTTTATCTTTTGGCTTCAGGGCTTTGTAAACCGCCATTGCACCGTAAATATCTTCCTGGTCCCACAGGCTTGCCACAAGCATGATGGGGATTTTGATGGGCTGCGCGGCCAGAATCTGGTCCATGGCCTGGTCTTTCCAGAACTCGTCATAGCTGGGATGTTCCAGCACCTTGCGCCAGAATCCAATCTGCTCCAGCCCGTGCAACTTGCCCAGCTCCCCGGCCGATCCGGACTGCATATAAACGTCATAATCATCAAAATGATCACTCCACCACTTTGCATCGTTCTTGCGCGTGGCCACCTGTTCGTAGATGTAGGGCATGTTCTGCTGGCGGAAAGCGCCGTTGTGGAACCAGTCGTCACCGCGCCAGCCGTCCACCATGGGATTCATAGGGACAGAAACTTTCAGCGCCGGATGGGGATTCACCAGCGCCATCAACGGCAAAAATCCGTCATAGGAAATTCCCAGAATGCCTACCTTGCTGTTGCATTCGGGCACGTTCTTCACCAGCCAGTCAATCGTGTCATATGTATCGGTGGAATGGTCCACCGGCGTAGGGTTCAGCGGCCCATGCAGCGGACGATTCATTACGTAATCGCCTTCGGAACCGTATTTGCCGCGCACATCCTGCACCACGCGAATGTAGCCGCCTTCCACGATCACTTCAGTCGCATTGTCATAACCCCAAAGCGCGGGACCCAGGTGGGAACTGTTAGCGTGCGTGGTGAGTTCGTCCGCGCTGTAGGGGGTGCGCGTCAGCAAGATTGGCGCAGGCTTGGCCTTGGTGGCGATGCGGGGCACCAGGATCACCGTATGCAACTTCACGCCATCGCGCATTGGGATCATCACCTCGCGGCGGTCATAATCAAATGTGGAAGTGGCCGGTTTAAGCTCTGCTGGCGTCTCGCTGGGGTAGTTGGGATACTTGGACGGAGTGCTTTGCGGTGACTGCGCTTGGGATGGGGCTGGGAACAAACTCAACACAGCGATAACGAGCAAGATGGGTAGGCTTACACGTTTTGTGATTATCATGGCGACCGCGATTATAGCGGTTTCTGATTTGAAATCGCGACCCCGCGCTTATAGGGAGTGCCTACGACGTTTTGATATGCATGTCGTTTAGTTGACCAATTCCAAACATCCTCGGTCGGCTCGATCTGACTATTTGTAGCGATTAGTAGCAAAGCCAGCGGAAAACGCCGGTTTCCATATTTGTATGCCGGCCATGGGTGCGGGCGGATTCGGCGCCCCTGGAGGGATATCGCAGGGTTGCGGGTACACGGCTTGAATCGCGTTGTCCGGCATGTAGTCGAGATGGCCATAATCAAACGTTCTGGGTATCTCGCAACCGGCCTGCAGGCCGGGGGCAAGCTGTCTTGGATTCGCGGGCCCCTCACGGCCCAGAGCCGCATGGTAATAAGGATGGCCGCGATCAATGATTCCCTGCAGGGGATTGCCCAGCGGATATGCGGCCGCGAGTACGGCGTCGCATTTGGAAGTAAGCAAGGAGATTTGATCGACCTTTTTGGCTGCATCCGCGTATTCATTTGTCAGGCAATTGTCGTCGATAGCGCCAGCCATCAGCAAAAGGCGACGAACGTGCAGGTTTAAACCGCGGATCGTCTGCAAGACTACGCGCGCTCCCAGTGAGTGCGAGGCAAAGCTCAAATTCACTGCGCCTGTGAAGTTTGTATTCAGGAAATCAGCGAGCATTTTGCCCGACTTGATGGCTTCATGTCCTTCCACAACATAATCGACAAAGATGGGAACGAAACAATCACCGGGCCACAGGATACCGATCTTCACCGCGTTTCCAACATCCACCTTGTCCAACCAATAGCCCAGGTGCGCCAGGCCATCCTTTTGATTGACATTGAAGCCGTGCACGGCAAAGAAAACATCCTGCCCATGGATCGCCTCCTGGAGCTGCGGCAGCAGATTGCCGGCCAAATCTGAATTTATAATCTTGACCTCTCCTGCGACAGGTCCACCACGAGACTGGGCGCGAGTGCTAAGGAACCAATTTGCCATGATCTATTTCTTCCCGAATTGAAAGGCTTGTGCCGCGGTCGAGAGCGCTGAAGCGATGTCTTTCGCCACTGGAGCAATTGGCGTCGAAATGAGGCCCATCAGGACCGCGAGGACCACTTTGTTGGAATAGAAAAAATCATTGCCCAGCATGGAACGGCCAGCTACAAGCGCGAGCACAACCGCGACTGGGACTGCTGCGGCCCGCGCTGCGTTGCGATAGCGCTGGTCGGCGCGCTGGTAGGCCTGGTCTAAAAGCGTGTTGAGCAACAAATCGAAGCGCCCATAAACGTCAAACTCCTGTGTACTGAAGGCATTCGGATCTTCCGGCTTCTGCGGATTGGGGGCTACTCCCTTACCCTCTTGAATTTTGGTTGCTACATTCTTGAGGAGCTCGGCGTCCACTCCGGTTGCGGCAGCAAGAGCCGGTGCGGTATCCGGTGTTAGGCGCAGCTTGATCAACGACTTCGCGATGCTGATCTGATTGCTCTTGTCCACACCATTAATCCACTGCGATAAAAGAGTGTAGAGAATGGAGTCGCGGCTTAACTCTGTTTTTTCCAGCGATGGGACTGGAGGTGTGAGTTTGGTGATGGCCGCGCGTATGAATTTGAAGCCGCTGCGGGAAATTCCGCCGCCGGGCAACGCTTTGAAGCTATCCACCAGGCCAAATGCCGCAGTGCCTAGCGCGCCGATGGCGACGATCTCGGTCCCAAGATTACTGATGATACTGCCGACACTGCCCACGTCCACCATACATCCCCCCTCGAATACGCAAAACTATTGCGTCTAGAAGCAAGAAACGCAAGCGCGGCGTTTTTCCCTTTTTGTATCCGGAAGATTGTAGAAGCGGGGGACTTTTCAGGCAACTTTGTTGCGTCTTCGTGGTCCGGTGGTGAAATAATGTCTTTCTTATGTTCTACCTCCTCAAAACCGAACCCACTGTTTACGGCTTTGCCGACCTTCAAAAAGAGCAGTCCACCATCTGGGATGGCGTCACCAATCCAGTCGCGGTGAAGAACCTGCGAGGCATGAGCAAAGGCGACAAGCTGGTGATCTACCATACCGGCGACGTGAAGAGCGCAGTCGGCACAGCCACGGTTGAGTCCGTTGATGCCGCCGATCCCAAAATTCCCAAGGTTAGAATCAAAGCCGGCAAGCTAATCTCCCATCCCGTAACTCTGGCTGAGATAAAAACCAGTGAGCTGTTTGAAGGTTCAGCGCTGGTCCGCCAGGGACGGCTTTCCGTGGTGCCGCTCAGTAAAGAGCAATATGAATGGCTCACGGGCAGATAACGAGGCCAGCAAGTCGCGCCACTCATATCACACGCTTTTCTGGAGCCACTCTGCCCTCCCTATGATCGCGTGCATGGTATTTTTCTGCATCGCCTACATAGTTCTTTCGCACAATGAAAGCTACTGGCTAGCTGGTTTGTTTGCGACCCCTCCCACGGCAGGGCTTCTTGCACTATGGGTCATTCGAAGCAGGCAGCTGGATCGGTGGGTTTGTCCGCAGTGTGGCAGGCCCTTGCCCAAACAGTTCGTATTGCCGGGCTTTTTCCCTTCCGGAAAGATGTCCCTCGTGTGGCGAACCGGTTCTCTGAAGACTCGACAGGGCCGCGAACTCCACAGCAGTCGCTGCGGCTGATTTATAATCAAAGGCTGATCTAACCAGCGGAAACACACCTGTGGAAGGAACTCATGGCAACTGATGTGGTAATGCCCCAGATGGGGGAATCGATCTTTGAAGGCACGATTACCAAGTGGCTGAAGAAACCGGGCGACAAAGTCCAGCGCGATGAGCCGCTGTTTGAAATTTCCACTGACAAAGTTGATGCGGAGATTCCCGCGCCCGCAGCCGGGGTGCTGAAAGAGATCAAGGTCAAGGAAGGTGCCACGGTGCAGGTAAATACCGTGGTAGGCGTGATTGATGCTGAAGGTAGCGCCGCTGCCGCGTCAGCGCCACCGCCAGCCCAGTCTTCTCAATCCCAAGCTGCTCCCCAATCTTCTGCTAAAGCTGCTCCGCAAGCTGACGGCGCGCCTGCGGCGCAGCAACCTCAGGCCACGGAAAAATCAGCGCCTGTTCAGGAAGAGAAAAGTTCTGCCCCGAGCGGCGCCAACGGCGGCGCAGGTGTTGACGTGGTGATGCCGCAGATGGGCGAGTCGATTTTTGAAGGGACCATTACCAAGTGGCTCAAGAAAGTTGGCGACAAGGTCCAGCGCGATGAGCCGCTGTTTGAAATTTCCACCGACAAAGTGGATGCGGAGATTCCCGCGCCTGCAGCCGGAGTGTTGAAAGAGATCAAAGTCAAAGAAGGCACCACCGTTCAGGTGAACAGCGTGGTGGCCGTAATCGGCGGAGCAGGAGCACCGGCGCAAGCTGCTCCGGCAAAGCCTGCCGCAGCTCCAGCCAAATCCGCTCCGGCTCAGCAACAGGCAGCGCCTCCTCAAGCACATCCTCAGCCTGCACTGGTCACCGCACCCAGCGGCGATCGCGATCAAGATGGCGAGCGCTTGCGTTCGTCACCGCTAGTGCGCCGTATGGCGCGCGAAAACAATGTTGATCTCAACCAGGTTCCCGGCACCGGTTTGGGCGGACGAATCAGCAAAAGCGATATCCAAAGCTTTATCGAGCAGCATGGTCAGGGCGGAGGCAGGCCGCAGATGGTGAGCGCGCCGCCACAGCAATCGCGTCCGGCGCAGCCACAGCAAGTCCAGCAGTCGCAACAACAGGCACAGACGCAGCCTATTCCGGCGCCACAAATTCAAACTGTACCCGGTGAAGTTGTCCCCATGACGCCGATGCGCAAGAAGATTGCTGAGCGCATGGTGGAATCAAAGCACACCAGCGCTCACGTGCACTCGGTTTTCAAGGTGGACATGACGCGCATTGCCCGGTTCCGCGAGAAAAACCGCAAGGCATGGGAAGCTCGCAACGGCGTGAAGCTTACGTTCCTGCCGTTTATCGCCAAGGCGCTGCTGCATGGCATCCGCGTGAAGCCAATCATGAACTCGTCCGTGGTAGGCGATGGGATTCAATATCACAAGAATGTGAATATTGGCATTGCCGTGGCTCTCGAATGGGGGCTGATCGTGCCTGTGGTCAAGGGCGCTGAGAACTTGAGCTTTGTAGGATTACAGCGGGCAATCGTCGATCTGGGAGAGCGCGCACGCACCAAAAAGTTAAAACCGGACGACGTGCAGAGTGGCACCATCACTATTACTAATCCTGGGATTTATGGCCCGCAGTTCGGACTGCCCATCATTCTGCAGCCGCAGGTCGCGATCCTTGGCATGGGCGGCATTTTCAAGGAGCCGGTAGTGGTGACCGATGAAGACGGCAACGATTCAATCGCCGTGCGGCACATCATCCGTCTCTCAGTGGGCTACGATCACCGCATTATTGATGGCGCGGATGCTGACCAATTCATGGTGGCCGTGCGCGAGTACCTGGAGAATTTCAACGAAGATATTGGGTAAGAAGCAGATACTTCCCTTTCGGCCAGCTCAGGGGTCAGATTTCGGCTGGCGGCTCATTGTTAGCCTGCCCTGAGCGACTTGAGCTTGGAAGGGAGTCGAATGGGCCGCCAAACCGCCTCAACTTAAAGGGTCCCGGAAAAACGGTGAATAGATCAGGTAGGGAAGCTGCTGGAGGATTTTCCTCCTGCTGTCTCCCCGGTCCAACACCGGTACGTCGCGCCATTGGCGCGGGAGGATTCAATGAAACTTAAGGCACTCACAATTGCAGCGCTGTTCGTCGCCGTCTCTGTTCCTGTTCTGTCTGCGCCTAACGCCAAAACTTCATTTGAAAGCTTAAAAGCGCTGGCCGGCCAATGGGACGCCAAAGATCCCAGCGGTAAGCAGCAGACCATTACCTGGAAGGTCGTCTCCGGCGGTTCCGTGCTGATGGAATCCATGCAGGAAGAGAGCATGGTCACCATGTATCACGTGGACAATAACCGGCTGATGCTTACACACTATTGCGCGGCGCAGAACCAGCCCCGCATGGCGGCCAAAATGTCAGATGACGGCAAGACCTTTACGTTCGATTTTATTGACGCCACCAATCTGGCCAGCGCTGCCGATGGGCACATGCATAAACTGGTCCTGACGATCCAGGACAAGGACCACTTCACTGAGCAATGGTTCTTCGCGCAAAAAGGCAAAGACGCCGATCACGGCGTATTCCAGTTCACGCGCAAGCAATAGATTTCCGCCCGGCTGGGCCATCCAAAGATGGCCCATTTTCTTCTCACGGTCCAAATTCCGTAGCAGCTCAGTCCAGAGCAGGCCGGCAGCTCCGCATCTGCAATCATCAAACGCAAAAACAAATGTGCTCTGCATTTGCAGCAACGTTGTTAACGCCGCCACTCATCTTATCTCTCACTTAAGTTGTTTCTACGGGGTAAAGACCTATGCGCCAACGCACTGTCGCTCTGTTTCTGCTGTTCACTTTTTTGTTAGCCACCGCCGCCTGGGGCAGGGAAGACCGGCTCACCAACACCGGAGCCGCTCCCGCTGCCGAAGGCAAAATCATTACGGACAAGGATCGCAACGGCAACACCGGCGTTGATATCCAGGTAAAACACATGGCAACGCCACAATCTCTCACGCCGCCCAAGCAGACCTATCTGGTCTGGGTGCAGCCGCGCGGCAAAGACCCTGAGTTGCTGGGCGCTTTGAGGGTAAATGAAAATCTGGAAGGCAGCCTGAAGGCCGCCACCACGTATAAGGACTTTGACGTTCTCATCACGGCTGAAGACAGCGTAAAGCCCGACGCACCTTCAAGCGTGGTGATACTCAAAGGAAGCGTCGAACGGAAGTAAGCGCCGGACGGCTGAGTCTATTAGCGATAGAGGTAATGCCTGCTCCTTGGTGACTCGTCATCATGCGCCGCAAACGGCTGTGAGACGTATGACCGCGTGCGCTGCAATCTGATAACATTGCCGCGCATGGTCGCTAACGAGCAGGCAGCTATCTCTGCCGGACAAGTTGCTTCAAAGAGATCAACGACATGGTGGCCGCTGGCAGTGCTGGTAGCTGTCAACATGCTGAATTTCTACGACCGCCAGGTTGCCGGCGCGGTGATTGAGCCGGTGCGCAAGGAATTCCACCTTTCCGATACGCAAATCGGATTGCTCAACACCATATCCCTTGTTTTGTATGGCCTCGTCGGATTGCCTTTAGGGCTCTTGGCAGACCGAGTCAGCCGCAAAAAGCTTCTTGCCGCGGGAATCGTCGTGTGGGCTGCCTTCACCGCTTGTGCGCGCTGGGTGAATAGCTATTTCTTCCTGATGATTACTCGCTTGGGCGTTGGTGTGGGCGAAGCCACAGCCGCTCCAACAGCCACAAGCTGGATTGGCGATCTCTTTCCGGCGGAGCGCCGCTCAAAGCCTCTGGCGCTCTTTATGCTTGGCGTGCCGGTTGGCGGAGCGCTCAGCTTCTTTTTTACCGGACCAATCGCGTTGAAATTTGGATGGCGTGCCGCGATGATTGTGGCGGCGGCCCCAGCGCTTCTCTTGGTCCCGCTGTTGCTCATGCTGCAAGAGCCTGCGCGCGGCGCTGCTGAAACGCATCCGCCCCCCATTGATGCCGGCTCCATCTGGGCAGTGTTGCGAATTCCAACGTTCTGGTGGATTACGCTTTCCGGCGCCTTAGTAAACTTTATTCTGTATTCAGTAGCATTGTTTTTCCCTGCGTTGTTTGCCCGCATTCACCACATGAATGTGGCGCGCGCCGGAGTGACCATGGGAATTGTGTATGCGGTTGGAGGCATCCTGGGCGGCTCCTGCGCGGGAATCTGGGGCGATCGCATTGCTCACCGCAATCGCAGCGGACGCATGAAAATTGCAGCAGTTGCCGCGCTGCTGGCCGTGCCACTTTCCTACTTCGGCATTCGCCAGGGAGCCGGATCAATCGCACTGGCCTTGCCTTTATTGACCATTGCTTATGGCCTGCTGAATATGTATTACGGGCTGGTGTATGCCGCGATTCAGGATATCGTTGCGCCTGCTCTGCGCGGCACCAGCATGTCCATCTATTTTCTGGTGATGTATCTGGGTGGTGCTTCCTGGGGAACATTAATCATTGGCAGGATGAGCGACCGCTTCGCACTCCATGCAGCACACTTGGCCGGCATGGATAAAGTCACCGAACAGTTCAAAGCCATTGGCCTGCAACAGGCGCTGTTGTTGATTCCAGTCTTGGCTGTGCTGCTTGTCTTGGTATTGTGGTTGGGATCAAGGACCATTGAGAAAGATATGGAGAAGCAGCAAGGAGCTGCCTAAAAAACAAAACCACAGAGGACACAGAGGCCCACAGAGAAAAAGATCAAAGGCGTTTTGTTCCCTCTGTGTGTCTCTGTGTCCTCTGTGGTAAATGATCTTATCTAAGCTTAATCCCCAGATCCCTCAACTGTGTCTCATTCACCGGAGTTGGTGCGTCCACCATCAAGTCAACCGCCTTGGCGGTCTTGGGGAAGGGTATTACCTCGCGCAGGCTTTCTGCTCCAGCCAGGATCATTACAATACGGTCCAGTCCCAGCGCGATGCCGCCATGCGGAGGCGTGCCATATTCCAACGCTTCAAGGAAAAAGCCGAAGCGCGATTTGGCTTCTTCATCGGTCATGCCCAGAGCGCGGAAAATCTGCGCTTGAATGTCCTGCCGATGAATACGGATCGAACCCGAGCCAAGCTCTGTGCCGTTGAGCACAATGTCATACGCCAGCGCGCGTACCGCGCCGGGATCGGACTCCAGCTTGTCCATGTCATGCTCATGCGGCGAGGTGAACGGATGGTGCGCCGCGTTCCAGCGCTTGTCCGTCTCGTCATACTCGAACATGGGAAAGTCCGTGACCCAGGTAAAGTGGTATCCGCCCTGGCGGAAGGCCATGTGGCGGTCAGCATATTTGCGCGCCAGCTCAACGCGGAACGCGCCGGCTGCGGTGAACACGCCGTAATCAGGACGCAGCCCGGTTTTTTCCACCTGCAACAGTCCGCCGACAAGCACCAGTAAATCATCGGCTTCAGCGCCGGCCATCTGGCGCAACTTAGCAACAGCCTCAGGAAAAGATTTTTCCAGACGCTTGATGTCATCAATCAGGCGCGCTTCTTTGCGCTCGCCAAACAGCGGCTTGTTATCGTCACGCTCTTTGCGTGAAAGCTCGCCGATTTTGGGAATACGAATCGCCGCCACCGGCAGCTCAGGATTCAGTTGCAGCGTTTGCAACTGCTCCACGGTAAATGCGGTGCGGACATCGGTCAGTTTGGGCAGACGCAGATCAGGCTTATCGATTCCGTAGTTGCGAATGGCTTCATCATACGTGGTACGCGCAAAAGGCAGTTTCAGATCGTGCCCTGCGGCTTTGAATGCAGCTTGCAAAAAGCCTTCCACCACGGCAAACACGCTTTCCTGCTGTGGGAAGGTCATTTCCAAATCGATCTGGGTAAATTCTGGCTGGCGGTCAGCGCGCAGGTCTTCATCGCGGAAGCAGCGCACGATCTGGAAATATCTATCAAAGCCGGAGATCATCAGAATCTGCTTGAAGAGCTGCGGCGACTGCGGCAGCGCATAAAACTCGCCGGGATAGACGCGGCTGGGCACAAGATAGTCGCGCGCGCCTTCCGGCGTGGAGCGCGTCATGAACGGAGTCTCAATTTCAAAAAAGCCCTGGCCGGAAAGGTATTGCCGGATGGCCAGTGCAACCTTGTGGCGCAGCTCAATGTTGTACTGCATGGGCTCGCGGCGCAGGTCAAGATAGCGATATTTCAGGCGCACTTCTTCATTCGCCAGCGCGGGATCGCTGGGCAGAAACGGCGGTAGCTTTGACTCATTCAGCAGCTTCAGTTCCGTGACTACTACTTCAATTTCGCCGGTAGGAATATTGCGGTTGATGGTCTTCTCGTCGCGACGGCGCACCTTGCCGATGCCTGCAATGACAAACTCATTGCGCAAATTGCTGGCCTTGGCGTGGAGCTCTGTGTTGTCGCTTTTATCGAATACAAACTGCGTCAGGCCTGTGCGGTCACGCACGTCAATAAAGATCACGTTGCCAAGATCGCGACGGCGATTGACCCAGCCCATCAACACAACCTGCTGCCCGGCGTTTTCCGCGCGCAGCTCTCCGCACTTGTGCGTGCGACAAAGATCACCTAAAAAATCAAGCGGCAAAGACGTAAACCTTTCTTAATCAGGCTGAAACTTTGATTATAAATCGGGAGAAAGCCAAACCCACCACGGAGGCACGGAGACACGGAGAAAGGCAAAAAAGCGCTTACCCTAAAGGCTGTTTGCCGTCTAAACCAGCGGAGTCAGGCAGAATGACAAACTTGCTTGCATTATTGATTTTGACATCGACGCTGACACTTCAGTCAAAGAGCACAGCCGCTTCGCCGCAGGACCATTCCAAACACGAGCAAATGGAGCATCGCGGGACCCAGGGCATGGGCTTTGACCAGCAGAAGATCACGCACCATTTTCTGTTGCGCAAAGATGGCGGTGCGATCCTGGTGACGGCCAACTCAACGGACGACAAGACGAGTAAAGAGGAAATCCAGATGCACTTGCGCCACATCGAGCGGGCCTTCAAGTCCGGCGATTTCGATATTCCAATGTTCGTCCATGATCAGACTCCGCCGGGCGTGGCAACGATGACGAAGTTGAAAGACCAAATCGAGTACAAATATGAGCGGGCAGATAATGGCGGCCGCGTGGTGATCTCATCGGCGAACGCGGAAGCGGTCAAAGCGATTCATGAGTTTTTAAAGTTTCAGATTACAGAGCATCAGACAGGGGATGCGCTAGAAGTGAAGTAGCGCTTTATCTCGATCGAAGCGAGAGATCCCTATCGTCGCGATGTCATCTAATATCCAGGCAGGTCGAGGTAATAGGGGCCTCTCGCTACGCTCGAGGTTTTGTTACAATCCCCGCAATCTCCGCCTCGCCCACGCCCGCCTGCTCGCCAGTGCTTAAATTCTTCAGAGCGTACTGCCCGGAATTAACTTCATTTTCACCCAGGATCAGCGCAAAGCGGACGCCGAGCTTGCTAGCAGTCTCCAGCGATTTTTTGAGCTTAAAGCCTTCATCGCCCGCAATGACAACCACGCCCTGTTTGCGGAGTTCGCTCGCCAGTTTGGCGGCGTGCACGTTCATGCCCGCGCCGAGCGGAGCAATGTAAACATCGGCGGGGCGAGTGGTAACTCCTGCGGATTCCTGCAGAGTCATTACCAACCGGTCTTCACCTATGGCAAACCCAATGCCCGGAGCGGGCGGGCCACCGAGCGATTCTGAAAGTCCGTCATAACGTCCGCCGCCGAGGATGGCATTCTGCGCGCCCAGAGCGCCGTGCGTGAATTCAAACGCCGTGCGCGTGTAGTAATCCAGGCCACGGACAAGACGGTGGTCGATTTCAAACGGAACGCCAACGGCATTGAGAATTTTTTGCACCTCAGCAAAATGCGCGCGGGAGTCGTCATCAAGATACTCGCTCATGCGCGGCAGCTTCTCAATGATTGGCTGGTCTTCTGGCACTTTGCAGTCCAGCACGCGCAGCGGATTGGTTTCTGCACGGCGCTGGCAATCGGTACACATGGTGTGGACAACGTCTTTCAGCGCATCGCGCAACGCCTGCAAATATCGCGGCCGGTCTTTCGACGAACCCACAGAATTCAGCTTGAGCGTCCAGCCCTTGATGCCGAGCCGGTCCAGCAGCGCGGCCAGCATTTCCAGCAATTCAGCATCGATCGAGGGCGATTCGCTTCCTGCTGCGCTCGGCCCAATTACTTCCGCGCCGATCTGGTAGAACTGGCGATAGCGCCCTTTCTGCGGACGCTCACGGCGGAACTGCGGCCCGATGTAATAAAAGCGCTGCAAGCCGGGCCGCTCCCACAGCTTGTGTTCAATATAGGCGCGGACCACGCCTGCGGTGTTTTCCGGTCGCAAGGCAAGCCATTGGCCTTTTTCACTCTGCGCGCGAGCTCGATCTTCCCAGGCGAACATTTCTTTGGAAACAATGTCAGTCTCTTCACCCACGGAGCGTTGAAAGAGATGCAGGTCTTCAAGAATAGGCGTGCGAATCTCCTGAAAGTTGTACACGCGGAAGACGTCGCGTACCGTGGATTCGACGAAGTTCCATGTCTCGGTCTCCGGAGGGAGGAGATCGCGGGTGCCGCGAATTGCTTTAATGATAGGGCCAGCCATTAGTAATTAGCCATTGGTAGTTATTGAGAGCTGCATAAGTAAGGTCCGGTTTGGGAAATAAACAAAAGGTCCCTCAGCCCTACTCGCGCGCTGATGACCGCGCTCGCTCGCTTCACGGGCGTCGGGATGACGATTCTTAAGACTTTAACCTTCATTTTCAGTCCCTGTTTGAGACAAACTCTTTTCGGTAGATCTGCGTGTAATCGAAATAATTCTTGCCATACATCATGATCGACTTCTGGGTTTCTTCGTCGTCAATCTTCTTCTTGAACTTGCCGGGAACGCCCATCCATAGAGAGTATGGTTCAATCACGGTGCCTTCCGGAATCACGGTGCCGGCGGCGATGATGCAGCCTTCGCCAATCTTTGCGTTGTTCAGGATGACTGAGCCCATCCCGATCAGGCAGCGGTCGCCGATGGTGCAGCCGTGCAGCGTAACGGAGTGCCCGACGGTGACCCAGTCACCCATGGTCACACCATATTTGTGGCGCATGCCATGAAGCACGCTGCAATCCTGCACGTTGGAGTTCTTGCCGATCCGGATGGCGAAGACGTCGCCTCGAATGACAGCGTTCATCCAGACGCTGGAATTTTCACCGATCTCAACATCGCCAATGATCTGGGCGGATTCGTCGATATAGCACGAGTCGTGAATGCGCGGCGCGATTCCCTGATATGGACGCAGCATGGTGATTAGCTTTTAAAAGTAACATGCAGTGATTATCGGCGGCAACGCTGGATAACAGGCACTGCGCTAGACTTGATTTTGCAAGGCTACGGTTAAAGACAAAGGGCCACATGAAATCCATAGCGATTGTGCTTTTCTGTTCAATGGCGGCATCGGCAGCTTGTCCCGATGGTTACCCCTCGGTTCGCGAAGAATATGCCAGCTCGGCGTATGTACTCATTGGAAAAGCAGTGACAAAACGTACGGTTCCCGGCAGTGGCGATCAATACTTCCTGGATGGAGACACTTACAGAGTGGTTCCAACGCACGTTTATAAAGGCAACATCCAAGGTCCCCTTGAGCTGTTCAGTGAGAACAGCACAGGCAGATTCACCATGCTGCTGAATCGTGAATATCTATTGTTTGTAGATGAAGAACATGGAAGGTTGATGGTCAGCAACTGCGGGAAGTCTGATTTGCTCTCCCACGCAAAAAAGGCTGTGGCAGCAGTGGCCCGAATTTCCCGCAAATAAATGGGGCACAACGCAGCGACGCGGGTGTGCTTCGGTTGGCGGCCATTGTGAGCTCACTACCCTATTCACAGAGCCTCCGAAATCAAAAGAGATAGCCGGAACGACCAGCGATCACAAATCGGCAAGAATCAGAACCAGAACTGGAACAGTTTTTAAACCAATTCCCATCCCGAGTAGAAGAATCACCAATAGAACGCGCAAGCCGCGATTGATCGTGTGTTTCTGCTCTTAGTCCCTACCTAAGTCTAAATTTTATTCTCCAAACTTTCGCCCTAATGATATGATGCGAAGAAAGAAC
>DASXKZ010000218.1:0-26029 GCA_036496525.1 Candidatus Angelobacter sp.
TGGGCTCATTGGGGAGAAGCTTTACGTACTTCTCCATGGCCTCAATCGCCTTGTCATAATCGCGGACGCGCGAGTACAAGTATCCCAACTGGTTGTAGGCGGTGGCGTAAGCTGGATCATCTTCCAACGCCTGCAAAGTAAACGTTTTGGATCGCTCGTACTCGTCGAGCTTATAAAGCCAGTATCCGATCAGAAAATTCAACCGCTTGTCGTGAGGATACGCCTGGGCCACGTCATTCATGGCCTGGATGCCCTCCACGTAATTGTTCTCGTGAACGCCGGCCATCCAGCGGACCATCGACTGTTCTGCCGGGGTGATGTGGTTCAACAGGGCCTTTGCTTTGGCGCGATCCTGGCTCTCCTCCATGGGGTCGGTGGTCGTAAAGCAAATCCAGGTGTAGGACAGTGCGAATTTTGGATCGAGCGCCACCGCTTCACGCCAGTCACGCAGGGCAAAATTCCAGCGATGGTTCTCATAATGGACCATGCCTGTTTCAAAGTATCGCGCTGCTGCCGCCGACGAAGTAGTGACGGGAAACTTTTGAGCTTTACCGTGGCTGGCTTCGCTCTTGGCTGTGGTTTGGCAATACGCCGCGGTCATGGCCGCAGCCAGCAGGAATGCAAAAATCAATCGTGACATTCGCATAGAACTCCCTAGTCTATTGGAGCCTAACTTGCGCCTCGGCACAACGTAACGGTGGTGACCCAGCCTTGGTTATCCTCTTGATGCCGAATGACTTCGAGGTCTTTCCGATAGGTTTTCTCAAAGGCTGCCCAGTTTTAAGAGGCTAGCGCAGGGTCGCGCCTGCTAATCGGCAACACATCGAAAATTTTCCTGTTCTGAATCAGTCACTTAGCGTGTCAAATTGGATGGGACATTAGAACTATCTTAAATATGTACTTCGGTAACCGGACTCAAAAGAGACATCCAGCATCTCACGTTTTAAGCTGATTATTGTTAAGCCACCGCTTCCGGTCGTCTGCAGAGCTGTTTGCCACTTCTTCCGATGTCTAGGGTGTCCCAAAAACTTGCAGAGCAAGGATTAGACAATGGAAGATCTCTCAGATCAGATTGAAAATATTACTCAGGAACTTAAGGCCCTACATGTGAAGTTGCGTTGGTCCACGTTCCAGGACGCTGACTCCGGCGATCAAGACCGCATCTTGAACGATTTGTTAAACGCCGGACTAGGCCATGACCTGAAGAAGGCCGTTGACCTTCTCAGCCAGTTTTTGTGGTGCTATATCGAATCCGCCGCCGCCCGAATCAATGCGGAAGGGGTGGATTACGCACAGCAAAGCCTTCGTTTGTGCCAGGTCACTGAGATGCTCCGGCTTCTCCACCATTCAGCGTGTCCACTCAAGGAGTCTCTGGCGTCAATTGAACAAGCAACCATGACGGTCGCCCGCAATGCGGAAGCTGCCGCCATGTTCCGTTCCTTAACCATGGAGAAGACTGCCTGACGCAGTCTGTCTCCTGTTTTGCAAACAAAACGGCTGCGCTCCAGCGCAGCCGTTTGTTTTCGACTCAATGGCAGAGCCGGATGGCTACTTATCTTCTTCCATGTCGAAGACATGAAGGGTATGCGTCTCTGCGTCTAAACTTCCGTTGATCTTTACTTTTTTGCCGGCAAACTGTTCCGCCTTGACCTGATCGTCAAGTTTATAGACTTCCTTCTTAACCACCAGAACGTAACTGCCTCCCATATCTTTCACGCAATGGTGGGTGCAGCTCTCTTCATCGGTGGCGCCCTGAACGCCACGCTTGGTCATCCATTCATGCGAATGCGCGTCAGAGTGCACGTTAAAGGCACACTGGCTATCCATGATGGCTCCGCGCAGGTTCACTGTGGCGTCTTTGGGTTTATCTTTGGCAAAAGAAAAGAGCGATAACAGCGCAACCGCAGCAAAGAAGAATGCCAAGCGCACTTGGTTCATCGATTTGTTCATCATAATTCCCTTTCTAAGTGTTCAGTTTTGCCGTGACCAGGCGCGTGCATTTCCACTCGTCACAAAAAGTCCTAAGGTAAAACCACAAACTTCATCCGCATGCCTTCATGCTCTTCACTGCATATGACCGTACATAAAACTTCATACTCCCCGGGTTCGGCAGGCGCAGTGAGAGAAAATTCGTGTGTGCCCGGTTTTAGCTCCAGGTCCCATCCGCTGACCTTGCTGTGGTCTTTGGCCCGCAGCAGGGTAAAGCCGTGCACCGTGCCGTCACGGTTCCACGTCTTGCCTTTGCGCGCATTAATGCGCAACAGCAGTGGCTCACCCGCTTTGGCCGTGATTTCCGCATGGCTCATGCCGGCAATCTTAAAGTGACTGTCTTTATCGGCCAGAACTTCAATCACGCGCGCCTGGCCAAAGGATGGCACTGATGCGAAGAAAAGCACGGCAAAGATCGACAGGATCGAAAGCTGCGTAAAGCGGTTGTGCTGCATCATTACTCCGTCATATAACGCAGGATCAAACGCATGTCCTGGTCGGTAATGGTGGCCCGTACACGCATATGGCGAACAATAGTGGTCATCATGCGCGGCGGAAATTTAGGCGGCGCAGCATGGCAGCGTCCGCAGTTGGAGTGAAAGCGTTTCTCTCCCTCTACATGCATGGTTTCGTTCAGGGCGGCGCTTTGCTCCGCAGAAACTGCGGGAGCAGGGGAATCTTTCGCGGCATCCTTGCTGCCGCTGCTGGCACTGGCCATTGAACCCAATGACAGGGCGCTTGCAACCAGAAATCCGGCCAGGAAGAATTTGATTTTCATCGCGCGCCTCCTTGCGGCAGCATCGGCATAACAAAGCGATATGTCATCCCGATTGTCCAGAGATTGGCGTCTTTGCCGAGCACAAACTGGCGGCCATAGCTGGCGGAAGCCCGTATATCGCTACGGAGGTAGTAGTTCATGCCAAAATCGCCTTCATTGGTATCTTTGCCCAACGCGCCCAGCTTTTTTACCGTCGCAGCAGAAAGATTCGCCGCGGCAAAGAACTGTTCTCCGCGACCAACCAGTTCCAGTCGCCGCAATGAAGGAATCTGGCTCAGCCGATAGACTGATTCAATCCAATAAGCGCTTCCTTTGGTGCCGGAGGAGCGCACGTATTCCGATCGTATTGTTAAAGGCGCACGGTTCGGCTGCCACTCCAGGAACACACCGGAAGAATGCGGACGGTCCGCCTGCAAAACTTGCTGGAATGAAGCGCCTACTTCGAGCCTCTGATGCGGCAAGAAAAATCCAAGCCGGCCGCCGGTCGAGCGGTCGGTTGCCAATAAGTGATGCGTGTTATTCGCGGAAAAATAGAGAGCGTAAGTAACGTTCAGGCTATCCGTGGTGGGAAATCCGCCGCGCATCATACCGCCCAAACCGGAGCCGCTTGTAACAGGGGAAGTCAGAGGACTGGTTTGCAGGGCGCGTATCCAGTTGGGCGCCAGCCGCTCACCATAAATGTTGAAAGGCGTTGTAAAACGGCCGGCGACGAACGTCATATAACGATTGGCAATATAGTCAATCTGGCCGTACGACATCCCGTAAGAAATGGTGCCGTTGTAATCGCCCTGAGCGTTTTTGCTGAAGGTGTCAGAGTAGGAACCTTTGGCTTCAACCAGCCACTTGTCACCCAGCGGCAGCAGCAAAAGGGGGCTTACAGATGGAGCGTCCTGATATTGCCCGGCAGTGACACGGGTGAAATACGCGGTTGAGCCGGTCAGGATTGGCACGGCCTTGAACCCGTCAACCGTGATCCCATCATCCTGGGCATGGACGGTAAGCGAAATTAAGATAAAGAGACCGAGAAGACCCGCTTGCGCGACTTTCCTGGGCCATCTAACTCGACTGCACATCATCGTTCCTGTCTTTCTTTTAATGCAGCAGAAAACTAATCCCGGAATGGGCTGTTTATATCGTTAATTTGTGCTGGAGGACAACGGTACCGAGGTAACCCATGTGTCATTTCCGGATTGGGGCTCACTTTGTAAAAGAGTTCTGCGGGAGGAAGACTGGTACATTCTGACTTTCCCGGCTTCGCCGGTGAACGAGTCGGACATGAGAATCCGGCGGTCTAAGTAGCGCCATTAAAAAAATGCGGCCAAATCGACGCAGAGAAAATCGAATCTCTATCGAAGGTCGCTCCCTGACACAAGGAAACAGGGCCGCCGTTATATTATTGTGTTTTCAGAATAGTAAAGTAGAAATCGGAGAGGGCGTGCATGCCGCGTTACGAATACCGCAACATTCAGCCGCTACCGGCGGCCGAAAAAGCGTTTCTGGACTGGATACAGAAGCTCGACGAGCAGTTTGCCAACAGAAATGTCGAGCATCGCTGTCTGGTCGTCCGCAATACGCTGCATGAACTCTATCTGGGCCGGCCCTATGCGGATCCGAATCCCAACGCTTCGCTCGCCGAGCAAGCGCTGGTACACAGCTTTGATCCCCGCAATGCTTCCCTTGAGCCTGAGTACTATGGCGATGTGGAAGCGGAGAAATACGCCGAACGCAAACCCTTGATCTGGTTTTGGATGATGTTTGATCGCTCACCCATTGGACTCGACCACTGGCTGGGGTTTCGCATGCGCGCCATGATTGCCAAGCACGTGCTCAAGCACATAGGAAAAAACGTAAAGATTTTCCACGGCGTGGAAGTTTCTTACGGCTACAACCTGACAATCGAAGATAACTGCACGATCCATAAGTATGTTCTGCTGGATGATCGGGGTGGAATCACGATCCACCAGGGCAGTTCTGTCTCCGATTACGCCAACATATATTCCCATGACCATGACTTGAACGATGGCATGATCGTGACTAACCGGCATACGGAGATTGGCCCACGCGCCCGCATTACATATCACGCCACGGTGATGAGTGGTGTTCGCGTGCACGAACATGGGCTGCTGGGATCGATGGGCGTGGCAACCAAGGACATTGATCCGTTTACGATCGCAGCCGGCATCCCTGCCAAGCCAATTAAGGTGAAAACGATCGCGCCGCAGGCGCAGAAGACGGCGGACAAGACAGGGACATAATCAAAATTTCCACCGCGGAGGACGCGAAGGGCGCAGAGAGAAAACCTGAAATGTTCTTTCTCTGCGGTCCAAGTTTTTATCGGTGCCTAATTGCTGAATGCTATTTGCTAAACTGCTATTAGTCCCGCTAAGCGCGGCTACGCGATAATCAATGACAGACCGTCCTCCACAAACTCACCGCCCCCGTGTCTTGAGCGGCATGCGCCCCACAGGCAAGCTGCATCTTGGCAACTATGTTGGCGCGTTGCAGAACTGGGTGAAGCTGCAGAATACGCACGACTGTTTTTTCTTTGTGGCTGATTGGCACGCTCTGACCACTGATTATGACAATACGTCGCAGCTCGCCGACAACACATTGGAAGTCATACTGGATTTTCTGGCCGCCGGTCTCGATCCGGAAAAATGCGCCATCTTTGTTCAATCGCATGTACCGGAGCACGCCGAGTTGCACCTGCTTTTCTCGATGATCACGCCGCTGGGTTGGCTGGAGCGCGTGCCAACTTACAAAGAGCAGCAGCAACAGATGCCCAACAAAGACCTGCATATGTATGGATTCCTGGGATACCCGCTGCTCATGGCTGCCGACATTCTTATGTACCGTCCGGCGTTTGTCCCGGTGGGAGAAGACCAGGACGCTCATGTGGAACTAACACGCGAAGTCGCGCGACGCTTCAATCATTTTTATAAGCTCAATGCCAAGCTCGTTTTTCCTGAGCCGCAAACGCTTTTCACTAAGTCCCCCAAACTTCTTGGGCTGGACAAGCGAAAGATGTCAAAGTCCTATGGCAACTCGATTCTACTGAGCGACGAAGCATCCGTCGTGGAACAGAAAATCAAGAACAGCGTGACTGATCGGCCGAAGCTGACAGACCACGGCAGTCCGGACCGGTGTCCGGTGGGTAATTTGCACCAGATCTTCAGTGATCCGGAAAGGCTGGCTCACATTACGCAGGGCTGTACACAGGCGACGATTACATGTGTGGAGTGCAAGATGCTGGCGGTGGAAAGCGTAAACGCCCATCTGTCTCCCATCCGGGAGCGGCGTCACGCGCTGGCGCATGACCCGGCCAAATTGCGGCAGACCATTCATCACGGGGCCCAAAAAGCCATAGCAGCAGCGGAAGAAACCATGTCTGCAGCGCGCGAAGCAATAGGACTTTTGCGGTTAGGCGCTGTGGCTGGATTGGCTGAAAAAGAGGAAGCTACATCGGCGATAAGGGTTCCCGCATCCATTGCAAATGCAAAAAATGACGATGAGAGATGGGAGCTGCGTACCTCAGAATGGCTGGAACGAGTCAATAGGACCTATTTTCTTAAAAAGGACCGGCCGCGTACATTCATAACGCGTCGAGGAAGAAAAGTGGGCTTGTATGCAGCTGCCGAAGAACAAGGCGGGTGGAAATTCATGCTGGAAGACCGTCCGGTGAACGTGCTGGTATTGCTGGCGCAGGATAGCAACCGTTACATCCATGACTATGTTCTGCCCCCAAAAGTGGTTCAGGACCACTGGAAAAAGTTTTCGCGTAATGGTGATGGAGTCGAGATTGTGCTGAAAAAGAATACAAACGGCGCGTTCCTGGCGATGCCCGAAAATGAATTTTCAGTCGAACAATACGAAGGCGATTACAGCGCATTGCAGTAGCTGAATGAATCTCGTTAGAATTTCCTTAAAATTTCCTTAAATCAGCATGGCAGAGGACAACATTCTCGGGGTCCTTCGACGCGCAAGATGACAGATGGAGAGAGCATCGCCTTCTTGATCCTCAATGTAGCGGCTCAAAAAAGACGCGTAATCCACAGCTCTACGATCAGCAAGAGCGGTCAATAACATTTAGAATTGAGCTTCGGGACGCAGTCGAGGGCGGTTGCGGTCCACGAGTTCCTGGGTGGACGGGAACCAGGCAGCCGAGTTATGGAAGAGAGCAGCGGAGCAGATCAGAAAAGTAATTCCTCCGCTTCCTCCGTTCCTCTGTGTTTCAAGATTTTATTTTTAGATGGCAGAAACTTCACAATCCGCGAAGCCGCAGACGAATGAATTCCCGTTCTCGGTGAGCGTCGGCCAGGTCTATGATGGCCCGCTCGATCTCCTGCTGGACCTCGTCCGCAAGCAGGACATCGATATTTATGACATTCCCATCGCCAAGATTACGGCACAGTATCTTGGGTATGTCGAAAATCTGAAGCACCTGGACGTGGACATTGCGGCAGAATTCATCTACATGGCTTCCCTGCTGATCCATATCAAGAGCAAGATGCTGCTGCCGCGCAATCCTGAAGCGGCTGAGGGCGAGCAGGAAGATCCACGCGAAGAGCTGGTGCAACGGCTGCTGGAACATGAAAAATTCAAGAACGCGGCGCAGATGCTGATGCAGAAGCAGCAGATAGAAGAGGCGGTGGTCAGCAACCCGTCAATGAAGGAATTTAAGGACGCAGAAGGCACTGAGCCGGAGCTGGCCGCCGACGTGGTGGACCTGGTGCGGACGTTTCAGCAGATTCTGGAGCGGGCAAAAGCGCGTCCCATGCTGCAGGTGGATGAAGAGACCGTCACAGTCGGCCAGATGATTGAATTTTTCCGCCGGCGCTTGCTGATGGAAGACCGACCCATTCCGCTGAAACGGCTTTTGCAGCACATCACTTCGCGCCATGCGCTCATCTCATCTTTTTTGGCACTGCTTGAATTGGTGCGCCTGCAAGCCATTCTGCTGCGGCAGGAAAGAGTTTTTGGCGAAGTCCTGATCAAAAAGCACGCAATGTTTGACACTGTAATGGGCGAAGGCGCGGCGGTGAGAGACGATTGGAGATAGAGTACTTAGTATTTGGTATTTAGCAAATCGTCGTCGAGCCTCGATTTTTCGTGGCTGGCGCACGGCAGAAATGAAAGTGCGCAGCAGGGATGCCCGGCTAAAATACCAAGTACTAAATACTAACTACTGATGTCGATTAAAGCTCAACTCGAAGCAGTTATTTACGCGGCGGAAGATCCCATCACGCTGGACCAGATGGCTGCGCTGCTCAAAGACGACCTGCTGGCGCTCAAGACGGCTGTACCGCCGACGCCTGAAGCCACGTCAGATAGTACGCCGCCATTGCAGCCTCAGCCTGAACAGGCGGAAGACCATCTGGGAGCCGTTGAAGATACCACGTCCGCGCCTCCCGTGAAGAAGGGCAAGGAGAAATCTGAAAAGGTGGAGTTGCGCGGGCTCTTGCGTCCATATCTCGACGAGTTGATCGCCGACTACGCGAACCCGGAACATGGGATTGAAATCCGTGAAGTGGCCAGCGGATATCGCATGTCCACAAAGCCGGAGCACCATGACGTGGTGCGCGCATTCTCAAAGAGTTTGAAGCCGCCGATTCGGCTCTCTTTGCAGGCACTTGAGACTCTTGCCGTGATCGCTTACAAGCAGCCAGTCACCGTTCCTGAAATTAGCGACATCCGAGGCGTGGATGCAGCCGGAGTAATCGGCACTCTCCTGGAGCGCAAGCTCATCACCACAGCAGGAAGAAAAGCCGTGGTCGGCAGGCCAATGCTGTACAAAACCACCAAAGATTTTCTGATGCGCTTTGGCCTGCGCGATCTGAGCGAACTGCCAAGTCTGGAAGAATTTGAAAAACTGGCAGCGGGCGAACTCCAAGATGAACTTTTTGAATCTGCCGAAACACCTGTTGCTCTGGCAGACGCCACCGGCACGCCCGGTGACGATGGCGGCGTGGAGCAGATGGAAGAAGATAAATCCGAAGTCCCGCAGAACGTGACCGAGCCGACTGTCTCATCTGATCCGGAACACAACAAAGCAGACGAACAGGTGGCCGATCAGATTGCCTCTGAAAGCACAGGCGGCTGAGTGGCCCCACAGCGATTACAGAAAATTATTGCCGCTGCGGGCGTCACCTCGCGCCGTAAAGCAGAAGAACTGATCACGCAAGGGCGCGTCAGCGTAAACGGCCAGACTGTGACAGAACTCGGCAGCAAGGCCGATCTGCAAAAGGACCACATTAAAGTCGATGGCAAGCTGTTGCAGGGTGCAGAGCGGCACGTCTATCTGCTGCTCAACAAACCAAAAGGTTATGTAACCACGGTGACCGATCCTGAGCACCGGCCCACAGTAATGGACTTGATCAAAGGCGTGGGCGCGCGCATTTATCCTGTGGGAAGGCTGGATTGGTCGAGCGAAGGATTGCTGCTGCTGACCAATGACGGAGAGCTTGCCGCCAAACTCACGCACGCCTCATCGCACGTGCCCAAGACTTACCTGGTAAAAATTGCCGGACGAGCCAAGGAGGAAGGGATCGAAAAGCTGCGGCGCGGAATCAAAATTGGGGCCAAGGCGGGACCGCGACGCATGGAAACAATCCATACCGCGCCTGCGCAAATCCGCTTGATGAAAGATGCTGACAATCCGTGGTATGAAGTGACTTTGATCGAAGGCAAGAACCGGCAGATACGACGCATGTTTGAAGAGATTGGCCATCACGTGGAAAAGATCAAGCGCGTGCGCTACGGTCCGCTCACGCTGGATGTCGAGCCAGGCCAGTTTCGTGAACTGAAGCCGGGAGAAGTAGCCGCTCTCAGGCGCGCGGGAAGAGGCGGCAAGCCGCAACCACAAGAACGCAAACCGCCGTCGCGAAGCAAGGCGAGCGTTCGCCGCAAGGAACATCACCGGGAAAGAAATTCGGGCAGATAGCCATCATCAAACCCAAATTGGAACTTTGAACCGGCAGAGATAGCGAAGCCACTCTGCTTGTGATACAAACTTCTGTTATCCCTTCTCTTCCGATGAACAAAACTGTCCTCGATCAAATCCCGGAACACATACGCGCGTTGGTTGGATACGTGCCAGGAAAACCTTTGCGGCAGGCAGAACGGGAAACCGGCGTGGCCATGATCAAGCTGGCGTCGAATGAAAATCCGTTCGGACCGTCGCCGCTGGCAGTGGAAGCGATTCGAAAAGCTGCAGCCGAGGTGAATCTCTATCCGGATAATGACGCCAGCGAGTTGCGGGAGGCACTGGCATTGCGCCATCAACTGGCGGCAGAGCAGATTTTTATTGCCGATGGCTCTCTGGGAATTCTGGATGTTGTCGCCCGGACCTTGCTTGTGCCGGGGACGAACTGCATCAGCAGCGAACGGTCGTTTATCAGTTATCCGGTGATCACCCGCAGTATTGGCGCGCGGTTTGTTGCAGTTCCCATGCGCAATGACGCTTACGATCTGGATGCAATTGCAGCGGCCATTGACGAGCAGACGCGCGTGGTCATCCTTGCCAACCCAAACAATCCTACCGGAACAATGTTTGATGCGCATGCAGCGGAGGCTTTTCTCAAGCGTGTCCCGGAGAGCGTGCTGGTAATTCTGGATGAAGCTTATTCCGACTTTGCTGAGTATTTCGCCCGCCAGCGCGGCATCACGTATTCGCGATCATTTGAATATGTTCGAGCCGGCAAGCAAAACGTTTTGGTACTCCGCACTTTTTCCAAAGCGCATGGGCTGGCCGGCGTTCGGCTGGGATACGCGTGCGGGAATCCGGAGCTGCTCCGCTATTTTGCCCGGGTACGAAATTCATTTTCTGTCTCTGTGGTGGCAGAAGCAGCGGGACTGGCGGCAATCCGCGACGTGAACCACATCCGCAAGACGGTGGAAAATAATGCCGTGGGAGCGGCGTGGCTGCTGGAGCGCTTCAAAGAGCTTGGAGTCAAGGCCATACCGACGAGCGCGAACTTTATCCACTTTACGGTAGATGAAGATGCCAGCGCCTTCACCAAGCGCATGCAGGCAGAGGGCGTCATCGTGCGCTCACTGGCGCCGTGGGGGGCGCCGAATGCCATACGCGTGAGCATTGGAACTCCGGAACAGAATGAAACGTTCTTCCGGGCGCTGAAGAAGTTGGTGCGCGTAGCAATTAGCAAATAGCAATTGGCAACTGGCAAAACCATTCACCGCAAAGGACGCGAAGTATAGAAATTTCTGAAACGATTTCCTTTGCGACCTTTGCGTTCTTCGCGGTTAAGTTCTTGGGGCTTTGTATTGCGATGGCTTCTACCACATGGAATACCGCAGCCGCGCTGGGACGCCGCAATGTGCTTGCATCGATTGGCATGGTGCTGGTGGCGGTGTTTGTGGTCTTTGCGCTGTTCGCGCCGTGGATTGTTCCGCAGAATCCCAGCAATATCGATTTACCTTCACGACTGCAACCGCCCAGCGGCGCGCACTGGTTCGGCACCGATGAACTGGGCCGCGATATCTTCTCGCGCGTGATTTACGGCGCCCGCATCTCCATGTTGGTGGGCGGGAGCGTGGTGGCAGGGTCGCTGCTGTTGGGACTAATTTTGGGCTCGATTGCCGGCTATTACGGCGGGCTGGCTGACAGGTTTTTCAACGTGATCGTGATGAATGCTTTCCTTTCTTTCCCCGGAATCCTTCTGGCGATTGCGTTTGTGGCGTTCCTGGGACCGGGAATCTTCAATCTGATCCTGGCACTCTGTATTGGTGGATGGGTAGGGTACGCCCGGCTGGTGCGCGCTCAGGTGCTGGCGGTGAAAGAAAAAGAATTTGTTGAGGCGGCGCGGGCGCTGGGGGCGAGCGACTGGCGCATCGTGACAAGGCACATCCTACCCAACATTATTCAGCCGGTGATCGTGCAGGCCGCAATTGGGATGGCCGGAGCCGTGCTGGCCGAGGCTACGATGAGCTTCCTGGGATTGGGCGTTCCGCCACCGACGGCAAGCTGGGGATCGATGCTGAATGATGGCCGCGCACACCTCTTTGACGCGCCGCACCTTGTGCTCTTCCCTGCTCTGGCCGTGATGCTGGCAGTTCTGTCGTTCAACTTCATTGGCGACGCGCTGCGGGACTACATGGACCCGAGATCGAGGATTGAGGCAGGACTTTAAACCTACCACGGAGGCACGGAGACACGGAGAAAACCAAAAGCCAGATTATTGTAGGCGTCATCTCGGATACCCACGGGCTGCTTCGTCCTGAGGCGGTGGAACTGCTGCGCGGGTCAGAGCACATCATTCATGCGGGCGATATCGGCTCGCCGGAAATTATCCCTGCGCTGGAGAAGATCGCGCCGGTAACGGCAATCCGTGGCAACGTGGATACGCAGGCATGGGCGCGTCTTTTCGCGGAAACGGAAGTGGTCGAGCTCGGCGGGTTGTTCCTTTACATTATTCATGATGCAAACGCGCTGGATCTCAATCCTAAAGCGGCTGGCTTTGCAGCGGTGATCAGCGGGCATTCGCACAAGCCGAAGCAAGAAGTTAAGGACGGCGTGCTGTATTTCAATCCGGGCAGCGTGGGCCCGCGCCGGTTCAGTTTACCGATAAGTGTAGGTAAGCTGGAGATCAGCGCAACGGGAATTCAGGGAAGCTTACATCGACTTGAAGTTCGATAGTGGATAAGTTTGGTTTCGCAGTATCTGTGGCCTGGATTCATAGCCCTGCCTATTATCATTCGTTATCATTCGTTCAATGCTGAATATTGCACCTTAGATGAACTTTATAGAAATATTTCTCGTAAATCTGACTGAACAATATTATCTTTAGCGTTTCCCCCCTTCGCTTAAGAAAAAACCTAAGGAGAGCCAATGCTCCGCCCTGATACGCTGCACTCTAACAAGATAAGAAGGTCCAGCCTTTTCGCCGCTGTTTTCGTCACCGTGCTCCTTGCAATTGCTCCGATGACAGCGCTGGGCCAGACGAAGGGCCCGGCCAAAGCTCCGCAGAGCGGAACAAAACGCGCCTCTCCTTCGACCGCTTCTCCTTCGACCACCAAGAAACTATCGACTCAAAAGTCTGACGATATGGCTTGGCTCCAGGAGGCGCTGAAGGACCCCGAGTTCATGAAAGCGCTGGAGCATTTGAGCCAAAGGCTTACCACCGAATTGCAATATCCGGGCCCGCGGACGCAGAGCCGCATTTTGCCTCGGCTTTCTGATTCAACGGGTTTTTATGCCGCCTTCCCTAATTACGGGCAAACGCTGCATGCGGCACAACAGATCTTCCAGGATGAGCTCCGGAACAGCCCGACGTTGCAGGATTTCATCCGCAAAAACAAGCTCGAGAAAGATGAGCCAAAGTTCGAAGAGGCGCTCCAGAAACTCTATGAAGTGTCAGAGTACCTGGGCGATGAAGTTGTTCTCACCGGCAGCTTCAAAGGCAACGAACCGAGCGGCGTGATGATCGCAGAGGTGCGCAGGCCGGGGTTGAAGGAATTCCTGGAGAAGATGAGCCACGAGTGGGAGCCGATGGCAAAGGAGCCGCTGCGTGTTCTGGACCGCCAGCAACTGGCTTCGGCGACCGACGGGCCGGGGCAGGGGCCGATCGTGCTGGTTCGCCAGGACGTGGTCGTGGTCGGATTCAACACCGCGACTCTACGCAAGTATGACGGGCAGCTCGACGGCGGTCCAGGCGCGTTTGCAGCAAGTGTGATGGGCAAGCGGCTGATGCAGGCTTACCAGAGCGGCACGAGTACAATCCTGGGCGCTGATTTGCAAAACCTGCTGACGCTGGTGCCGCAAAATCCGCCGCAGGCAAGGACAATGCTTGAGAAGAGCGGCTTTTCCGACATGAAATATGCCGTGATGGACAGTAAGCTCGCCGGAAAGAACGCAACCACGCAGATGGAACTTGTGTTCAATGGCCCGCGCCGCAGTATTGCATCGTGGATTGCGGCGCCCGCACCGCTGGGATCGCTTGGATTTATGTCGCCGACGTCGTATGTGGCAGAGGTGTTCAGGCTGAAGCCTCTTACGCAAATTTATGACGACATCGTTGAGCTTGCCGGACCGAACGCAACGGCAATGCTTCCCCAGATGGAGGCGAACTTAAACGTTAACCTGAAACAGGACCTCCTGAGCAAGCTGAGCGGAGAAATTGGATTTGAAATGCAAGCGCCGCCGATTCCCCCTGCGGGCGGGAACTCTGGGCACATGGTGATGGACCCGCCGAAGCTCAAATTCATTCTGGGTGTTTCTGACGCAGCTGGGTTGCAGCAGACGTTGAAGCGGCTGCTGGCACAGTCTCCCATGCAACCCCAAGAGCGCGTGGAAGACGGCGTGACGTTCTACTCGTTGAGTACGCCTTCTGCGAGCGGGCCGGGGATGGAGATTAACTATTTCTTCCTGGATGGCTACCTTATCGTCGCCACCACGCGCGAGCAGGCGCAGGAAGCGCTGCGCGCGCATCGCAGCGGAACGTCGCTGGCCCACTCGAGCCAGGTGGCTGCGCAAGGGCAGCCGCCGAAGGCGTCAATGATGGCCTACCAGAATTCCACCCCGTTCCTCTCGGCCATTGCACAACGCCTGTCGCCGGACACGGCGGCAATGTTTTCCAAGGCGCTCAGCAGCAGCGAGCCTGCTTCAACGTTCATGTATGGCTACGCCGATGAAACCAGCATTCGCGGAACCGCCAACAACAATATCACCAGCGGCGCGAGCGTTGGGTTGATCGCGGCGGCAATTGTTATTCCCAACCTGCTGCGGTCGCGCACGGCGGCAGACGAGTCGGCAGCGGCCGCCAGCTTGCGCACCGTTAATACAGCCGAGGTCACTTACAACGTGACTTATCCCGATAAAGGCTATGCGCCCAGCCTGGCTGCGCTTGGTCCGGGAACAAGCGACTGCTCCGGAGCGAATATTAACGCGGCGCATGCGTGTCTTCTCAACGCCCAGCTCGGCGGCGCAAATTGCACCGCGGGTACATGGTGCGAGAAGAGCGGCTATCGTTTCAGCGTCCGGTCGACCTGCCTGCAGGGCCGCTGCCAGAACTACGTTGCCACGGCAACGCCAGTGAATGAAGCTGCTGGCGCGAAGAGCTACTGCTCGACGACAGACGCCGTCATCCGCTGGCGTGCTGGTTCGGTGGGCGCCCCGGTCACCGTAGGAGAATGTAGGACGTGGAAGCCGATCATGTAGGTTATCTTTTTCACATCCCGAGCAGAGCGAGGGAGCCCTACGTTCTTAGATCATCTTATGGTGCGGGGCCACTAACTGCTTCGGCAGGAGAATGGTCAGTCAATACTCCGCAGCGCTGAAACCTTACGTTGAACGGCGGACTAAGCTGGAATTTGAACCGACAGAGAATGTGAGAAGGTAGGGCTCCTCGCTGCGCTCGGGATTGCAGAAACAAGTTACTGCCGTATCCGTGGATTGGCCAGAGAGTAAAAGAAATCGGTTAGGAAATTTACAGCCACATAGGTAAGCCCGATCATGAGAATGCAGCCCTGCACAAGGAAGTAGTCGCGGCTGCTGATGGCGCTGATAGTAAGACGGCCGATGCCGGGCCAGGAAAAAATTGTTTCGGTAACGATTGCGCCTGCAAGCAGCGCACCGAACTGAAGTCCTACCACGGTCAAAACAGGCACCAAGGCATTACGAAGCGCGTGCTTATATATGACCACATTTTCTGATAAGCCTTTGGCCCGCGCAGTGCGGATGTAATCCTGGCCAAGCTCTTCCAGCATTGCAGTACGGACCATGCGGGTAAGAATCGCGGCAAGCGCTCCGCCCATGGTTATCGCCGGCAACACCAGGTGAGCGAACGTGCCGTAGCCCGAGACGGGCAGCAATCCCAGACGGATGGAGAAAAGTAAAATCAGGATTGGCCCCAGGGCGAAGTTGGGGAACGAGAGTCCCCACAGGCTCACCACGCTGAGCAGGCGATCGTCCCAACGATTACGGCGGCGCGCAGAACGCACGCCAGCCGGAATGGAAATGAGCAGAGCGACAATCATAGATGCGACGGTCAATAGCAGCGTCTTGGGATAACGTTGGAGAATGACGCCCGTAACCGGCTGGTCGAAACGGAGAGAGCGGCCAAGATCTCCGTGCAAAACGCCTTTCCAGTAATTCACATATTGCTGTGGCAGCGGGACATCGAGTCCATAAGCGTGCTGGGCGGCTTGAACATCCGCGCTGGCCGCTCCTTCCCCAAGCATCTGCTGAATAGGATCGCCGGGAACAAGATGGATCAGCAGGAAAACTACTGAAACAACCAGCCAGATAACGGGGACCATGTACAGCAGGCGGGTTGAAATGTAGCGGAGCATTCGGTTGAGAGTATGGTAGCAAATGAGATACGACGAGATCGCCGTGATCGCCGACATCGCGTGTGATCGGAACCTAAATCTCACCGCAAAGGCGCGGGGACGCAGAAAAACCAGATCATGTGTTCAGAAATCCGACAGTCGGTTGTACCAGTCTATCTGATCGGCGAGGGTGAAATGGGCATTGGCGGGGCTGGGGTTCGGCACTACAAAGAGCCGTATGTCCCCGATGCGCTCCGGCTGCGGGCCTAAAACGGGCGGTGTACCGGGAGATTTCAGGGCGAGGTTGCGGAAGGGCCGATATGCTGTAAGACCGTGAAAGCAGGCGACCCGTGGCGTATATCGATCAAGCTTCTGCAGCAGGATGGGTACCCAGATGGTGAAATCCTTTGGCGTAAGCTCTGATGCGTTGGCCGATGGACGCTTTACTACATCAGTAAGACCGATCCCGAAGCGCGGCAACTGGGAGTCGTGCTCAGGAAGGAGTTTCTCCAGCTTCAGCGCACGCCGCATGCGTTGGCTCAGCTTAGACTTGGAGAAAGCCGGCCAGAAACGGCTGGTGGCGCGGGCAAAGTAATGTCCGCGGCGAAGCGAATAGAGGCCGGGATTGATGCCGATGAAAATTAAGTCCAGACCTGGCCGGAGATAGTCAGGCAGGGTTTCGAAATTGGGGTCCTGATTCATAGGCGCAGTCACTCAGCATAATCCTTCAACAAGTTTTCGAAAGATCAGGAACTAAAAATCTCAACACGGCGGCAGGAGAAGACAAGAATCGGGAGATCGCTGTGATGCCCCTCTTCCCAAATCCTGAAAAAATCAGATCGCCTGTTCCAGCGGCGCGGGCGGATTGAGACTTTCAATTTTTACCCGGGCAATGCGGTGGCCTTCCATCTGCAGGACGGTGTAGCGGCGGTTGTCGTATTCAAAGCGTTCGCCGCCTTTGGGGATTTTGCCCAGTTGCGACATGACGAAGCCGGCAAGAGTCTCAAAGCCTTCTTCACGCGGCAGAGCGATGTCATATTGGGTTTCCAGGTCGCGCAGGTTGAAGCCGCCGTCGAGCACTACGGCGCCGGAAGCCAGGGCCACGGCGGGACGTTGAGCGACGTCAAATTCATCTTCAAGCTCGCCGACGATCTGCTCCAGCACGTCTTCCACGGTGACTAAGCCGCTGATGGAGCCAAATTCATCGACCACGACGGCGAGATGGCGCTTGCGTTTTTGAAATTCAACCAGAAGATCGTCGAGCGTTTTGCTTTCCGGAACGAACAGCACTTCACGCATGATGTGGCGGACTTTGAGATCGCCGGAGCGCTGGGCAAAAACTTCACCGCCGGAAAGACGCATCTGCATAAGGCGGGAAAGATCCTTGGAATAGAGCAGGCCCACGATATTTTCACGGCCTTTCTCTGAATCGTAAACCGGAACGCGTGAGTGTTGCTCATCCACGACCTTGGCCATGGCTTCATCGAGCGGCATATCAGCCGGGAGCGAGAAGATTTTGTGCCGTGGAACCATGATTTCACGCACGGTAAGGTTACCGAGTTCAAGCGCGTTGTGAATCATTTCTTCTTCGGCGTCAGGCAGCAGCCCCAGGCGGCGGCTGGCAGTCACGATCAGCTTGAGTTCGTCAGGTGAATGAGCACCGCCATCGCGACGAAGCCTTGATCCAAAGCCGCGCAACACGAGATTGGCTGAGCGGTTCATGAGCATCAGGAAAGGATGCGAAATGGTCATGAAGACGTCCATGGGGCCGGCGACGGCCAGAGCAACGCGCTCAGCGCGCTCCAGAGCCAGCGATTTAGGAACAAGTTCGCCAAGAATGATGAGCAGATAGGTAATGATGAGAAAAGCCAGAGTAGCGGAAAGTCCGTGAGCGTAGACGCGGGCGTAAGGAATATTGCCGAGCCACGGAACGATCACCGCAGCAAGGGTCCCTTCACCCACCCAGCCCAGGCCGAGGCTGGCCAGAGTTACGCCGAACTGAACAGCCGGCAGGAATTCGTCGAGATGCTGCTGAATCTTGCGGACAGTACGAGCGCCGATCCGGCGTTGCTCAATCAGTTGCTGGATGCGCGTATCGCGAACGCTGACCATGGCGAATTCCGCAGCAACGAAAAAGGCGTTCGCTGCCACAAGAAGAACCACCAGGATGATCCTCAGGAGGACCAGGGTGACCATGGCCTTCAATCATATACCGCCGAGGCCTTAGGGCAGAAAGTGCAAAAGGACAAAGCGGATCACCGTTGCGAAACCATGGAGCCAAAATCGATAGGCAAAGATTCTTCAGATTGGCGTTCTTGTACAAGAACAAAGAAAGGGGAAAGATCCAAAGCGGCAGTCGTCACTGGAAATCAGCGAACACCGTCCAGAAATCGAGCGCCAAACTGACCGGATCGTGAGACTACGGATTGGGAACTTGGACAGCGGTACCACCGACCAGGAAGATTTTGCTTTCTTTTGTGGCAATTCCCGGTCTAAGGCTATTGATTGTCACAGAATAAGTGTGTCTTTTCGGGAACTTCTTTCTTTTACCCGACGTATTTACCAGTGGCATATTTCAAAGAGGGTCTTTTCTTATGGCAAACGGCAAAAAAAAGAGTAAACGCGCCATTTATATATTGAGTGCATTCACAATTCTGGTCGTTATCGTCGTGGTTTTGGTAGCGGCAACGCGCGGCAGCACCAAGATTGACCCTTCAAAGCTGGCCAAGGTCGAACGCGGTGACTTGGCAAAAAGCGTGGTGGCCACGGGCAAAATTGAGCCAATCACCAAGGTTGAGGTCAAATCCAAGGCCAGCGGGATCGTGCAAAAGTTGCTGGTGGATTATGGCGAAAAGGTCAAGAAAGACCAGGTTTTGGCAGAGTTGGACAAAGAAGAGATTCTGGCCCAGGTAAACCAGCAGAAGGCGTCATTGCAGGCGTCTGAGGCTGCGGCCCGGGCGGCAGAAGCCGATCTGGAGCGCGCGAAAGTGGACGCTGAAGGGCCGGACCTTCCTATGCTGAAACGGGCTTATGAGCGCGCACAGCGCATGGCCAAGGATGGCGTGGTTTCTGAGTCGGCGCTGGACGATGCACAAAAGAATTATGAATTGGCGGTCAACAAGCAGCAATTGGGAAAAGCCAATGTGATCTCTGCCACATCGAAGCAAAAACAGGCTGAGGCACAGGTGGCGCAAGCCCGCGCCCTGCTTGCCCAGATAAAAAGGGAGTACCAAAACTCCACCATCGTGTCACCAATTGATGGCGTGGTGCTTTCCCGCGACGTTGAGGTTGGCACCGCCGTAAGCTCCATCCTGGTGCTGGGATCTTCCGCGACTTTGGTCATGACGCTGGGTGATACCCGCGAAGTTTACGTTAAAGGCAAAGTCGATGAATCTGATATAGGCAAGGTCTATATCGGCCAGGCCGCAAGGATTAAGGTTGAGTCATATAAAGACCGCACATTTTCCGGTAAAGTCACCAAAATATCTCCCATGGGAGTGGAAAAGGACAACGTCACCACGTTTGAAGTGCGGGTTTCCATTGATAACTCAAAGGGCGAGTTGAAGTCGCAGATGACGGCCAATGCCGAGGTGCTGCTGGAAGAACATAAGGGAATCCTTATGGTTCCGGAAGGCGCACTCATCTATGACAAAGACCGCAAGGCATCCATTGAGATACCCGATCCAGCTGCAAAGGATGGACGCAAAAAATTGACCGTGACTGTGGGAATCTCCAATGGGTCCAAAACCGAATTGCTTTCCGGCCTGAATGAGGGCCAGCAGGTGATCCTGCAATAATCCTGCTGAAATTTGGAGGTGAAAATGAAATCAGTGAAATTTCTGGCGCTGGCGATTTGCGTGTCCGTACTGGCTGTGCTGCCGTTGCATGCCGCCACAACCGGCCATTTTGAACGTACCCTGCAAGTGAGCGGGACCGTGGAACTGGAAGTAACTTCCGGGTCGGGCAATATCAATGTCCATCAGGGCAGTGCTGGGATAGTAGCAGTGACTGCCAAAATCCATAGCAATAATGGCGCTTCATGGTTGTTCGGCAGCGGCAACATTGATGAACGGATTCACAAGATTGAACAGAATCCGCCCATTGTGCAAACGGGGAACATCATCCACATTGGCCGGTTTCAGGACCGAGACCTAACGAGAAATATCTCCATTGATTACGACGTTACTGTTCCGCCCCAGACGCGGCTTACCTCGCAAACCGGCTCCGGCGACCAGACCATCAGCGACCTGCAATTACCAATGACGGCAAAAACCGGCTCCGGCAATGTAACGGTGGACCGCGTCTCCGGCGAAACGCGGGTCAGTTCCGGCTCCGGAGATTTGAAGGTTAATTCAATTAAGGGCATTTTGTACGCTGATACAGGCAGCGGCAACATCCACGCGGACGACGTTGGCGGCGATGCATTCGTCAACACCGGCAGCGGCGACATTGAAGTGCGGCAGAGCGCCGGCGGAAGCGTGAAGGCGCAAACAGGATCCGGGAACATCAAACTGCGGGGAGTGAAAGGCGGTCTGCGGGCCGATGCCGGCAGCGGCAATATCCAGGCTGAAGGCGAACCGACTTCTGACTGGCGCCTGGGCGCGGGTTCCGGCAACATTACGCTACGAGTCCCCTCGCAGGCATCTTTCAACCTTGACGCCCGGACTTCTTCAGGGACGCTGCGGTTCAATAACCACCAAGTCACTACTCAAGGCACGCTGGCCAAGAACCACATTCAAGGCAAGGTGGGAAATGGCGGCGTTCTGCTGGATATTCACACCGGATCGGGCGATATTGAGCTGCAATAACGGCTGAGTGTTTGCACCGCCGTTTGGCTGATTTTAGCGCTATTCTGAAAGTTGAACAGCCATTTCACGGCGGTGCAAATCAATATCAAAGCGCAAATCCTTTCATAATTAAAAGCTATGGATGATATTAGCCAAGCGCTATGGGCAGCCATCTCTTCTGCCTATGCGTGCCATTCAAAAAGACTGAATCGCGGTTCATAGTTCAAAACTATGGCTTGCATCAAGAAAATCACTGATTCTGAGAAGTTCTAATTTTCTTCCAACTCTTCTCTAATCCTCCGGCCTCATTCTGGCTTTGTTCGGCGGATTACTTTAGTACCATACGGGCGTCGACCTACTTCCATAGGAAGAGCCTATATCACTCAAAGTTCCCGCTCCGGGCAATCAGGCTATGCGGGCTGGTTGTATAGGGTGCTTAAAGAGTGCAGGGATTCGTGTGCGGGAACAGAGTGAGCAAAACACTCTGTTGGCAAAAGTTTTCACCAAAATCCTGCTTCTCTAACTCATCAACATTTCCAGCCGCCATGTAGCACGGGGATACAGGGCCGGCTTTTCGCGCCGCAATCACTCTGCGGACGCGCGGGGAGACGTTCGTCCAAAAATCCCGCCTGATCTCAGCATAGAGGGAAAGGACCAGGGCGATGAAAGATCTCCGGGAAAACAGATTCACAGAGCAAACGGTAGCGAGGCGAATTGGCGAATGGTCAGAAGCACCTGCTCTTGGCATTGAAGCTCCTGGAGCGCGCGATTATCTGGCTGGATTCGTGCGCGCGGTTGTGCAAACACTATCGCCCGCATCCGTTCGCAGCTTCTTCCGTGAACTGGACGCCACTGATCCTGTGCTTTCCCGGCTGGGCTGGGCCCTTCTGCTGGTAATTCCGGTCTTCGCGGCGCTGGCTCTGTTGGTTCCAGCGGGAGCTGCGACCGTAAATCCGTGGATCAAGCCCATCAAGTTTTCCATGTCCTTTTCGACCTTCGCCTCTACCATCAGTCTGTTCTTGCTGGCGTTGCGTATACCAAAATGGCAGCTCACGCTGGCTCGGCGCGCGATCGCCATAAGCGTTGCTTTCGAAATCCTGAGTCTGGCGGCGCAAGCATGGCGCAGCGTTTACCATCTTGCTGGACAATCGCTACTGGACACTTCCCTTGCCCAGGTGACCAACAGCATGGTTATGCTCAATACCGCGATCGTATGTTGGATGATGGCGCTGTTCTGCATCAATCGCGTACGCACGGAACAACTTGACCGGCCAATGGTTGCTGCAATTCGATACAGCCTTGTGATTTTCCTGGCCGGTAACGCTATTGGCGGATATATGCTGGCGCGCGGTTCGCACACAGTTGGAGTTGCCGACGGCGGCCCAGGGCTTCCTTTCGTGAACTGGAGCGTCATTGGTGGCGATCTGCGGATTGCACACTTCATCGCTATTCACGCGATTCAGATTGTGCCGCTGTTCGCTTTTGTCCTGTCGCAGATGTCGCCGATTCTGCCAGTAAAGCACCGCAAAATCGCTGCCAGCGCTGTGGCCCTGGCAGTGAGCGTTGCCGTGGGAGCAACCTTTGTAGAAGCAGCCATGGGACGGCCGCTAATTCCCTGGATTCGCTAGGAATCATTCGCTGAGAGTGAATTCCCTGAGAATCGGGCGGCCGGGACAAATCGCTCAGGCCGCGCAGAATCTATCTGCTTAATCCCGTGGGCCACGAATTAGCCTGAGCATGTTCCTCTGCTGACTGGTCGATTCCCCGTAACCCAGTTGCGCGATTGATCTTCTTTCCCTAACATGTTATAAAAGCGAGTTTTACTGGGACTGGTTCAGTAGGCGGAAGCAGGGGCTTCTGCAGGGCCAGCCAATAATTCCAACGCGGCCAAGCCTCAAACCACTAGTTCTTGATGTGGAAGCGCGATTCGGGAATTGCCGGTAAAACGTGGTTAATCGATAAAAGTCCACATTTAGACTCTTTGGAGGATTTACATATGCACACCTGGCTCGCAACGGGCCTGATGGGCCGCGTAATCCGCTCGCGCCGAACCCTGGCGCTGGTGGCCGTGTTGGCCGTTCTAGCAGTCGCCCTTCCCGTAGCATTTGCCCAGCAGGGGCAGGCCGCGCCACCAACTTCGCAAGTTGCCGCTGCCGTGAACCCGCAGACCGGCGCCGCAAATCAGGAGACTGCTCCTGCCAGACCGGTATCGGAAGCCGCCGGAGAGGCCAATCTGAAGCTGCCGGACATGAAGATTGTTTCTTTCATGAATGATTCCATCAGCGGCTACAACCTTTTGGAAATCGGGTTAATTTTTTGCGGGCTGGGTCTGCTCTTTGGACTCACCATCTACATGCAGTTGAAAAACGCGCCAGTCCACCGCGCGATGAAAGAGATTTCTGAGCTGATCTATGAGACCTGCAAAACCTATCTGGTGACGCAGGGCAAATTCATTCTGATCCTGGAAGCATTCATCGCAGTTGTGATTGTTCTTTACTTTGGCGTCCTGCAGCACAATGACGCGTCCAGGGTCGTGATCATCCTGCTGTTCAGCCTGGTAGGAATCGCCGGCAGTTATGGCGTGGCATGGTTCGGCATCCGCGTGAACACATTTGCCAATTCGCGTACGGCATTTGCCGGCCTCCGTGGTAAGCCGTATCCGATTTATGCCATTCCGCTGAAAGCGGGCATGAGCATTGGCATGATGCTCATCAGCGTCGAATTGCTGATCATGCTCTGCATCCTGCTGTTTATTCCTGGCGAGCTGGCAGGCTCCTGCTTTATCGGCTTCGCGATTGGTGAATCGCTGGGCGCGGCGGCCCTCCGCATTGCCGGCGGCATCTTTACCAAGATTGCCGATATCGGCTCCGATCTGATGAAGATCGTTTTCAAAATCAAGGAAGACGATGCCCGCAACCCCGGCGTGATCGCGGATTGCACCGGTGACAACGCCGGCGACTCCGTTGGCCCCAGCGCTGATGGTTTTGAGACGTATGGCGTGACCGGCGTGGCCCTGATCAGTTTCATTCTCTTGGGCGTCCATGATCCCCGGGTGCAGGTCCAACTCCTGGTCTGGATCTTTGTCATGCGCATCATGATGCTGGTATCGAGCGCGGTTTCTTATTTTGCAAATGAGGCTTTCGCCAAGGCAAAGTACGGCACCTCTGACGTAATGAACTTTGAAGCGCCTCTGACCTCGCTGGTTTGGCTCACTTCAATTGTTTCGATTGTCCTTACGTTTGTGGTTTCTAAGATGATTATTCCCGAACTGGGTGGAAACGATACTCTGTGGTGGAAGCTTGCTGCCATCATCTCCTGCGGCACGCTTGCCGGCGCTATCATTCCCGAACTGGTCAAAGTGTTTACCTCAACGAGTTCAGCTCACGTGAAGGAAGTGGTTACGTCGTCAGAGGAAGGAGGGCCATCGCTGAACATTCTTTCCGGCCTGGTCGCGGGCAACTTCTCCGCTTACTGGTTGGGAATCAGCATCGTCGCCCTGATGGCAATTGGTTTTTACATCAGCAACTACGGCCTTGGTGCGATGTATCATGGAGCCCCTCTCATGCTGGCGCCGGCGGTCTTTGCCTTTGGCCTGGTTGCCTTCGGCTTTCTAGGCATGGGACCGGTAACCATTGCCGTGGACTCATACGGCCCGGTTACTGACAACGCGCAGTCAGTGTATGAGCTGTCGTTGATCGAGCAGGTTCCAAACGTGAAAGCGGAAGTGAAAAAAGACTTTGGCTTTGACGTGAACTTTGAGCGCGCAAAGCATCTTCTGGAAGAAAATGACGGCGCCGGCAACACCTTCAAAGCCACCGCCAAGCCGGTGTTGATCGGGACGGCCGTGGTGGGCGCGACCACCATGATTTTTGCCATTATGATGTCCCTCACAGACGGGCTCACCCGGCACACCAACAATCTATCACTGCTGCATGCGCCATTCGTTCTTGGCCTGATCACCGGTGGCGCAATTATTTACTGGTTTACTGGCGCTTCCACGCAGGCCGTAACCACGGGGGCATACCGCGCGGTGGAATTCATCAAGGCCAACATCAAGCTTGAGGGTGTAGAAAAGGCATCGGTTGAAGATAGCAAGAAAGTCGTGGAGATCTGCACCAAGTACGCGCAGAAAGGCATGTTCAATATCTTCCTGACTGTGTTCTTCGCCACGCTGGCTTTCGCCTTCATTGAGCCGTTTTTCTTTATCGGCTACCTGATTTCCATTGCGGTCTTTGGTCTCTACCAGGCCATCTTTATGGCTAACGCCGGCGGCGCCTGGGACAATGCCAAGAAAATCGTGGAAGTGGAGCTAAAGATGAAAGGCACTCCGCTGCACGACGCTACGGTAGTAGGAGACACTGTGGGCGATCCGTTTAAAGACACATCTTCCGTGGCGTTGAACCCGATTATCAAATTCACTACGCTTTTCGGCCTTTTGGCTGTGGAGTTGGCAGTGAAGATGACAGCGGAGAACGGCAGCATGCTCACGACGGTCCTGGCTGCCGTGTTCTTCCTGGTGTCAGTGGTCTTTGTGTTACGGTCTTTCTATTCCATGCGTATTGGAACGGAAAAAGACTCCCGTGCCGCCAAGGCTGCAGCCTGAAGCGCTTCTCAGAAATAAAAAGGCCCGCCGGCAATCGGCGGGCTTTTTAATTTCAATAGCGATCAATGCGGAAACGGCGTAATCACTGGCCTGGGCGGCTCTTCCTTAGCTGGCGCCCCCACGGATTCTTTCATCTTCTCTTTCACTTTTTTCGCCAGTTTTTCAACTTCGTCGGCCTTGCGGACCACGTCGAGCGACAATAGATTTTCATTGCTCTTGTCCACCGCGGCTTTGAGTTCAGTAGCAAGTTGAAACAACTTGTCGGTCTCTTCGCGAATGTCCTGCTGTCTTTTTTTGTTGGCTTCACGCGCCATGCGATCCTGCATTTCCTTTTGTGACGGGTCCTGCCGAGTTTCAACCTGAGGGCTGGCGGGCACAGGTGTTGCCGCTAAAAGCGCGCCGCACATGATCAGGCCAAGACCGCCGACCGTGATTATTTTTGCAAACACAAAATGACCTCTTTCAGGAGTTTTAGGACTTAGCCGCGATTATAGAACCTCTCTCCAGCATCACGCTCTGTGGAATGCAGGTAGTCAATGAGCGCCAATCCTGAGCATCTTGTTATTCAGGCGATTGCGTACTCTTCTA
>DASXKZ010000219.1:0-19313 GCA_036496525.1 Candidatus Angelobacter sp.
TTTGCTTTTTATGTAAATGTCCTGGCCAGGCAGAGGAAATGCGTCGAAGCAGCTTCCTGACTGCCTATTGTTTACGACCATTTCAGTAATGCTGGGCGTTCCAATTCCGACTTCCCCAAAACGCACTCGCGTATTGGCAAGAAAATCAGCGCCAGAGACTTGATACACCTCGACCGAAGTGATCGGTACTGATTGCCCGCAGGCTTTCAGTGACCGGGAACCGAAAATGATGGTGGAACCCAATAGCTTTTTTTGCTGAGACGGGCTCGGCCCCTCGACATTCTGCGTCGTGTATATCGACTTGAGCACCCAAGTTCCGCTGACGATATGCGATGCATCGACCGGAGTGCTTTGACTAACGCAAGCAGACGCCAAGAGCGCGATTAGAAGCAGAGCAAGGGATTCCAGTGATTTCCGAATTGTGAACCGGAAATTAATGCGTGGCATTATAAACTCCTTGGCTAAATATTTTCCATTCGGCCTCTCGGCGTTTTTCAAGCCCCCCCATCCGAACTCCCCCGGCCGTTATGTAATGGTTCGTGAAATCTCCCTTAGTGGCGTGGCCGGTTCTATTTAGATCGGCAACGGGTGGCGTAATCGCATTTTGTCCCGCATTGAAGCGTAAGCTGACCAAAGCATCGAACTGGTTCTGCGTCACACTTACCTTGAGATCATGGTTTACATGCGCCGCCATATTGCTCACATCTTGAGAAAAGAGCTGCTCTGCTTGTGCTTTGCCGATGGCGGGAACGTTGCTCGATTGAACCTTGTGTCCATACCCAATGGTCCAATCACCCTTTGGCTTATTGGCATCGTACACAGTCAAGCTGAGCTGTTCGTAGCTTTTGATGAAGTCTTGCCCTTGTTGGCTGACGGACATTTGCTGTTGCGCCGGCTGTTGTTGGGCCGGTCCCGGGTTAACCGATCCAGGCCCAGGGTTGGCAAGCTGGGCATGAAAGGTTGCTGTTTCCTCGCGAGAGGAGTTCGCCGAACCGTCATCATATGGCGAACTGGTACATCCTTCCGAGTTGCAGTTTATGTAAATGGTCATAGGCCCAGAATTAAAACCCGGATTGCCATCGTCCAGTACAACAACACTATGGCCATCTACGTCAACGCTGTTAATTGGACCGTTCTCAACATAGCTATACAGATTTAAACTCTGCGGATCACCGAATTTCGCATAGGGGACCGTTGTAGGCTTGGCCGCCCAGTCGGTGCTCATAAATCGCCCAATAGTGTTTGAGTAATAGCGCGCGCCAAAATAATCGAGGTTGGCTGCGGTATCCGTGTCACGGTATTTGCCGGTGAACTTAATGGTGTTGTTGCTGGTTGTTTTGCCCACGCCCGGCACCACTCCGCCCCAGGGGTAAAAGTCGTTGTCGTCCAGCACATCCGCGTAGGAAGCTCCGTGCTGATCGACGAACATCCCCGTGGAGTGAAGGTGGTCGGTGATGTAGTACTTAATATCGGCCTGAGCTGGAGGCGTTTGGGGGATATTGCGCGCCAGCCTCTCTCCACCGAAGAAGATGTAATTGGTCCAGTTGCCGGAGGAATCGGTTTCAGCCAAGACCTGCCCGCCCGGCCCATACCAGTAATTAATTCCTGTGGACTTCTGGACGCGCCGTCCATCCGCGTCATAGGTATAGGTCACGCTGCCCGCGCTCTTGATGCGGTTTTCTCCATCAAACACGAATGTTCCGCCCAAGCCGTCATTGGTTACATTTCCGCCAGCGTCATATGTCATGCCGCTTAGGTGGTTATTTGTGTCTGGCACTTTACTCAAGCCTTCGCCAGGGAGCGTGCCTGGGTTTTTCTGGTAAAGGTTTCCCCAGGCGTCATAAACGTAGCTATTGGACCAGTGCGTCTGGTCGCCCGCGGTGAGCAAACGATTGAGAGGATCGTACGTGAAAGTCTGGGTGCGCGTGGAGTCCTTGACGTTGGTAATGGTGTAAATGTTTCCGTTATTGACCTGGGTCTGACCGGTTGGGTTGTACTGATACTGCTTATCAAAAAGAGCGCCCGTAGCCGTCGGCCCCGCCCAGATTTCCGTGGGCTGAAGCCGGTTGTTGTACTCCATGTGATATTTATTGTTGTTGAAGTTCTGACTGACAAACTCGTGCAGTGCTCCTGACGGCCAATAGGAGTTGGCTGCACTGGCATCCGCATAAGTCACTCCGTTGGAATCCGTAGCAGTCGTAAGCCGGGCCGCGCTGTCATAACCATAGGTGACCATAAAGCCGTTGCTCGGATAAATCAGGTTCAGCAAACCCCCAACTTTGTTATAGCCCTGTATCGTTCCACCATTACCGGCGCTGAAAGTCTTGCATCCGCTCACGCCCGGGTTGCACTGCGTCGTGCTGAGAACGCGGCCCATCGGGTCATAGCTGGTATATGCAGACGCAACATTCGCGCCGGAAGAATTCACCGTGAACGCCGCCACCTCCCGCCCAATTGGGTTGGTGAATGACTGGCCCTGGAAAGTCGCGTAATCGTAGCGATGGCTGGCCTTGAGCGTTGTGCCGTCAGAAAATGTCGTATCCAGCAGGCGGCTCAGCGCGTCATACGTGTAAGTGAGCGTCACGGTCGAGCTTGATCCCCAGGCTGCGTTGGGCGCTGGCTCAGTCTTGGACGTCACGCGGCTGTCATTGTCATAGCCATAGGTGATGACCGTGCTGCCGGTGCTGTTCATTTCTGGATTCATCGCCGTCAGCAGGCGCGACAACGAATCATAGGTAAAGAAGCGCTGCCGCCAGGTAGCCGGGACGCTGGGTGCGGAAGTGCCAGTGCAGGCAACGTCAGCCGAAGTGTCCGTGGCTTTCTGGTGCACGCACAGCATGTCTCCGCGGATATTGTACTGGTACAGCGTCACGAAGGGATTGTTGTTGATTCCGGCCGCGTCTTTGCCGCCGCTGAGCGTCGAACCGCTGTTTGAGGACGTAAATGAAGGTTGCGAGAAGATGCCGGTGTTCCAGGTGGAAGAGCTGGTAAGCGTGTAATTGCCGGCTGCGCCGGAGGTCTTGCTGGTCAAATTGATCGTCGCGCCCGCGGCCGATGCACTGGCCCAGCTTCCAGAGTTGATCGCGGGGGCAAGCCTGCCTGCAATGGTCGAGCCGGTGTCTCCGGAGCCGTAGGTGATGGAATACACCGTCCCATTGATGGTGACACTCACCGTACCGGAATCTAAGGCTCCGTCATGTCCTCCAGTGAGCGTGGCGCCAGACGGCTGTGGGGTGTAAGACGGGGTGTCAAACTGTACTGTGTTGTACGTAGACGCCGCCGAAAGAGAATAATTCGTGGACGCTCCACTCGCACGCGCGGTGAGCGTGACGACAGCACCTGATGAGGTGGCATCGACGGGCGCTGCTCCGTCGTTGTGAAAGGCACTGGCGAGAGCGGAAGCCACCAGAGTTGATGTGTTGTTCGACGTTTTGGAGTAGGAGACACTCTTCTGTACTCCGTTTACTGTAATGCTAACGGTACCCGTATCTCCCGTTGTGGGGTGCGGCGGACAATTTGGGATCTGGCAAATGAGTTGTTCTACTCCATTGATCGTGACGGTTCCGCTACCGGGAGCGGCTGCCCCAGACTGCTCTGTGCCATTGATGGTCACCGATCCAGTGGCCGTGGTGACTGCTGCCCCGGGATTTGGCTCAATCACTTTCACCAATCGACCGAAAGCGTCCGTGCAGGCTTGGCGTTTCTTGCCGGATTCATCTGTGGCAGTAGTGCAAACCAGAGGCGCTCCCGATGTATCTCCCGGTGTGTCTTCGTACTTGATAGAGGTCACGCTGCCATCTTGTTTGGTGGTATTCAGAGTACGGCTCAGTGCGTCGTATGTGGTCTGGGTTACGCCATATGTTGGCTCGCTTGTGAGGCAATAAGGATTGGAAACGGACTTGGTGCGACCGGCAGAATCATAGACGGTGTCGACTTTTATCCAACTGCTGCAGTCTGGTGTGAATTGCAGTGTCTGATTGGGTCGGCCAACTCCATCAAACTTCACTTTGAAGTCGTCATACGTGGTTCCGGTGATCAGCCGCTGGCGCTCCACCGTTTTGGAATCGGGGTAGAGAAATTTGGTGATCCCGCCGTCGGGATGGTTACCCTGCGTGAGACGAAGCATTAGAGGATCGTAGGTATAGCTGTATGGCTGGGTGTTTTCATCGGTAAAGCTGGTCAGCAGGCCAGTGTTGAAATCGTAACCGCCGCTGATTACGTGGTGAACTACGGGAGCGCCGGCATCGGGCATCTGCGTGTCGGGCAGGTTAGTTTGCGTGAGATAAGCGCCGGCAAACGCCGACGAATATGTGTACTGGGTGAAATGCGCAAGTGGATCATAGGATTGATAAGCCAGGCCCGTGTCATACGGGATGGTGTGCGATGTGACAGGGGATTGCTCTGCACAGGCTGAAATCAGCCATTTGCTGGAGGAAGTCGGGTTACCGCGAACCGTTCCCGGCGCGCTCACATGCTGCGTGTTGATAAATGATTGCTGGAGCGTGATTCCATTATATGTCTCGTCGTATCCATAGGAGGTCTTGGCTACCTCGCAACCCGAGCCGTCCTTGAGCATGGTGTAAGCCATGAGGCCGACGAAGTTGTTGCTCTTGTATGTGGTATTGTCCTGCCACAGATAATGATTCACTGTGGAACGGATGAGATTGTTTAAAAAATCGTACTCGTCCCTCTGTATCAGGTTTCCAAAAACGACAGGAAATGTTACCGGACTTCCGTTGCCATCGAGCTCCGTAAAACTGTTCCCAGAGTCATAAGCAGAAACCACGGTCGCCGTTTGCCCTCCTTGTGCGGTCGTACTCTGGGTGGTCACGACATTTACTGCGATTTCGGGCGTTCCGTCGTTTAAGTCCTGAATTCCGTTGTATTGCGTGCTTGTGGTCTTCAATGGCGTGCCGCCAGCCGCGCCCTGGTAGTACTGCACCTGCGTGTCATAGAGAGAGCAATACGCGCCAGGGACAGGGTTGGTGATGGTGTGAACAGTGTCATTCAATTCAGGCGCAGGGCTGGTAACTTTCGCTGTACCGGCATAATCGAGTCGAAGCTGCCCATTGCCGATCGGAGTACTTGTGATTTGTCCCGTGTAATGATAATTCCAGGTATGGGGCCCTGTGCCGTCGTTCGCGTCTACGGTCCGCGAAGCCACCCACATGCTGGCAGTCTGAGACTCGCAATTCACTGCTCCCGGAGCATAGGTATAAGAAATGGAACCGCCCGTGGGGAAGCCCAGCGTGGTTAGGTCTCCGTAATTGTCATAACTTAACGTCCACATGGTGAAGTCTGGAAGAACCAAGGCAGAGAGGAGCGGAACATTGGCGGAGTATTCTGTGGCGCCCCGTTGAAAATTAGTAGAAATAGCAAACAGCGAATAGCAGAGTTTGAATCTTCGAGTTCCGCCGTTGAGTCCAGGAACATCCCATACGCGTGCGGACGACGTACCTGCGGGGCACGTGGTGAGGTCAGCGGTGGCGATCCCTGGTTCAGTTGGAAATGATGGGCCGGCGGAGCCTGGAATTAAGCGCCCAACGGTGTCGGTCCATCCAGATGAACTGACGATGATCTGGTTGCCGTTGGCATCAGTGGCCGTGGAAGGCAGGAGTGACCCAGTGACGGGGCCATTGGGGTAGGCCAAAACCGTTCCGTTCGGCAGTATCACGGTGTTGCGGTTGAGATTCAGAATCCCCGTGGCATCAAGCGACCGTGCCGGGTATTGCATGCCAACGGACCAGCTGCTGCCAAACTGATGAACGTTGCCATCCGGCGAAACCAGCGCTGCGGAATATTGCGGCGTGCTGCTCAGGTCTAACGCGCTCTGCAGCACCCAGTCCGCACTGCTTCCGATGTAGGCGCCTGGGAGCGGGCCACTTCCAGTCAACTTTGCAACTCTGGCCCCACTCCGGGGAATTGGGACCCAGTTCGACGTACAGGTTTGCTGTGTGCAGTGTGTGTGAATCGTCCAGTTCTTGCTGTTGTATAGCAAAGTAAAGCTGAGATCGAGCGAGCCACGCTGGGGATACCCAAGAACAGGAATGTGGACGGCTAAAGCTCCACTGGTAAGGCTGATGCTATCCACATCGCCTCCGTGCCATGACTCGTAAGGCTTAAGTCCCTGCTGCTCATCAAAGTTGGTCTGTCCCAAAACGGAAAGGCTTCCCGCCAACACTACTCCCAACAGCATCCATAGCTTCGCTGATCTCATTAAGTCGCTCCCCCAAAACGCAAACCTTCTCTGCGGCAATGGGGCACACTTATAAAGTAAATTGCTTTGTGATAACAAGTACTAACTTAGTAACGTGACCTATAAACATTCTTTGTTCCATTTTGAAACCCCGAGGCCAATGTTCTTATAGACAAAAAAAGTCCGCCTTTCGGCGGACTTTAGTAACTAACTACAATCTATCTACTGAACTGGATTCCCATCCGCATCTATCTTGTGGATCTCTCCCAGGTTCAGCTCGCGGATGCCGGCTTCTATCTTGTTCATGTCGCCCACCACCACCCAAACCAAATGATCGGGCAGGATGAACTTCTTGGCGATCTCATTGGCGGACGCCGGTGTTAGTGACATCGCTTTTTCGGTAAAGGTATTGAAGTAGTCTTCCGGCAGGCCGTATTGCAGGATCTGGCTATAGGCCCCGGCGAGTTGCTGTACGGTTTCAAAACTTCCAGGCAGGCCGAGCGTAGCATTGCTTTGCTCGTCTTTCAGTTCTTTTTCATCGATTGGCTTTCCACCGACGATGTCCTTGTATTCCTTGACCAGCTCGGACAGCGACTCTTTTGTCTTGTCCGTCTCTACTGGCGAGATGCTCAAATAAGGGCGCTGGCCGCGCGCGGGCGGTAGGAAGCTGAAGACGCCGTATGACCAGTGCTTGTCTTCGCGCAGGTTCATGTTGATGCGCGAGCCAAAGTTGCCGCCGAAAACGTCATTCACCAGTTGCAAGGCAACTGAGTCAGGATCGTTGCGCGGCGGGCCCAGTTGCGCGCCAAAAATAATGCTCTGCTTGGAATCAGGCCGATCGATCAGGTAGACGACGTTCTTTTCCGGTTCCGGCACTTTTGTTACGTTCTTCTTCGGCACGTCGCCGGGCTTCCATCCGGCAAAAAGTTTTTCCAGCTTTGGCTTGATGGCGTCCAGAGTGGTATCGCCAACAATCAGCAAGGTTGCGTTGTTGGGCTTGAACCATGTGTCATGCCACTTGGCCAGGTCTTCACGCGTAAGCTTGCGTACGCTGGCTTCAGTTCCGGTGCCGGTAAGAGGCAATGAATAAGGATGCCCTTTGCCATAGAGCAGCTGCGGCACCACGCGCAGGGCCATTGCCTGCGGCTGGACTTTCTCTCGCCGGATACTCGCAAGGCGGTCCTGTTGCAGTCGCGCAAACTCTTTCTGCGGATATGCAGGATGCAGGATGAGGTCGCCGTAGACGTCGAGCGCTTTATCCATAGTGAGCGCAAGGGTGTTGAGATTGACGAAAGCCCAGTCAAGATTTGCGCCGGCGTTGAAGTTTGCGCTCAGCGATTCCAGCTCTTCCCCGATCTTGAGTGAATCGCGCGTAGGCGTGCCTTCTTCCAGCATGCGCTGAGAGAAGCTGGCGGTTCCCGGCGCACTGGATGGGTCGGCGGCATAGCCGCTATCCACCATCAGTGAGAAGTTTACGACTGGCGCCGTGTGCCGCTCTGCCAGCACAATCTTCAGCCCGTTGGAAAGCGTTGCTTTCTGCATAGGCGGCAGCTTGAGTGACATTGGTTCACCCATTGCCGGCGGCTTGGAGCGATCTAATTTGGCATCTGTCTTTAGATTAGAAGGATACGGCTGCACTTCAAGAACATAGTCGCCATCGCTGAGCCAGTCATTGGCGGCTTTCTTTACTGTAGCGGGCGTGGCGGCCTGGATCCATTTGAGGTAGTCCTTGTAGCAATCAGGATTGCCGGTAAAAGTCTGGCAGCGCGCCAGCAGGTCACTCTTGCCGCCAAAGCCGCCAATGCGCTCCACGATGCGCGCATAGCCGCCAAAGATCTGCGTCTTGGCCAGTTGCAATTCAGCTTCTGTAGGGCCATTCTTCAGGAAGTTTTTCAGCTCTTCATCGGCAGCTTTCTCAGAGTTGAGGAAGTTTGCCTGGGCTTTTTGCAAATCCTGATCGGGCTTGGCCGTAATGGTGAGATCAAACTGGCCGCCGATTTCGTTTGTGTCGTCAGTCGCTGTGGCGCTGGTGGCAGTCTGGTCTTTATAGACAAGGCGCTTGTAGAGTCGAGAAGTTTTTCCGCGACCCAGCACCTGCGCTGCTAGATCAAGCTGCGCTTCTTCCGGAGAGCCATATTGCGGAACGTTCCAGATGCGATAAAGACGCGCCTGTGGAACGCGGTCCTGCACCCAGCCGCGATGCGTGCCCGTGCGCTTGGCCACCCACGCTTCCTGCTTGGCGATTGGCGGGCCGGGAGGGATCTCGCCGTAATACTTCTCAACCTTTTGGCGCGCAACTTCAGGCGTAATATCGCCCGCAATCACAAGGATAGTGTTGTTGGGCCCATAGTAAGTCTTGAACCACTCCTGTACGTCAGTCATCGCGGCGGCATCCAGGTCCTGCATCTCGCCGATGACTGTCCAGGAATAAGGATGACCTACAGGATAAGTATTCTTGACGATCAACTCCTCCGTCACGCCGTAAGGCTGGTTTTCACCCTGGCGTTTTTCGTTCTGCACCACGCCGCGCTGCAAGTCGAGCTTCTTCTGGTCCAGCACCGGCAGCAGGTGGCCCATGCGATCACTCTCGGCAAAGAGCGTATAGTCCAGCATGGAAGTAGGCACATTCTCAAAATAGTTAGTGCGATCATTATTAGTAGTGCCGTTCAGGTTAGTAGCGCCAATGCTTTCGAAGGCATTGACAAAAGTAGTCTTAAAGTTTTCACTGCCGCTGAACATTAAGTGCTCAAACAAATGGGCGAAACCGGTCTTCCCCGGCTTCTCATTCTTAGAGCCCACGTGATACCAGGTGTTCACGGCGACGATCGGCGCTTTGTGGTCTTCATGTACCAGCACTGTCAGCCCGTTCTTCAAAACAAACTTTGTGTACTTAATATCGGGTATAGGGATTTGCGGTGACGCAGCCGCCGAGTGTGCAGCCGTCTTTTTAGCCGGATTTGTCGCCGGCTTGGACGGAGCGCTCTGGCTAAAAGAACTGGTGCCCATCAGGATAATTGCCAGCAACAGGCCAGCGATTGTATGCATGAACTTGCTTCTCAAGGTGCCTCCATGTTGATCATCAAGAAAAATATGTTTGGACCGGCGGCGGCGATCATGCCGGGCGCGATTGATTCCCAATCCGACAAAAAGGTTCGGCCCCGCAACCGCCGACACATCCTTTTCAACCAACACATGTAAGGAGAAAAGCTGGCAGTAAGGTATTCGTCAAGGTTCACAGGGGTCTGCGCATATCATACCAGCGTAGCTGGCGTGTTTTATGGCCCTTTGAAGATGTTTTTATCTTTTATCCAGCTTAAGTATGTGGAGCCATCTAACGTTGGCCTGGAGTGCGAGTCTAAAGTCAATGTACGAGTGTTTCTTGAAGGAAGATATGAACAACGCGGCGACCGCTGCAGAATGTTCTGCTCGCGACGGTAAAGCGCCTTTGTCGATATTGGTATTCAATGCAATGGATTCTCTCTAACGGCTGAGAACACTTTTTCCATCGCCATCGCAATCGCGCGCGCCGCGATGCGGCATTCTTCGCTGCTGATGATAAATGGCGGGGCCAGCAGGATGTGGTCGCCGTTTACGCCATCCACGCAGCCCTGCGTCGGATAGGTCAGCACACTCTCTTCCATGGCAGCCTGAAAAATTTTGCCAGCGATATTTTCTTCGCGCGGAAACGGCGTGCGCGTGTTTTTGTCTTTTACGAACTCAATACCTGCCAGCAGGCCGAGGCCGCGAACCTCGCCCACGTGGCGATGGGCTTTCAGCGGCTCAAGCGCGGCAAAGAGTTCCCGGCTAGCGATCGGCACGCGCGCAAACAGGTCCTGTTCTTCCAGAACATCCAACACGGCATTGCCCGCAGCCATTAAGACGGGATGATTCTGATAAGTAAATCCATGCTGAAAAGCCCCTGAACCGCACTCAAAAGTTTCTATCATCTGTGGTCCGACAATTACACCGCCCAACGGCGCATATCCGCTTGCTGCGCCTTTGCCGAACGTAATCATGTCCGGCTCAACGCGCCAGTGATCCACTGCAAATGGCTTGCCGGTGCGTCCGATGCCGGTCATTACTTCATCGGCGATGAGAAGCACATCGTGCTGACGGCAGATTTCAGCAATGCGTTGGACATAGCCATCGGGCGGAACGGCTGTGCCAAGAGTTGCGCCGACGATTGGCTCGAAGATAAATGCCGCTATTGAATTGGTCTGGTCGCTACTCAGCAGCGTTTCCAGTTCTCCTGCGCAAGCCAGCTTGCACTCAGGAAAATGCAATCCAAGCGGGCAATGGCGGCAGAAGCATGGATCAATGTGGCCCCACTCCGGCAGCAGAGGGTGGTAGGGCTCGCGGCGGGCCACGTTTCCGCTCATGGCCATGGCGCCGAGCGTGCTTCCGTGATAACTCTGCCGCCGGCTGGCCACGCGAAAGCGCTCTGGCTGGTTGCGCTCAATAAAATACTGGCGCGCCAGCTTGATAGCGGTTTCATTGGCTTCAGAGCCGCCGGAACAAAAATAAACTCGGCCTCCGCGACGCATGCCTTCTGGCGCCAGGGCCAGAAGCCGCGCGGCAAGCTTTTCCGCACCTGCGGTATGAAATTGAGAGCTGTGCGCAAAGGAAAGTTGAGAAGCCTGCTCGGCCATCGCACTGGCGACAGAAGCCACGCCATGCCCGATGTTTACGACTGCGGCCTGCCCTGCAGCGTCCAGATATTTTCTGCCGTCAGAATCGGCTATCCAGCAGCCTTCTCCACGCACAGCAATAGGGTATTGCTTTTTGAAATTGCGCGGAAAGAGCGATGCATCGGCCACGGCGTGAGGATTCTAGCAGAGCCGGCGACCAGCCAGCCGCCATCATTCCTGTCGCAACGCTGCTACCGGATCGACGCGTAGAGCGCGAAGCGCCGGCACGTAGCATGACAGCAACGCCGCAACCGCAACCAGCAGCGCCACCACGCCATAGGTCAGCGGATCAACAGGCTTGACGTTGAACAGCAGACTGCTCACAAAGTGCGAGAGTGCAACGGCTCCGGCCATGCCTATGGCGATACCAACCATGATAGGACGCATACCCTGTCCTACTATCAACGCAAGCACGCTTCGTGGAGTTGCGCCAAGAGCCACGCGCAACCCGATTTCTGCGGTCCGCTGCCCCACTGAGTATGCCAGCACTCCATAGACGCCAACCAGAGCGAGCAGGAGTGCGACACCGGCGAAGATGGTAAGCAGGAACATGTTGAAACGGCGCGGCGCAACAGAGCGGGAGACGATCTCATCCATGGTCTGCACATCGGAGAGCGGCAAGTTGGGATCAATTTCTTTGAGCATAGAACGCAAGGAGGGGGTCAGCGCCGTTGGATTGGCCGCAGTGTGCACCGCAAACTGCACCGGGCCGGGCCCCGAGCCATACGACGGGAGATAGACAGTGAGCGTGGGATCGGCCTCGAGACCGCGCTCGCGCTGGTTACCGACGATGCCGAGAACCTCGGCCGGGAAATTGCTCTGGCCTTTCCACAAAAGCGCCTGATGGCCAACCGGATCCTGCCCTGGCCAGAGCGTGTCCGCGAGACGCTTGCTAATAATGATGCGCCATGGCTTGCCGATCTGGTCATGCTGGTTGAAGGTGCGGCCTTTGAGCATGGGAATGCCCATGGTGCGGAAATAGTCGCCGCTCACGATGCGCCAACCTGCCCAGGGAAATTTTCCGTTGTCGCCGTCAGGTTTTTCTGAGGAGACAATGCCCATGCCGGGGTCCCAGCCTACGATCGGGCGCGAATTCATAGCGGCCACGGACTCGACACCCGGTGCGGCGCTTACACGATCGAGGAATTGGTTGATGATGGCATCGGCGCGCTTCTCATAGGAGCCGGGAATGTTGACGGCGACGAGGAGGCGGTTCTCCGATTGGAATCCGCGGTCGACGCGCAACATACGATCAAAGCTGCGGATGAGCAGCCCCGCCCCAACCAGCAGCATGAGTGAAAGCGCGACCTCAGACGCAACCAGCACGGCGCGCACGCGTTTTTGCGCGCGCGAACCGGCCTGACTGCGCTCGCCCTCGCGCAGGCCGGCAACGATGTTCTTATAAGGAGCCTGCAGCGCAGGAACCAGGCCAGAGAGAATGCCAGTGAGGATTGCGGCGAGCAGCGTGAAGGCAAGCACCCAAGGGTTGATTCCGAGTTCGGTAATCCGGGGAATTCCGCCGGGATCGGCGGCCTTGATGGCGGCAATCGCGGCGAGTGCGAGAAACACGCCGAGAATCGCGCCGGTGAGCCCAAGCACCAGTGACTCAGTAAGCACCATGCGCACGATCCGAGCACGGCGCGCCCCCAGAGCGGCGCGCACGGCAATCTCCCGCGTGCGGCCCGTGGCCTTGGCCAGCAACAGGTTGGCCAGGTTCACGCAGGCAATCAGCAAGAGGAAGGCGACGGCACCCATCAGGACCCACAGTTTGGTGCGCAGCTCGCTGTTGGCAAGCCAATCTGCTGAGGTGCTCAGCGTGACGCCCATTCCATCATCGTCCTTGGGATATTGCTGGGCCAGAGATTTTGCGATGGTGTTGAGATCGGCCTCCGCTGTCTGGAAACTTACGCCTTTGACCAGCCGGCCAATCACTGCGAATTCAAAGCTGCCGCGATCAGGGTTGGCGCGATGGACGAAGGGAATAAAAACGTCGGCAGCGTCAAGCCATGGCTCGCCGGGCGGAAGCACGCCCACAATCTGGAATGATGTGCTGTTCAGCCGGATTTTTTTGCCGATAATCTGAGGATCGCCGTTGAAGTGGGTCTTCCAGAATTTGTTGCGCAGTAGCGCAACATTGTTGTCATGGCCCGGCTGGTCTTCTTCATGGAGAAAATCGCGCCCGGCTACCGGCCTTACCCCCAGAACATGAAAGAACCCCGCAGAGATCATACCGCCGGCAACCTGCTCGGGATCGCCTGATCCGATCAGGTTGGCGCTGAAGTCATGAAAGCAGGCAATCCCTTCAAAAGTGCGATTGCGCTCCTGGATGTCCCAGAAGTTGGCTTCAGTGAAGGTGGCCTGGTTCCACTGGTTCTTCAGGCGCGATTCCCAGAGCTGCACCAGACGCGAGGGCTCAGGAAAAGGCAGCGGCTCAATCAGAACGGAATAGAAGACGCTGAAGATTGCAGTGGTAGCGCCAATGCCGACGGCCAGCATCACCATAGCCAGCAAGGTTGAGCCCGGGTTCTTTCTCATGTTACGGATGGCCTGGCGAAAATCCAGAAGGGCGATGTTCATGAGAGCCTCGCGACAGTGGATTGGGCACACTACTGCCCGATGGAAAATAAGACTAGCAGGGACGAATTTGGTTAGGGAAACTTTTAGTCCACCGGTTCAAACAGGTCGCGGCTGCGATTCTCCATGATCGTATCCAGGCCTTCGCTTACATACTGTTTAAAGTAGGGCGCGGCGCGATGCGCTGCCAGCGCGGCAGCATCCTTATATTGCTCGTAAAACAAGAACTTGCGCGGATCTTCTGTCGACTGATGTCCGATGTATAGCAGGCAACCTGGTTCCTTGCGCGAATGTTCCTGCAGGATTTTGATGTACTCGCGGCACTTCTCTTCCGTGCCCGGCTTCACCAGCATGTCAACTTTTAGAACGATCATATTTGCTTTCTCTCAGGACAGATTCTGTCAACTCAAGACCCTTACGCTGCGCCACAGCTCACCCTTCCACGAAACGGTAGCTGGCATGGCTGTCATAATCAATGCCATGTTTTTTCTTTAGCTCCTGAATGTAGCGGAGAGTCGTTTCCGTGTGCGGGCCAACGCCATCATTTGTATGCAGCAGCATCTCCTCCAGGCAACTGGTCACGCTCATGCGTTTGTGCTTTGCCAAATCCTGGAGCAGAGCGGCAAGGCGCTTCTCCAGCCGCACCGGCACGTCCACGCGCTCAATCTTGATCGGCGGTCCGGCGTTGAAGAGATGGTGCCCAAACGAGAGATGATATCCATTCAGATCGCGCACGCCGTAGTCTCTGATTCCATATTCTCTATCGGCGATTTCCGCGGTAACTTCAACGCCATTGGCGCGATGGAATGCGTAGAATTGGTCTGCGTCGCCGACGACAAAGGTCACGGAGCATCCTTGGGGAGAGGGTGTTCCCTTCTGCAGGAACATCTGCACCTTGCCTATGTTCACGCCCGCAAAGGTCGGCGGATCACCACCCCATGTGAACGCCAGTTTGAAACCTAGCTTTTTGGTATAGAAGTCTATGGCGGCGGGAATGTCACTGACCGCCAGGACGGCATGGACTTGATCGCATTCGACGATGGGAGGGGCCGAGATCGTCATGGCGTCTCCTCTTAGCTATTAAAATTTAGGTCCATCATTTCGCTTTCGCGCCTTTTACCGGAGCAGCTTTCTCAGCCGGGCCTATAATTTCCGCTTCGAACTCCGGCAAAAGCATCGTCTGGTCGCGGTCAGGGCCGGTAGAAACCATGCCAATCTTTGCGCCGCTCTCGCGCTCAATAAAGCGCAAGTATTCCTGCGCCTTCTTCGGCAGATCGTCAAAGCCGGCTGCGCCTTCCGTCGATTTCTTCCAGCCCGGCATTTTTTCATAAATGGCTTCCACCTGCTCAAAGCCGGTTGCCAGCGCCGGCACGGAGTCATACTTCTTGCCTTTGATCTTGTAGCCAACGCAGACCGGAACTTCATCCAGCACGTCCAGGACGTCCATCTTCGTGACCACCCACCAGTTCACGCCGTTAATCATCTGCGCGTAGCGGAGAAGCGGCAGATCGATCCAGCCACAGCGCCGTGGGCGTCCGGTAACTGCCCCGTACTCATTGCCGCGCGCACGAAGTTGATCGGCCACTGCGCCTTCTACTTCACTGGGGAACGGGCCGCCGCCCACGCGAGTGCAGTAAGCCTTGGTCACGCCGATTACATTTTGAATCGCGTTCGGAGGAACGCCGGTCCCGGTGGCTGCGCCGCCAGCGGTGCAGCTTGATGACGTAACAAAAGGATACGTTCCATGATCGATATCAAGCATGGTGGCCTGCGCGCCTTCAAACATCACCGATCCGCCTTCAGCCAATGCCTGATTCAGTAACACGGCGGTATCGGCCACGAACGGGGCGATTTGTTTGGCGGCCTCAGCGTACTCGGCGTACATGCTGTCGGCATCAAGCGGCTCGGAATTGAACAGCGCGTGCGCGATCATATTTTTTTCGCGGCAGGCATTTTCGATCGTCGATTTCAGCAGCTTGGAGTCGAGCAGATCGGCCACGCGCAATCCGCGGCGTCCCATCTTATCCTCATAGGCCGGCCCAATCCCGCGCGATGTAGTGCCGATCTTCACACGTCCCGGGGCATTCTCTGCTCCCATTTCAATCATGCGATGGTAGGGCAGAATCACGTGCGCGCGGTTGGAGACAAAAAGGTTTCCATCCACCTGCACACCGGCTTCGCGCAGCATCTTTACTTCTTTCAGGAAGGCCAGCGGGTCCAGCACCACGCCATTGCCGATGACCGAGCGGCAGCCCTTGCGCAGCACGCCACACGGCACAAGCTGCAATACAAACTTTTTGCCTTTAATAATGACGGTGTGTCCGGCGTTATGCCCTCCGGCATAACGGGCCACCACTGAAAAATTGTGCGAGAGTACGTCGACAATTTTGCCTTTGCCTTCGTCGCCCCACTGGGCGCCCACAATTACTGCAGTCCTGCCGCGCTTCACTGGAAATGCACACTCCTCGCCCGTAACTGTTTTCGCAGACTTTAGAATAATCCTGGGAAATATGGGACGGGAAAAGTTTCGCTTACCTATGGATTTTAACAGAGAAGCCTCGTATCCCGCAGACGTGGAATCATCGTATCTTTGCTGGCTCTGTGAATGGAGATGCAACCACAGAAAATCGTAAGGCGTTGACTAATCTTTGCCGTACTTTGTAAAACTTGGGTTCTTTCAGAGTACCTCTATCTTCTATCATCGTGAAGCTTGGCCTGGCTATAAAGGCGCAGAAGACCTGTACACGCAGTTGAATTGAAACGTCGAACCGGAGGAGCTATGAGAATCGTTCTCGTCATAATGTTTTTGGCGGCATCCGCATTTGCCCAGGACGAACCTCCTGTCCCGGCAGCCTGCGGCCCTCAAGGTGCAGACTTCGAAGTGAAGCTGGATAAATCCAAGCACGCGCTCATGCAGCCAGAGCTCGGCAAAGCGCGGGTTTACTTCATTCAGGATATTGGCCGCATAAGCTGCACTGGGGTCTGTGTAAAAACAAATATCGGAGTGGACGGAACATGGGTTGGCGCTGTACGGCGCAACTCCTATTTCTCCGTGTCAGTGGAGCCGGGTGAACACCATATGTGCGCGAATACAGGATCATTAATAGCGCTCGTACATTTCAACGCAGAAGCAGGTAAGGTCTATTACTTTCGCGCACGGGCCTTTGGTGGTGATAATCAGACCCTCTTCGATTTTGACCCGATCGATAGTGATCAGGCCAAGTATCTGATCGCTTCCTATCCGTTGAGCGTTTCGCGCCCGAATCCGTGAGCAGTAAAAGCCATTGCAGGTTGCGAAAACGCGGAACCGCGCCCCATTGGTTGCAGTTCCGCAGTCGCCGCTACTGTGTAGGCTTACTAAAATTCAACATCCACTTGGTGCCGAATTGGTCAGTGAACATGGCAAACCGCGCTGCCCAAGGTGTTTCTTGTGGGGCCTGTGTGGTGTTGCCTTTTTCGCTGAGAGCAGAAAACAATTTATCTGTCTCCTGTACCGATTCACACTGTATGCAGACAAAAGAGTTGTCGCCGGCGTTAAAGGCCATTCCCGGCATATTGTCTGAGGCCAGCAAAACTGCAGCGCCCTTGCTGATTCTGGCGTGGGCAATCCGGTCTTTGGAATCCGGAGGCGCATTGCCGCCCATATCGCCAAACGTTATCAGTTGCAGCTCAGAGCCAAGGCATTTCTGGTAAAACGTCATTGCCTCGCGACAGTTTCCGTTAAAGATCAGGTAGGCGTTGATTTCTTTCATGATTCACTCCATTTTTGGTTTTGATGAATTGACGAATGAAAACGCTTTTTGTTTGCAACACTAACTCCGCAGCGAATAAGGGCACACAGTCGATTTTTTGCGCAGCTACAGTGCTCCCCACAACAGCAAGCGGTGTTGAATGAATTTCCCTCGCGCTATACTTGCAGGTGGGAGACTGAAAGCCATGCTCTCATCGCAACACCGTTCCCGCACCTTTCCACCTGTTCCATGGTTAATCTTGTCTTTTCTGATCGCGATCCTGCTGTTGAATGGATGCGGCATGGGTGGCAAAAATCCGCTGCCAATGGCCACAGTTGGCTTTGCCTTTGTAACCAATTCAGGGGCCGGCTCTGTTTCCGCATTTGCCATGGATAGCTCCGGTTCTCTTTCGCTCGTTCCGGGTTCTCCGTTTCCGGCTGGCGCCGGCGCAGAGTTCGTCGCACTTGATTCGGTCCATAAGCTTCTCTTTGTGAGCAACCAGAATGCGAACACGGTCTCAGCTTTTTCAGTAAATACGGGCACCGGCCAGCTTGCCGCTGTTCCCGGCTCTCCGTTTGCCACCGGCGCACGCCCCATCGGGATTGCTGTTGATCCGGCGGGAAAATTTGTTTTTGTGGCGAACCAGGCGGCGGACAGCATTTCCGTTTTCAGCATTGGTGCAAATGGCTCGCTCTCTCCTGTTGCAGGGTCGCCGTTCACCGCCGGCAATCCTTATGGGCTGGCTGTGAATCCGGCGGGGACAATATTATTCGCCAACAATTTCCCTGATTCTCAAATCTCTGATCTCAACACCGTCTCCGCTTTCCAAATCGGAGCCAACGGTGCTTTAATCCCCATTGCCGGATCTCCGTTTCCAACCTCCAGCACCGCGGGCTTTGCGTCCGCAATCGGACTCGCCGCCGATCCTGCGGGAAAGTTCCTGTTTGTTGGCGATCACATGGCCCAGTCCATTGTCCCATTCAACATCAACGCCACCGGAGCTTTGACGCCGGTTTCAGCACTGCCCGCCGCCGCGCCCTCTTGCTCTGTTTCCTGCCACAATAATCCGTTGCGGCTGGCGGTCCATCCCAATGACCAGTTCCTTTATGCAAGCAACGTGCAGGCCGGAACCGTGTCCGCGTTCAAAATAACCAATGGCGCGCTCTCTTCGATTGCAGAAGTTCCCGCCGGGCAGCATCCGTTTGGCGTGGCGCTTGATCCCACGGGACAATTTTTGTTTGCAGTCAACAAAGTTGATAACACCGTCTCGGCTTATTCAGTAAATTCTTCAACCGGCATGCCTTCTCCGCTGAACGGCTCGCCATTTTCTGGAAACTTGAATGCGCCCACAGATATTGTGGTCATCGCTAAGAAGTAAAACTGGCGTATTGCTTTAGAACAGGACCTTGAGTATCTGCGTCACCATCTGGTCAAGAGAAAATATGGTGAGGCCCAGGGGCAGAAGCGGCACGGCCGTGACCGCAGCGAGCCGGCCAATATCCTGCATGTCAAAGGGCACGGCCCGCATGTCGCGAACCAGCGCATAGCTGTTACCCAGATCGGCCAGCGACTGAATGTCGCCGGTACCAAGCAGTTCATCGTCCGCAGAAGGGTTCCGAACCACCCATTTTTTCTCAAATTCTTCCACATAGGAGCTGGCAAATAGTCCATACTCGCCCAGCCCCTTGCGCTTTGCGCCGGCAAGTTGTGGTGTAAACATGGTGAGCGGTCCAAGCACAAACACAAGGAAAAAGCAGATACACCCTATCGCTTGCATCTTGAAGGAGAGCAGCTTTGCGCCTTCTTCCAGGACGCGGCTAGCAATCAGGCCTGCAATCAATGCGCCTTGTGCGAAGAGGATTGGACCGAAGGCGTAGGCGCTCTTGCCCAGGAAAGCAAGGCCAGCCGCCCGATCAGGATGAGTGGAAATCAGGTGCAGATCCAGCCGGGAGACTTGCCACAGGAAGCGGAACCAGATAAAAAATCGCAGATACCAGCGCAGCAGAATGAACTGAAAAATTGGAATGCTAACGAAAGCGTACCAGTAGCCAGCAGTCGTGAGTTGCAAGTGGCCACTCTGAGGTATGGCATACCAGGTCGCAGTACCCAGAGCGGTCTCGCTTC
>DASXKZ010000220.1:0-6101 GCA_036496525.1 Candidatus Angelobacter sp.
GATGATCTGAGCAAGATGCGAACGTTGTTGTAAGCAGTTTGTATTGGCGAATTCTTTAGCACACCACGAGGCCGGAAACTGGCTTGGGAGCCCCGAAAGCTAAATCAACCCGAAAAAGAGCATGCGCGCGCTCCCAATTCGAGCTATTTATGGGACGCGGCCTCCTTGAACTCAGCCCACGCGCCTGTGTGTCCTTCATAAACCCGTAAATTGCACTGCTTTGGCGCTGCATGGACGAATAGAATTTCAAGTTGTTTTGCGTCTGAGTCGACCTCTCCAAGCTGCATTGAAACCCGCGCCAAATCCTGCTTCTCATCATACTTGGAATCCGGCGTTACGTTCTTGTTAATGATGAGGGTCCACGTTTTCCCCTTTTGCATCAAGTACAGACTGAACGCGCCGGCCGGGATTTCTTTATCGCCTATGGCGAGAGGAGTTTGGGTAAACAAAAACATCTGGCGGTCCGAGAAACGGTCTTCTTTGTCTTTGTCGAAGAGTGCCGGGTTATACCGGACGCTCATTTCTTTGCCGTCTTGGAACGTGCAGGCAGCATTGGCGGTTGTGGTCTGCTTATCCTGGGCCGCAACAGCTTGGCCTAAAGTACCGATCAGCACAGCGCAGATTAGTAAAGCGCGCATCATTTTTCTCCTCCGGGAAACCTCTGAATTCTGCGAGATTTAGGTGTTCATCACCCGATTCCTAAGGTGTGCCCCCGGATGATCGTTGTGGGCACTCCTCACGGCGGACGGTTCGAACTCAGGACGAATCCGGTTAGGTCACGGAGTGATGCATGTTGCACACTTCATGAAGACAGCGGCTGTCATGCGCTCCGATCTCAAGAGACGAAGCGTGGCTGGCCCTCATGAAGCCATACAGAAGCGCGGCAAATATCATCGCCATGCTCATAGCAACGATCATGGCCAATAGAATGACGGCAGGAGTATCTTGACGATTCTTCATATTCCCATTCCTCCATCGAAATAGGCCTAATGGCGTTTCGCAACGCCCTGCTTCATCAAGAACTGCCCGAGAGCGAATGCTCAACTCCGGGCCAATTCCATGCTGCAGCCAGCGGACAGCCACCAGTCCTTTAGCATCCAGACGACCGCGCGCCCGTGCGTGGACGAACCCGAGGCAAGACAGCTTACCAGGAGAACGCAGCCACCCGATTGGGCCCATAGTAAGAATGTATGCTCGTCGCTGGGCGTTGGTTGCATCGTATTACGATATATATCTCGAGAGGGACGTGAGACCAGAGGCTATGAATAACGGTCGCATCTGCGGAACGAGGGCTTGCCCGGGAGAGGAGTTCCATATCGAAACCCTCTCCACTTAAAATTGGGCGAGCGCAGCCAAGGAGAAATTTTGGGGCGCAAGTTGCGGCGATCAGTTTTCCAGGCCTTTCCTGTCGTTCTTCTCGTTTTCCACGTTCTTGGACGCAACGTGACCTGACTTCGTGCTTTGACCCTCCAGATATTTGACCAGGGCTTCCGTATCATCGGGCCCCAGGCGAACATTGGGCATTCGTATTTCTTTGTATTGCTTGAAGAGCGCTGTGGCCAGCGGATCTTTTTCCGTCAGCATCACATCTGGCTTCTGGATAAAGCGAAAGAGCCAGGTGTGGTCACGCACGCTGGTTACGCCCTGCAAGTCGGGGCCAATCTTTACTCCATTGCCGATGGTATGACACGGCGCACAACGCGTGGCAAACAGGTACTGGCCTCTGTCAGCCACGGCCAGGGGCTGGGCCTGGGCGTAGCTTTTGGCAACCTCAGGCTTATGCCGGTTCCAGCCATCGACCAAGGTAGAGATGTTTGTGGCAAGAAAACGGGCATTGTCTGTGGCAGAGTTGCGCAACCATTGGCCTGTAGGCTCATTGCCGATCATCAAATCCACAGTGTGGCCGTCACGGTTGAGGGTGGAATCTGCATCCAGGCCAAGCTTCCTGCCCACCAGATTGATATCAGCTTTTTTGCCGGTAAGAAAAAGCCAGCCAGGCCCGACGTGAAATTTCTCAGCATACGCCTTGAGCACAGCCGGAGTGTCATGCTCAGGATCAATGCTGATGGAATAAAAGAAGACGTCTTTGCCCACATGATCGCCCAGCATCTTTTGCACCTGCACCAGGCGCGCGGTTTCCAGCGGGCACGAATCCTGGCACTCGCTGTAAAACAGGCTGACCACAACGGTCTTGCCCTTGAGCAAGTCGTCATACAGGTGGACGGTATTTCCGTCCTGCGTGGTCAGAGGGACGTTGGGAAAATAACCGGCCCCCCAGCGGTTCGCAGCTCCGGCTTTGGAGACGAAGATGACAACGAGCAAAAGCATCGCAGCAACCAGCGCGATACCTAATGGATCTATCCGGCGCATGATGAACTTCCTTTCCGTGGGACACCGCATTTCAGCGAGGGTCGGCGGAGAACTACTTGACAACCACCGCCGGCCCTCACTCACCTTCTCCAAGGAATAGCCCTAGAAGGCCGTTGGGAGAATGTCGTCCGGGTCCTCAAAGGTCACGCCTTGCGGAGTCGGGATTGGTGTTGGCAGCGCCTTCAGGAACGCGCCGCCGGCATTATCAATTTCCCAGCGCAAGAGCATGGCATTGTCTTCGTGAACGGTGTTATGGCAGTGTTCCATAAACATTCCGCCGAAATCACGGAACTGCATGGTCAGAGTGACGCTGCCGCCCGGACGCAGGCGATAAACGTCCTTGCGGCCCTTCTCCCATGCGGGTACGTTTGAGGCACTGCCATTCCGCGCCAGAATCTGTCCTTCTTCAAAGTGGATGTGGATCGGGTGGTCCCAGCCACCGCCACCGTTTTTCAAGGTCCAGATTTCGCGAGTACCGAACTTGGGCGCAGCAGAGATGCGTCCATAGTCAGCGTTCAGCGTTGGGCCCTGGTCATCTGTCTTGATGCCCCACGGGCCGAAAAACGTAGACACTGGATCGTTGGTTGTTTGGTTTCCGCCGCTACCAAACTCGAAAATCCGTTCCCGTGTGACCGGGATATTCGAGAGGTCGGGGTTCGGAATCATTGTGGCCGGCACCTGGCTGACATCGGGTGTAGCAGGATTTCGAACGATGCGGAACTCTAGAAACTTGCCGATACACGGATCGGCGGATTTGCCGCTCAGTGCTTCGGACAGCGTAAGATCGTCCGCCGGTCTCTTTCCGTTCTGGTGCTCGCAGAGATTCACCATCCAGATTTTGTCGCCAATGTTGTAACGGGAGAAGTCAATGACGATGTCATATCGCTCGGCGATTCCCTGTTCGTCCAGCTGGGTGAGGACCACTGGGCTGGGCATCAGGTTGCCGTCGTTGGCGATGAAGATCATCGGCTGCGCCTTCCCGGCAGCATCGGATATCGCCACCTTGAAGAAGCGCGAAACAGCTCCGTTGAGAATGCGAAAGCGATACTTGCGACGCTCCACTTCAAAGAACGGCTTATAAACCAGGTTCACCGTCATGGCGTCGCCCAGGAACCCGTCAAAGTCGAAGATATCGAAGAAGAGCTGCCCGTCCTGGTCCCAAGCCTTATCGGCCAGCATGAGGTTGATGTCATACTCCAGATTGCCGTAGGACTTGGCGGTCCCGCTGGGCAAACGCAGATTTACTCCGTCATTCAGTGCCTCGTTGCCACGGTCAAGCGCGCTGTAGATGTTGAACATCCCGGCCATGCCCTTGTACACGTTCTGCGAAGTAAAGCTGAACATGTGGTCGTGAAACCAGTGCGTGCTCATGGTCTCGTGCCAGTCGCCCGGGATCTTGTTGATACCGCCGCTGTCGGAAGGACCGCCCGCGCGGGGATCAGTGGCATCAGTATTTACGCTGTTGCGGCCCGCCAGAACGATTGGATAGTGATAGTCGTAAAACTGGTTGGGAAAGAAATAGGCGCCGGTAAAGCCGTCGTTCTCCGCTCCATGGTGGCCGTTATGCTCGTGAGTGGAGGTGCTGATGCGACCGAAGCCGCCATTGGCGGTAAAGTCCGGCGGAAGTTTGTTGCTCAAGCGGAAGAGCACCGCATCGCCACCGTACCGCACCTGCATAAGCTTGGGCGGAAAAGTTCCGTTGTAAGTCCAGAAAGCCAGCGGTCCCTGGTCCGGCAGATTGGGGTGAAAGCGTGGGTTGAAGGGAGTGGTCGGATCAATACCGGAGTTGAAATTCGAGGCAACGCCGGGATTGTAAACGGTGTTGACCTTGGCCCCTTCTATCGTGGCGGAAATGGCCACTTGCGGCGGAAGCAGATTGAACTGCTGGTGTGCCCATATAGGCCCGGGAGGCCGGCCTTCAATTGGTCCGGTCCCGCCACCCAAACCGGCGGGTACCGGCTGCTGCGTCTGGTTGGCTTCAGCCTGCGGCGCCGGATTGAGAGATGTGAGGGGGTTCCGCGGCAGCACATCAAAACGGGGCATGGGCTGGGTAAAAGGCTGAACACCGAACAGCGGGCTGCGCGGTGCGCCTGTCGGAATGTTGCTGCCGCCATCGTCGGCATACGCGCTGGTGATAAAAGGATTCAGTCCTTGGATTGGGGCCAGTGTTCCACCAGCGGTGATGAGTCCCCATTTGACGAGATCGCGGCGCGAGACTTTGCCGTGGGAGTATGCGCGCACAATCTCTGCGCGGTTTTTACGCGCGTTTTCTGCTTCTCGCAGACGCGCTTTAGACACTTTTTCAGGTAGATAGATGTAGCTCATGGTTGCGCTCCTAAAGTCGTTCAATAACTTGCTAAGTCGAACAAGGGCCCGCCTTGAGGAAAGCCCGCGCGAGTACAAATCAGAGGGATCTTCCACAAGGACAACAATATCGTTTTACGATATATATAGAGAAAAAATAAAACAATATCTTAATGCGATATTGAATGGAAAGAAGCATACTCCCGGCAGCCAGATGAGTCAACCAAATTAGAAATTCTCAAATTGAGCTACAAGGGTAAGTCCCTGACCATGGTTCCTGGACGAAAGCGATAAAATTGCTGAATTGTTAAGTGTTCCCATAAACGCGCTTGTATAAAATGTGGCCGAAGGTTATTTAACACATGCCAAAAAGAAACAATATTCACGAAAAAAGCCCCGCGAAGACCCTAAGCCGGCCGGAGTATAAGGCCTTGGCTGAGTTTCGCTACCAAATTCGGCGTTACCTTCGTTATATGGAAGAAAAGGCAAGAGCCCGCGGGTACAACCCACAGCAATACCAACTGCTCCTGGCTATAGAAGGCCTGCCCGAAGGGCAGATGCCCACGATCAAGACGGTGGCTGAGCGGATGCAGCTTAATCACAACACGACTGTGGAGTTAGTGGATCGATGTGAAAAGCGTGGCCTGCTTCGCCGTCGGCGTGCCGGGCTGGACCGGCGCGTGGTAACGCTGATGCCCACGCCAGAAGGCAAACGAATGATGCAGGAGCAAGCCGCTGCTTCCCGCGCAGAACTGCAAGAAATCGGACCAATCCTTTTTGAGTCTTTGCAGCACCTCACAAGACAGGGCCAGCGATTGCGGGCTTCTTCGGACAAAGCAAAGTCTTGCTGAAGGCGATAGTTTTCAGGTTTTTTCTGCTGGATTTCGATCCAGGAAACGCATGACCGTATCCTTGGTTACGGCGCCCAAGAACTGGTGGCCGTGACGACTTAGAACTGGTATCACTCCGGAGGTCTGCGCAAGTTTCTCCAATACCACATCCAGTGGCTGGTCGAGATAGACGTGCGGACAATTCGTCTGTACATCCAGTGAACTGATCGGCTGATGGCCGCGGCCGGCCTTGATTGCTTTTTCAATCTCGGGAGTCGCAAGGGTCCCCGTAAACAAATCTTTCGAACCGACGATTAAAGGTCTGTTTCCATCCTGGTTCAACAGATCCCGAACTGCCTCAATTGAGGTTTCAGGCAGAACCAGCAGAACGTCAGGCGTCATAACGTCCCTGACACTGGTGAAACCGGGACGCAGGCGGCTCTCCGGACCCGGCAGAAAAATGCCGTCCTGCTCCAGCAGCGCATGATAGATGGGCTTCGGCTGGAAGTGTTTTGAGATCATGAAACTCAGCAGGTTTGCGACCATGAGCGGCACCAGAATCTGATAATCCTGCGTCAGTTCAAAGATCATGAACAC
>DASXKZ010000221.1:0-4040 GCA_036496525.1 Candidatus Angelobacter sp.
GCGGTTGTCCGATATTTCTTCAACCGTCACGGCTGCCAAAAACCGGTAACCTTTTCGCGGCAAAGTTTCGATAAAACGAGGGTTCATCGCCGAGTCCCCCAGCGCTGAAAAGCTACGCTATTTCAACACCTTTCCGTCGCCGACTTGGATTTTAGTCCCTTAGGAGCGTTCTTAATCCGCGCCAACATTTCATAGATCGTGGCGCGGCTCACGCCAAGCACTTCGGCAGCTCGCACCTTGTTGCCGCCAACGAGTTCAAGAACTCGCTGCAAATGCCGGTTCTGCACTTCCTCCAGGGAAAGCAATTCTTCGTTGCTTTTCAGCGGTTCCACAGGATTGCGGACCGATTCCGGAAGATCTGCCAAATCAATTGTATTTCCCTGGGTCATCATCGCAGCATTGCCGATGACATTTTCCAATTCCCGCACATTTCCCGGCCAGATGTGTCGCGCCAACTGCTGTTGGGCGCGGCGTGTGATTCCTTTGATCTCTTTTCCATATTGCGTCGCGAATTTTTCCACAAAATACTTCTGTAACAAGGGTAGATCTTCGCGGCGCTCGGTCAGCGTCGGAAGGTTGATCTCGATCATCGACAGTCTGTAGTAAAGGTCTTCGCGAAAACGTCCGCTTGCGACCAACTCCCGCAAATCCTGATTGGTTGCACCCACCACTCGAACATTTACAGCACGAGTCTTGGGAGAGCCAACCCGTTGTATTTCGCGCTGCTGAAGCACTCTCAACAATTTGGCTTGTGCCGGCATAGACAATTCGCCTATCTCGTCCAGGAACACGGTGCCCCCATTTGCGGATTCAAACAGGCCAGCCTTGTCCTGAGTGGCGCCAGTGAAGGCACCTCGCACATAACCGAATAGCTCACTTTCCAGCAGAGTCTCGACAATTGCAGAGCAATTGCATACCGCAAACGGCCCGGACGCTACCGGGCTCAAACGCTGCAGAGCCCGGGCCACGAGTTCCTTACCCGTCCCAGTCGCGCCGGTTACCAGCAGAGTCTGAAAATGGGGTGCTACCCGGCGAATCTTTGCGAATGTTTCCAACATGGCGGGACTCCGGCCGATGATCCCTTCAAATTGATAGGTGTCCAGGAGGGCATGATCGAGCTGAAAGGCCTGCCGTCGTTTTTCCGCATCCGCCACGATAATCCCGATGCGGTCACGGAGCTTTTTTAAATCTAGCGGCTTGGTGAGATAATCAGCAGCTCCTTTTTGAATCGCTTCTACAGCTGATTCGGTGGAGTAGTGCGCCGTCATAAGAATGATTTCAGCCGCTGGATCATCTGCCACCATGCGCTCCAGTACTTCCATCCCACTCATCTTCGGCATGACCAGATCAAGCAGCACAATCGCAGGACGGGCATTGTGGAATAGTTGCAGACCTTCGTCCGTATCGGAGGTTGTGATGATTTCAAGCAAGTCCTGAGCCAGGGCTTCGACAATAAGCTCGAGGTTTTGTGGCGTATCGTCTATCGCCAGCAGCTTGAGTGCGTCATTCTGCGAATCGGCCATTCAAATCTCACTACTTTGAAATTACAACTGGGGCCCGTCAAGCTGGATAAAACAACCCTACTTTCCTCCTGTTGCTGCTTCGGCACGGTCTTCTGGACCGATCCCTCTTTCCGCCCGCAACAGAAGACGTTCGAGTTCTTGAAAAAGTAACGTGGGATTAATTGGTTTCGACAAGTAGCCATCGAAACCGCAACTCAATATTCGCTCTTTGTCGCCCTGCATTGCATAGGCGGTAACAGCCAGCACAGGTAGTCCAGCAAACCTTGGGTTTTCACGTATCTTGCGTATTGTTCCGTATCCGTCGAGCACGGGCATGCCCATATCGAGCAATAGAATGTCCGGGTTTGATTCTTCCGCTTTGCGGAGCGCTTCTTCCCCATTGATCGCTTCCATCACGGTGTGGCCGTGCATTTCCAGCAACTCCCGCAATAATTCGCGGTTAACTGCGTTGTCCTCGGCGATGAGTATCTTTTTCATTTCGTTTAGTTTTGCCCAGCCGCTTTCGCCCGTCGACCCTGAATTACCCGATTGATTTCAGCGATCAGCTGCTGTTGCCAGGGTTTGCCTTTGTGAAAGAATGCCTGAGTATCTTTCCCCAGAATCGCAAGTTCTTGCTCGGTGAGTGTCTTTCCGGTCATCACAAAAATGGGGAGCTGTTTCAACGTGGCCTGCTGCCGGATGTGGCCGATTACCTGAAAGCCATCCATGCCCGGCATCAGCAAATCAAGCATAACTGCGCTGACAATTTTGGAGGACAACACTTCAAGAGCTCTGGTACCACTTTGTACACACTGGGTCTCATATCCGGCTGACCTGAGAGTGTCCTCCAGGAGTTCCAGCGTCTTGGGGTCATCGTCCACCAGCAAGATTACTGAATCATCGTCGCTTTTTGGCTCGACATGCTTGTGCATGGTCTCGAGCAAGTCCGCTTTGCGAATCGGCTTGATAAGGTATTCCGTTGCCCCCAGAGCGAAGCCCACATTTTTCTGATCTACGACCGAGAGAATGATGACGGGCATCGCGGCTGTTTCCGCCTGTTTCCGCAGGGCGACTAGAGTTTCAAAACCATCGCCCTTGTCCATCAATACGTCCAAAGTGACGGCATCGGGATGTAGCTGTTTGATCTTTTCCAGTGCTTCCGCCCCCGATTCAGCCATTGCGATCCTGTAATCCGAACTCAGATAGCTGGCCAGCAGCTCTCGGGAAGAGAGTTCGTCATCCACAATAAGTACAAGCGGTTTGCCTGCATCTCCCTCGGTAGGAAGGTTCGATCCGGTTGCTGTTTTTGCTGGCAAAGCTACAGCTTCAATCTTTCTTGAGCCCGCTGGCAGTGTAAAAGTAAACCGGCTGCCTTGACCGATAGCACTCTCCAGCGAAATTGTTCCGCCTTGGCGTTCCACCAGGCGCTTGGTGATAGCGAGACCCAATCCAGTACCTTCGTGGGTAGATTCTTTCCCAGCGTCTATCTGACGGAATTCTTCGAAGACTGCGGCATGGTCTTCAGGCTTAATACCGATTCCGGTGTCTTTTACAAATATGCTGACCAAATCTCCTTTTTCACTACAGCCAATTTCAATTTGCCCGCCTTTTGGCGTGAACTTTACAGCATTGCTGAGCAGGTTATAGAGGATCTGCTTGAAACGCACCCGATCGGCATGAACCGATAAGCTTGCCACTGACGCTTTCTCAACATTGATGTTCTTTGCCATGGCGAGCGGCTTGATCGTGGAGAGAACTTCCGGTAAAGCGTCTTCAATCTGGAAATCTTCACAGCGGAGTTCGAGTTGTCCAGCTTCGATTTTAGATAGATCCAGAATGTCATTAATAAGTTGCAGCAGGTGGCGGGCACCATCTCGCACATGCCCGATAAAACGTCCTTGCTTATCAGTGAGTGGCCCCGCCGTTTTATCGGCCATGAGATCAGAAAAACCGATGATTGCATTCAGTGGGGTACGTAGTTCGTGACTCATGCTGGCCAGGAACTGGCTTTTTAGTTTGGTGGCGCGCTCAACCTCGCGATTCTTAATCTCCAATTGTTTATTTGCGGTAGCCAGCTGTGTAGTGCGGGCCTCCACTCTTTGCTCCAACTCACGATGAATTTTCTGTAGAGCAGTTTCGCGTTCCTGAATCTGCCCTAACATTTCATTGAATGCCTCAATCAGGATGTCGGGTTCGTCGCGATTGTGAGTAGGCGTTGCCCGCAGAGAATAATTCTTTTCACGGGAGACGATTCGCGCCAGCTCCGCCAAATGCACGATGGGTTTTGTGACGGCGCGTTGGAATATCGATGAAACCAGAAGTGCTGCAATCAAAGATATAAGCAATACAATGGCTGCAATTCCCGCGAAACGCTTCAGCCTCTTGCTGATTTCCTGTAGATCGTAACGGATGTATACGAAACCAGTCGGCTTGGTCTCAAACACAATCCTGCGTACGACAATCAATTGACCATCGGCAAACCAGTGCATTTCGTCTTGATTCCGTGCAAGTTGAGGCAGGATGAAAGGTTGTTTTTCT
>DASXKZ010000222.1:0-18567 GCA_036496525.1 Candidatus Angelobacter sp.
TAATTCTTGCCTGCTTCTTTGTTCTGGCAGCGATTGCATTCGTTGTCGTTCAGGTAGCTGTCCCGTTCTATCGTGAAATGCGCGCAACGGGCTCCGTTCAAGAGACGCCCAAGCCCGCCCCCATGCTGAAAGTGCGGACAACGCAATTCCCGGTTGAGCACGGACGTGTAGCCAGCCCAGAGGACCTGCACGGCCACGGAAAACTGTACTTCGTTCCTGTGGGACGCCAGGCCATCTTTGTGCGCTCGCTGGCTGAATACTACGCAAACAAATTCGGCATACAGATATTCATCCTTCCTGAAGTCAAGCTGGCGCCCAGCGCGTGTGTGCCGCAGCGGCATCAATGTATTGCTGAAGAAATCATGGGTGCCATGGTAAATGCCTATTCCGACATTGCCAGGAATCCAGAATCAGTAATGATCGCGCTCACTGATGAGGACATCTTCCCAAAAGCGCTTGGGTGGGAATTTACTTACAGTTTGCATTCAGCCCGCATCGGAGTCGTTTCCACCAGGCGCATGGATCCGGCATTCTGGGGAGACCGGCCCGATAATGAGATCAGGCTAGCCAGCACCAAACAGATGCTAACCAAATACGTTGCTTTGGAATATTTCCACCTGCCTGAAAGTTTCGATCCAACAAGCGTTCTTTTTTCACCACTTACCCCGAATGGCGGTCCAGACGACATTTACGAGTCCGACGTGCATCCCGAGGCGTCAGCAAACGGTGGCCGCGGTGCCTCTTTTCCCTGTCTCTTCTTTAGCTATTCGTATAAGACACATAAAATAAAAGTGGACGAACCCGTGGTATCTAACTGCGAGCACCATAATTTTGTGGGTACCACGGATGTGGAGAACTTTGACACGAATCTCGGTTGGGGACAGGTAAAACAGAGGAGCATGGATATGCGCCTCAATTCAACGCCTGTGATTGAATTCAGGCGCGGTTACAGTTCTATTTATTATCCGCCTGTGTCCTTTACCCTCGGATGGGGTGCCAACCACTCTTACAACCCATGGCTATCTTCTGATGGCATTTCATCCCTGAGTTTCATGCATATCAATTACGAGGATGGCGGCAAAGATTTTCTGGAGCGTATAACGCCCGGCCGCGGATTTGATCCTTCTGCTGTATACGAGAGCCAGAGCGGTCCAATTGATGGAGCGCAGCTGAAATGGGCTGGAGATCATTACAAACTCCAGTACGGCGACGGCGCCTGGTCCACATTTCTGCCCTGTAACAATACCGTGCTTTGTTATTGGACAGGCTATCAGGATGCCCAGGGAAACTCTCTGAGCTTTGACCGCGGTCCGAATCGGGAGCTTCGCCAACTTACTGCCAGCGATAACCAGGGCATTTCCTTCCAACTGGACGAGCAGCGCAGGACCGTTGAGGCAAAGGCCACTGACGGGAGCCGCGTCTCTTACGAGTACGATTCCGCCGGCTGCCTGGCCCACGTTCATCGCCCAGACGGGCAAGAGACTTTGTACGAGTACGATCCAGCCCACCACATGACATCGATATCCCTTATCAGCCGTTCTGGATCATCGCCGGAAGCTATATTGAAGAACGAATACGACTCCAAGGGACGAGTGATCACGCAGACGCTCAACGATGTCGGTTCATTTCACATCGAATACCTCTCAAACACCGAGGGCTATAGTTCACGAGTCAAGGTTACAACTCCCTTGGGCGATGTCTTGGACATCAGAATCGGAACGGACTTGTATGTCGTTCGAAGTCAACAAGTGCGGTTTCCGGCGATGCCGCGGCCATAAACCCAATTTTCCCATCGATTCTGAGTGGCCTCAACAGGCGCACACCGAGCGCGACGTACTCAGCTTATAATTCTCTTTCTCCACCTCAGCGAGGTTTCTTTTCGATGACGATCAGCGAGCAGATCCAAAAAGATATGGTTGATGCCATGCGCAGCCGCGATGAGCTGCGCCTTTCCACCCTGCGCATGGTGAAAGCCGCCATCAAGTTGAAAGAAGTTGATAAGCGCGCGGCCCTCGATGACAAAGAGACGCAGCAGATCCTTAGCACGCTGATCAAACAGCGCCGTGATTCCATTGAACAGTTCACCAAGGGCGGACGCCAGGAACTCGCGGATAAAGAAGCGGACGAGATCAAGATAATTGAGCACTATTTACCAAAAGCCATGGGTGAAGAACAAATCGCTGAAGCAGTGAAAGCCACCATCGCTGAGATGGGCTCACCCACCATGAAAGATATGGGCACGGTGATGAAGAACGTGATGGCCAAACTCCAGGCCACTGGCGCGCGCGTGGAAGGCAAGACCGTAAGTGAGCTCGTGAAAAAAGGTCTTGGTGGATGAGAGTTGAGCCGCTTCGTGGGCGTGAGCAAAGCGGGAGCCCGCAGGGCGAAATCCTGAGCGGAGCGAAGGATCCCTTTGCTATCGGCGCGCGCGTAAAAGATAACCGTGAAAGAGGGTCTTGGTGGATGAGACTTTTCGTCGCGCAGTTGCTTACTCCACACGGTTGTTCATTGTCCATTCGCTTTTTAGCACTCTATTCGTGCTGCTGCCAAAGTGTAGAGTAATCTCACAAATTACTTGCTTCAGATAACCCAGAGTACTCATACTGCACTCATAATTATGCAGCGTTCCCCAATTTGCTTTCACGTTTAATGCCGGGGCGGTGACGACGTAACGGCAGAAACGGCGTAGTGCAGGGAAAAGGGGTGACAAGGTGATACCTGAATCGAATCCGTTACAGCGGTTTTTCAAGGAAGTAGTTGAAAGAAATTATGGTGAGATTGGCGTGCGCAGCTCTGAAGTGCATGATTACGTAGCCAACCTGCTCACAGAATTCTGCGAAGCAGAAACTCTCTACAAAATCAAAAATGCAGACGGCCGCTCGCTATGCGACGTAGGCGAGATGCTGTTAGAGTCCGATCCCGTTTACGGTCCGGCGGCATCCTTTGATCGTGAGCGCCAGGTGCGCAAACACATTGGCGACTACTCGCTTTTCTTCACCGGCATGTTTCCGCAGGGCTTGAATAAATATCGCTTGCGCCGCACGCGCATGGAGAGCCTGATCGACTTTGTGAAAGCCGGCAAAGAGAGCTATTACATCGTCTCCAAATTCGAGCACTTTGAATATGCCAAGGTGGCGCCGCTCTTTCGCAAGATGTCCCACGATTTTGAGCAACTGGTGTATGGCCTGAACCACGTCAAGAACGAACTGGAAGAAATGCAGCATCCCATCACGCGGCAGACAAATGAATTTCTGATGTAGTTCAATATCGACGTTAAGAAAACAGGGCACGCAGCCGTTCGGCGTGCTCTTTTTCATTTTTTTGGACGACCTATCTCCTCTGCCATGCCAGGCGCAATCCCAGTCCTACAAAAATCAGCCCGGTAAAGCGCCGCTGCAACCGCGCAATAGCTTGGTTACGGCGCAGCAATTCACCCAGAGTCCCACCGGCATAAGCCACGGCCAGGTTCACCAGCGTCCCGCCGACGTTGAAGATCATTCCCAGTAACAGGATCTGCAGGACGACGCTGCCGCGACGCGCATCGACAAATTGAGGGAGAAATGCCAGAAAGAATATCGCGACTTTCGGGTTCAGCATGTTGGTAATTGCGCCCTGGCGGAAAATGCTTTTAAGGCTAGCGGCTTTAAGCTGTTGTGAAGAAAGATCGCTCTTCTGCGCCAGCATCCTTATTCCCAGGTAGATCAAATAAGCTGCGCCCGCATAACGCACCACGTTAAATGCGAATGGCGAGGAGCGAAGCAGCGCCGCAATCCCAAAAGCTGCAGCCAGAATATGTACCCAGCAGCCCACGAAGACTCCAAGCGACGAAACAATGCCTGCTTTGCGGCCCTGACCCACACTGCGGCCAATCACATAAAGCATGTCTGGCCCTGGCGCAAGATTGAGCGCAAACGCGGCGACCAGAAAAGCGAGAAAAGCAGCTTTTTCAGGCATGAACTAATCCTCAGGAAAGTTCTATCAGCAGATGTCGGTGGCTGGGTGTTGGATAGAAAATAATTTTATCTCTTTGCCCTAGGGATCAGCATTCCAACGCTGGTAACAGATTAAGATGACAGAACCATTTATGCGAACGAGTTCCTCATGCGTCTGACCTCTGTGCTGGGCTTTATCGCCGGAGCGTTGACCACAATTTCGTTTGTCCCGCAGGCACTGCACGCGTGGCGCAGCAAAAGCTGTGACGATCTTTCCTGGGCCATGCTGCTCACTTTTTCCGCCGGAGTGGTGCTCTGGCTGATTTACGGTTTTCGGCTGTGGGCCATGCCAATCATCGTGGCCAATGCCGTCACGCTGGCCCTGCTTTTGACTATCATGGCGCTGAAGATACGTTACGCTGCGCACTGAATTTGCGGTCCACTCCCCCGCGCGCAGCACAATCCGCGATATGTAAAGAAATCCGCTAGAATGTTGAGTGAGCTCACACCATTCCATCCTGCTTTTTCTGGCCGCCATGGGGGGTGGGATCGTGAATTCGGTCGCGGGAGGCGGCGGGTTCTTTGCTTTTCCCGCTTTGCTCTTTACCGGCGTCCCATCGATTAACGCTAACGCCACCGGGACAGTCGCTTTGTGGCCGGGAACGCTGGCTTCCACCGGTGCTTATCGGCGCGCGCTGAGCGCAGAGCTGCTCAAGCGCATTCTTCCGCTCATAGTCATCACTTTTCTGGGCAGCGTATTCGGCTCAATCCTTCTGCTCAAGACGGGGCAAGCCACCTTTGACAAGCTGATTCCCTGGCTTCTCCTGATCGCCACGCTGATCTTCAGTTTCAGCAATCGCGTAACGGCGTGGGTCAATCGACACCACTCCGGAGCAGGACCATCTCCCAAGCGCGTGGTTGGCATCACGCTCCTGCAGGCCTGCGCCGCCGTCTATATCGGATATTTCGGCGCCGGCGCGGGAATCGTGATGCTTGCCTTGCTGGCGATGATGGGCATTGAAAACATTCACAGCATGAATGGCCTTAAGACGCTGCTGGCCACCTGCGGAAACGCCGTCGCAGTGATTATTTTTATTATTGCCCGAGCGGTATTCTGGCCGCAGGCCATTCTCATGCTCGTGGGCGGCGCTTTAGGTGGATACGTTGGAGCCTGGTACGCGCAGAAAATGGAGCCGCGCACCGTGCGTTATGTAGTTATTATCCTGGGCTACAGCATGACGGTCTATTTCTTCTGGCGGGTGTATTCGCGCGGGCGAATTTAAAGTCGGCGCAAAAGGAGAGTTCGTGAAAACTAGCATTGGCTAAATACGGACTCTGTGTTATTGAATAGATGCTTTTTGTATTGTGAGCGGTATGCACGTTGGCCTTATGAGACTTCCCTGCAATCAGAGTGGCTGGTTAGTGAACCGTCCAGGCCCCTCAGGCGGATTCTTTGATCTGGTGACGACGTTGGCTTTTCCTTATCGCGGCCTGGTCCACGCCTGCCGCGATTATAATCTTGCCATGGATCGACCTGAAATATGGGACACGTCGGACTGGATTCGCAAGGCTGCTTTTCGTGGGCCTTTTTGGGGAGCGGCTTGCATACTGAGCCGGTATGGAAATCTTGAAATCGTGGCGGCGCAAAGTGATGGAGCGTTGGCCCACTTTTGGCTGAATGGCATACATGGATGGCGCGGGCCTGCGTTTCTTCCCGGCCGCGTCGAAGGCCCTCCAGCGTTCATCCAGGGAAGATTTGGTTCTTTCGGCAATTTTGAAGTCATTGTTCCCCGGCTCGGCGGGGGACTCTCCCATTTTTGGCGGGAAAACGATCGTTCGGTCACATGGCATGAAGCGCCTCCGCCAACACGGGAAGGGCGGTGGTCTGGAGTGGGTTTTATCCATAACAATGAAGGCAACCTTGAGTTGGCGGGAGTGAAAGAGGGAGTTCTTGTTTCAATGTGGCAACACGGCGTAGGTGGAGTCTGGTTTGAAACCGTGATCGAAAAAGGGTTCGTTGGGCGCCCCTCTTTGATTCAGAATGACTCCTCTGACGGCGGCTGTGTCGAGTTGATTGCGGCCGGCAAGAACGGCGGGCTGCATTGTTTTTATCGTGCGACCACGAATACCTATCAATGGTGCAAAGAGCGAACCATTGCTGAGCATGAGCCCCGAGTGGATTTTGATGATATAACAATCCTCCAAAGTAACCAGAAGAGGCTTGAGATGGCAGCCAGACGTACGAATGATGGCGCCCTTTCGCTGGTCCATTACCGCAGAAACGGCGGTGGTTCATGGGAAAGCCCTAACAAAATCGTCTGTTACTGATGCGACGGAAGCAAAATGATGCGGTATTGATGCCCGGCAAATGACCGCAAAAGCTGGAAAAAGACTCCGCGAAGTGGATCGAGCTGTTCAGCATGAATGAGCTTATAAACAAAGTATCTGGCATGGTTTCCGGTTCTATGACCTTTGGGACTTTTTTTCCAACTATTCTTTTTTTCACTCTGCTTTCCCTGGTTGTGCTCCCGGTCACGCCTTACGGGTCTGCGTTTACCCAACTGGTTAAAAATCCATATAGCTGGCAGAACAATGGCGTGATTGCCCTGGTGGCGCTCTGCATTATTTTGGTCCTCACCGTAATGCTTTATCAGTTGAACACGGCATTGATCCGGCTGTACGAGGGGTATCCATGGGAGGGTTCGTGGATTGGGGAAAAGTGGAAAAAACGCCGGCAGCGGCACTTTGACCTGGCGGGGAACATGAAAGAGCGGGTAGCGAACTTGGCTCGCGAAGTTGGCTTAGAAAAGCTTGAAATTGATTCCGGATCGTTAGCCGATGTGACCGACATGGCAGGAGACATTCTTGATAATGAATATCCGAACAAACGGGAACTGGTCCTTCCTACCCGGCTGGGAAACGTGATTCGCGCATTTGAGACGTACACGGAGCGGAGATATGGAGCTTCACAACTTGCTTTGTGGTCACGGCTTCAGGCGGTGATAGATCCGGCCTATATGGAGGCGATCAACAGCGCCAAGACCGAGTTCGATTTTATGCTGAACTCCTCTTTTTTAAGCGCGGTACTGGCGTTTCTGCTTCTATGCGCAGGTCTTATTTGGCGCCATCCCAGAAGTTATGGCCTATTTCAGGCGTGGGAATTCGAGGTGGTGCTCTTCACCGGCGTGTCTCACTTCTTGTATTTAGGCGCGATCAACCGGGCTGCGGAATGGGGCTTGGGCGTTAAGTCCTCCTTTGATCTTTACCGGCTGGCGCTTCTGAAAAAACTGGGCTATGAGTCCGTTCCTGCTGACCTTATGGAAGAACGGAAAATGTGGGACGTGATCAGTTATCACTTCGCATTTCCTACGGATGAAATTTATCCCGAACTTCCCTACAAAGCGCGGCGTACTTCGCTTTCCGCGGAACCCGTCCAGACAGTGGTGACGTTTCGGAGAACGGTTACCGTACTTGACGATGATGTTGTCCAGGTCCGCGTGGTTATTTCTAACACCGATCCTTCGGGAGAAGATGCTAGTGCTGTGACTCTTCAGGAAGAAACGCCGCCGGAAAGCACCTACGTGAAAGACTCCGCCATGGTGGACGGCGCTCCTGCTGTCCTCTTAAGCAGCGATCCGCTTAAGGTGGAGATTGGTCCATTGCCTTATTCTGAAGCTCGCACGGTGGTCTATCAGTGGAAAAAACAGGAAGAGAATAAATGAATTGGAAGAAAAAGCCTGCCATTGAACCGCAGCTTCTTGCCATTCCCGGCATTACTGAAGAGGAAGCGGAGAGCATCCGGCAAGCAGACATTCCAAACGCAACCAGATTTCAGGAGGCCCTGGATGACGGTGACGTTGCCATCTTGCAAGGCCTTCATCAACGGACAGGGTTGGCTCCAGAGCGACTCGCCCAACTGCAGGCGAATTGGCTGGATGTGACTTATCAGCCCTTAAAAGGTCCTATCATTCGGCGTTACTGGGCAGATATTTTCCTGGCCAGCGTGCTATTGTTGCTTGCCCTGACGGCGGCATGGCCGTGGATCAGGCAGGCTTCGCCACGCGTGCTCGCCGCGGCGGAGATTCCCGCCTTCACAGTCATCGATCAACCCCAGTTGCGCATCGCCGGAAACGTCTCCGCGGACCAGGCAACGGAGATGTTTTCGCACTTCAACGGAAAGTACACGCGAACTCTTATTCGCAAAGACGATCCCATACCGGTGGAGATTGATAGCTTCAGAAAGGTCAGCCTGGCAGACCGGACAATAGTCCGGCTGCAGGCAAAGAACCTTCCCCGAATCGAGGGCCATTCTCGTCCACAAAACGTGAATTTGATTTTTTCTTCCCGGATTGCCGCCCTTGGCGCCATCGTCCCCGCTCTATTGCTCGACCTTGATTCTGATTCAAGCACCATTACAGTCGCGCTTTCAGCGGAAGATATAAGAGAAACCGCCAAATGGTTGGGCAATTCTGATCTTTACATGGCGTTGAAGTCACCATAAGTAGAATCTCAGACCCTCGCCTTCAGAACTGTCCTTACCAGCCAAAACCTTTACGCCCTTTGGTTTCCTTGGAGACAAAACCGCCTTTACGTCCTTTGCCTTCTTTCCCGGCCAATCCGAAGGCAGTCCGGCCTGTGAGCCCCGTTCCGAATCCACTGAACCCGCCTTTGCGCTTTCTGCCCTGCTTACCGGGCAGCGAAAAATCCATCGTCACTCCCGGCAAAAAAATGTGGGAAGAGCTTCTTACGATGTCCTTGACTGTGGACGAGGGTGTTATCCCCCGAAAAACCGCAAGGTCCGGCTGTTTGCCCCCGTATCCCTGGAAAGGTTTGTAGATATCGGTTCTAATTCCTACGATGTCATCGCGCCCCACACCCAGATCGCGAAGTGTTTTTTGGGCAGTAACCTCATTGATGGAGTACTTGACGCTGGCTCTGGCCACGGCAGTTCGCACCGCAGCTTGAATCAGGTCTTTGGGCTTTGGCGCAGCGCGCTTCCGTTTGCGCTCCACTGGCCTGTACAAATCCGGGATCCGCTCCACCACCTGTTTGATGGTGGAAGAAGGACGGATATCAAGGGACTTTGCGAACTGTTGGTACGGGGGAGAGTTTTTTCCGGAAAGTGTTTGGTACAGACGTTTTTTCAATCGTGCGATTTGCGGGCCCTTGATCCCCAAAGCCGCCAGCTTTTTTCGCGAAGCGACGTCCGGTACCGAGTATTTATCTGACATCCCAGCCACAAGCACCCGCACGATCATCTCCAACGCTTTATTCGTCATTGGAACTCCCTCCAAAATGCACTCTTTCACTTTCTCAGCACCAAGGAGTCGCGACCGGGGGTGTTGGTCAGGGCTGTTGCTTCTTAATGTCGTGCTACAGAAAGTTGCAGTGGGAGTATAACCTAGGAACGAGAATAAACTTGGCAATACAAGCCGATGGAAAGCCTCTCTTCCTCCCTTATGTTTTTTCTCACGTTATCTCTCGTGTTTCCCTAGCCACACTTTTCATGATGGTCGAGCATCGGCAACAAGGGACTATATCTGCAAGCCAGAAGTAAGCGAATCCTCCGCAATTTGACCCGCTTCCCTCTATCACGTTAGAATTACAAGGTTTGCCACTGGTGGAAATTCCTGCCTGTTGAGCATGGCTGCCTAGCAATCTTACAAGTCAATATAAGTCCTTTCCAGCCAAGCGCTTTGAAGGGGCAAGGGAGAGAGTTATGTACGCGGTAATTCGCGCCGGAGGAAAGCAATACCGCGTCGCACCCGGCGACGTAGTGAAAATTGAGAAGCTGCCCGCCGCTGATGGCGATGTGGTTGAATTCAATGACGTTCTGGCCGTCTCGGGCCAGGAGGGCACCATCGGTCCCGGCGCAGGTGCCGTAGTCAGCGGGCAGGTAATGGAAGGGGGCAAGGCCGATAAGATCCTTGTCTTCCACTTCAAGCGTAAAAAGCAATACAAAAAGATTTACGGACATCGCCAACCCTTTACTGCCGTCCGGATAACCGAAATTGCGTTTGATGGCGAGAGCCACAAAGCGCCCGACCTTCCGGCACGCAAGCCTAAAAAGGCAAAGTCGGCGGAAGGGGAAGCCGCTCCAGCCAAGTCGGCGAAAAGCAAATCGAAGAGCAAGCCAAAAGCAGCCAAGAAGAGCTCGCCAAAGAAATCCGCCGGCAAAGGCAAGAAGAAATAGGAACGTCAACTCGATCTGTTGGCGCTGCTCTTTGAAGCAGGATCAAGTAACAGGGCACGATTTCAATCGTGCCAAGGAATGAAATATTAAGACCGGGGCTTTAGCCCCTGAGAACAAGGATTTGTTATGGCACACAAAAAAGGTTTAGGCAGTTCCAGAAACGGGCGCGACTCCAACGCGCAGCGGCTTGGAGTAAAAGCTTTCGGCGGACAGCTTGTCCCCGGCGGCACCATCATCGTCCGCCAGCGTGGCACGCGTATTAAGCCCGGCGCAAATGTCGGACGCGGCAAAGATGACACTCTTTTCGCCAAAGTCACCGGTACCATCAAGTTCGTGGACAAAGGCGGCTCCGGACGTTTCGTGCTCGTAGAACCTGCCGAAGCCGCGAAAGCGTAGTCCCCCAAACCAGGAAGCCACGGCCCCGTCAGCAGGCGGGGCTTTTCTTTGGTTCATTCAATCAGCAGAGTTGGTTCACAAGGGTCTCGGGGCTACAATCTTTTTCGTCGCATGCAGTCCTTCACCCACATTCCGCAGCCGCCTCTCAGCAGCTTTGTTGATCTCTTCTGGTTCTATGATGGCTACTCCCCGGGCCCACACAGCAAAGAACGCCTCATGCCGGATGGTTCCATCGAGTTAGTCATCAACCTCCAGCTAGACGAAGCACGTATTTATGATCGCGAGAAGCTGGATCAATACACGAGGCTGCCAGGGGCCCTGCTATGCGGCCCCCACTCCAGCGTTTTTGTCATCGATACCGCGCAGCAAGCCTCGGTCATCGGCATTCACTTCAAGCCGGGCGGCGCTTTTCCGTTCTTCAAGATGCCGGCTGGCGAGCTACACAACCTCCACGTCTCCCTTGAAGATCTTTGGGGCCATGAAGCAGGTTTGCTGCGGGAACGCCTACTGGAAGCGCGAATGCCGGAAAAAAAAATTCAGGTGCTTGAACAATGCCTGTTGAAGCAAGCGTTCAAGCCGCTGGAAAGGCATCGTGCCGTCGATTGCGCGCTGGGCCTTTTTCGCAATATCCATACCGCTCCGGCTATGACAGAGCTTGCCGGCCACATCGGCATCAGCTCGCGCCGCTTCATCCAGCTTTTCTCCAATGAAGTTGGACTTACGCCAAAACTCTTTGCCCGCGTCCGGCGCTTTCAGCAGGTCTTGCAGCGGATTCGGACCAATGCAGACTTTTCCTGGGTAGACATGGCGGCCAGTTGCGGCTATTTTGACCAGGCGCATTTTATTCATGATTTCAAAGAGTTTTCCGGGATCAATCCCACGGCCTATTTAGCACAGAAAACAGATCATTTAAATCACGTGCCTATCCAGCAGTAGGTCAAATTTTTACAATACAAACGGCGCCGCATCTGCGAGAGTCGTGGCTGTGGCCCAAGGCTCCTGCGGGAAAGGGCAAATGGCAAAGCCTGAAGAACCGTTGATCCGAAACATCTCTGACACCGCTCTCTGGGTCGCCGTCTATCGCGCGCGAGAGACTGAACGGCAGGGTGCGCTATTACAGGATCCCTTCGCTCGCAAACTTGCCGGCGAGCGCGGTGAGCAGATTGCCAAAGGCATGGAGGCTGGGCAGCGTCATGAATGGCCGTTTATTGCCCGCACACTGCGCTTCGATCAGATCGTCACCCAGCAAGTCAAGCTGGGCACAGACATGGTGGTCAACCTGGCGGCTGGGCTGGACACGCGGCCCTATCGCATGGATCTGCCGTCATCGTTGAAGTGGGTTGAAGTCGATTTGCCCGCGATGATCGACTACAAAGAAGAAGTCCTCGCGGGAGATAAGCCGCGCTGTGTGCTGGAGCGGGTCCGCATGGATCTGGCTGACATAGCTGGACGCCGCGCGCTGTTCCAGAGGCTGGGCCGCAACGCCGGAAAAGCTCTGGTGCTCACTGAAGGCCTTCTGGTTTACCTCGCACGCGAAGAAGTTTCCGCGCTGGGTTACGATCTTGCCGCCCAAAGTAATTTCCGCGATTGGGCCATTGACCTTTGCTCTCCCGGATTGCTCAAGATGCTGCAAAAGAACCTGGCCGCTCTAAAGGATGCTGGGTCGCCCTTGAAGTTTGGGCCGGAAGAGGGCCCAGAGTTCTTTACCGCATCCGGCTGGAAGGCGGCTGACGTTTACTCGATGATAAAGACGGCGGCCGAAATTAAACGACTTCCGTTCTTTCTCCGGTTAGTGGCACTTTTGCCGGAGTCGAAAGGACGCCAGGGCTCGCGTCCCTGGGGCGCAGTGTGCCACTTGACGAGAATATAAGTCGGGGCTGTTACAGAAAAATTTTCTATAAGGAGAAGTTTTTATGGCAAAGGCAAAACCAATTCCTGAGGGCTATCACAACGTCACGCCGTATTTGATCGTCAACGGCGCCGCGGCGGCGATCGATTTTTACAAGCAAGTGTTTGGTGCTGTGGAAGTCATGCGTATGCCTATGCCTGACGGACGTGTAGGCCACGCCGAACTAAAATTCGGTGACTCGTTCGTCATGCTGGCCGACGAATTTCCTGAAATGGATACTGTCGGCCCCAAGACGTTGGGCAATTCTCCGGTGGGCTTGCTGCTCTATGTTGACGATGTTGACAAGACCGTGGAGAGCGCTGTCGCCAAGGGCGCAACGATTAAAAAGCCCGTGGCCGACCAGTTTTATGGCGACCGAACCGGCACAATTGAAGATCCCTGGGGACATAAATGGACAGTTGCAGTGCATCTGGAAGATGTCTCGCTGGAAGAGATGCAGCGCCGCATGGCCGCTATGGCAAAGAAATAAGGAGGAGCGCCGTGAACAAAATCTCATATAAGCCCGACGGTTATCAGAGCGTGATTCCGTATCTCCATACAACCGGTGCGCGCAATTTGATTGCTTTCATGAAAGAAGTTTTTGACGCGCAAGAAATCGCGGTCTATGCCCGGCCTGACGGCACTGTCGGTCATGCCGCGCTTCGAATCGGCGATTCAGTCGTGGAACTGGCAGACGTGAGCGCGGAATGGCCGGCAATGCCTTGCGCTATGCAGGTTTATGTTCCGGATACCGATGCGGCTTACCATCGCGCGCTCAAAGCCGGGGCAAGCTCGCTGCTGCCGCCCGCCGATCAGTTCTATGGCGATCGCACGGCCAGCGTCCGCGATAGCTGCGGCAACAACTGGTACATCGCCACGCAAAAAGAGATTGTGAGCAAAGAAGAGGTCGATAAACGCATTGCGGCCATGAGCGAAAACAAGGGCTAAACCCCAGTGTTGCCTCTCAGCCCCGCTCCGCGCGGGGCCTTCCTTTGGCGGCGAATCCATGTCCTGGCCTGTACAATCAATATAGACAGCATGTTTATTGATGAAGCAATCATCAGGATTAAGGCCGGCGACGGTGGCAACGGATGCATGGCCTTTCGACGGGAGAAGTTTGTTCCGCGTGGAGGCCCCTCTGGCGGCGATGGCGGCCGGGGCGGCGACATTGTGATGGAATCCAGCGAGCGCCACAATACCTTGGTCCATTTCCGCTTCAACCCAGAATACAAAGGCGAGCGCGGACGTCACGGAGAAGGCTCCAACTGCACCGGGCGCGACGGCGAAAGCATTATCCTGAAAGTCCCCGTTGGAACCATTGTTTATGACAATGAAACCGGCGAGCGCCTGCACGACTTCTCGCATCCTGACGAGCGCCTGGTCGTCGCGCAGGGCGGACGCGGCGGGCGCGGCAATCAGCACTTTGCCACCAGCACGCACCAGGCCCCGCAGGAGCATGAACAGGGCTTTCCCGGCCAAGAAAAGGTCTTGCGGCTGGAGTTGAAGCTGTTGGCTGACGTTGGTCTTGTCGGTTATCCCAACGTGGGCAAGTCCACTCTGGTTTCGCGCATTTCAGCGGCCAAGCCCAAGATTGCCGACTACCCTTTTACCACTCTGCAGCCGAGCCTTGGTGTAGTCACTATCGGCGAAATCCCGGATGAAGACAGCTATGTTGTGGCTGATATTCCCGGCCTGATTGAAGGCGCGCATACCGGCACCGGGCTTGGAATCCAATTTCTCCGGCATATTGAGCGCACCCGCGTGTTGGTCCATATGATTGACATCTCTGACGCCAGCGGCCGTCCTGATCCTGTTGCAGATTTCAAAGTCATCATGGGCGAGCTGAGAAGCTTTGGAGCTGATCTGGAAAAGAAGCCCATGATCGTGGTGGCGTCAAAGATTGACGTGGCCAATCCTGAAAAGCTGCAAAAGCTGGCGAAGCACTGCAAAAAGCTGAAGCTCAAGATGTATGAAATATCAGCTGTTACAGGTAAAGGCATTCCTGAACTCAAGTACGCGCTGGGAAAGATGGTAGCGGAAATCCGTGCCGGTGCTTACGCGGAAGAACATCCTCCGGACAGGAAGAGGGCGGTCTCTACGCGCAAAGATAAGAAGAAGGCCGAACGCATGAAGCGCGTCTCCAAGCAGCGGGCTTTCAAGCAAAGGCAGACCCGCTAGCATGAAGATTGCTCTTTTTGGCGGCACTTTCGATCCTGTTCATCTTGGCCACTTAGCGGTAGCGCGTGCCGCTGCGGAAAAATTCGGTCTGGGCCGCGTGTATTTTGTTCCGGCTGATCTGCCGCCGCACAAGCAGAAGCGGCCGCTCACGGATTTCCAGCATCGCTTTGCCATGCTGGCGCTGGCCACGGCGGACGATCCCCGGTTTGTTCCTTCTTTGCTCGATGCCCACACCGGCCAGCCGAACTATTCCATTGATACAGTCCGGCGGCTGAAGAGTGCGCTCAAGAAAAATGACAGGCTGTATTTTCTGATCGGCATTGACGCATTTAAAGACATTGCCACATGGCGGCAGCCGGAAGAGTTGCTGGCAGAAGTTGAATTCATTGTCGTGAGCCGTCCAGGATATTCGCTGGCGGATGTAGGCCGCGCGCTGCCTGCATCCTTGCGTCCAACAGATTTGATGATGCGTGCCATGCGTCAGCAGCGCGCTGACGAGACTATCGCGTTAATGGGTGCCACCATCCACCTGCTGGGCGCGGTACGCGAGAAGGTTTCTTCCACGCAGATTCGCGCTGCTGCCGGCAAGTCAGTAAAGCAGCTCAGCCGATATGTGCCTCCGCTGGTGGCTGAATACATCAAGAAAGAGAATCTTTACGTCGGCGCGGCAAGCAAGGAAAGTACCGGCGCAGGGCAGGACAAAGTGCTATCTTTTCAAGAGGCCCGTGATCAAGGGCAGACCAGCAGGAGCCATAAGAACGGATGAGTTTACAGACCAGGCAGCAGGTTGCGCAGGCGGTGAAGGCCATTGAAGGCAAGAAGGGTGAAGATGTAGTCATCCTTGAAATGGATAAGAGCAGCGGAGCGTTTACTGACTATTTTGTCGTTTGCTCCGGTACCAATCCGCGCCAGATTCAGGCAATTGCCGATGACGTGCAAAAGAACCTGGCCGAAGCGGGCCAGCGCCCCAACAGCGTTGAAGGTTATACCCAGGCCGAGTGGGTGCTTCTGGATTATGTGGACTTCGTTCTGCACATCTTCTCTGAGCGCGCGCGTAGGTTTTACGATCTGGAACGGCTCTGGAAATCGGCGCGCAAGCTCGCGCCAGCCGATCTGGCAAAGAAGGCCGCTGTAAAGAAACAGCCTGCATCCGGAAGAGATGCCGCGAAGGAAGGCCCTGAAAAGAAGAAAGCTGCTGCGCCTCGTAAATCCGCGCACAGCAGAACTCGTGCACAAGGTTCCAAGACAAAAAAGAAACCACGGAAATCGGCGTGAAACTGCAGATCGCCTGGATAGGCAAGACCAAAGAAGTCGCCATTCGTGCGCTGACTGACGAATACCTGAAGCGCATCTCGCGTTATCTTGGCGCGGAATCGCACGAGATGAACAGCGAACAGGCATTGCTTGATCTGGCCGCTGACACCGCTGGCCGCACCAAGCCGGTCCTGATCCTGCTGGACGCCCGGGGCCGCCAGTTTACTTCAGAAGAGTTTGCCAACCTGCTGCGCGACCAGCAGGACCGTGGTACGCAGAACCTGTTCTTTGCCGTTGGTCCGGCTGACGGATTCAGTGACAAGGCCCGCGGCGCCGCTGATCTGGTCCTTTCCTTTGGCAAAATGACGCTGGCGCATGAGCTGGCACGGGTGGTTTTGCTGGAGCAAATCTACCGGGCATTTACAATCTTAAAAGGCCATCCGTACCATACCGGCCACTGATTCGCGCGAAAAACGACATGGGCGACGCTCACCAGGGTCTCATCATCGTAAATACAGGGCCAGGCAAGGGTAAAACCACTGCCGCCATGGGCACAGCTCTGCGCGCAGTCGGCAATGGAATGAAAGTCCTGATGCTTCAGTTCCTGAAGGGCTCATGGCATTACGGCGAGCTTGATGCCGTGAAGGCTTTTGGCGATAACTTTGTGATGAAGCAGATGGGCCGCGGCTTTGTGAAAGTCGGTGGCGCTGAAACCGATCCGGAAGATGTGCGCCTGGTGGAAGCTGCGTGGCAGGAAGCGCGGGAGGCGATCATGTCCGGCAAGTGGGACCTGGTGGTGCTTGACGAGATCAATTACGCCATTACCTACGGCATGCTCGATCCGGCCAAGGTGGCGGAGACTCTAAAGCAGAAACCTTCTCAGGTACACGTAATCTTGACGGGAAGGAACGCGCATCCGACAATCATTGAGTTGGCCGATACCGTAACCGAAATGAAGCAGGTAAAGCACGCCTATGAAAAAGGCGTGCTGGCGCAACGCGGCATCGAATATTAGAGGCTGCGGATTTTAGAAAGGTGAGCAATCTTGGCGTGGTTTAAGCGGGAATCCAGTGAAATCCAGGCGACCGACGAAAAGCGCGTTCGCACAGAAGGCCTATGGGTAAAGTGTGAAGGCTGCCGGCAGATCATCTGGAAAAAAGAACTGGAAGACAACCTGAATGTCTGCACCAAGTGCGACTATCATTTCCGCATTGACTCGGCGCAACGGCTCATGTTGCTCCTGGACGAGGACAGCATAGAAATTCAGGATGAAGACCTGGAATCCACCGATCCACTGAATTTCACTGACACGCGGCCTTACAAAGCTCGCCTGGAAAAGAGCAAATCATCCACCGGCTTGAAAGACGCAATCAGAAATGCCACCGGTACGATGAACGGGCGACCCGTGATTGTGAGCTCCATGGAATATTCCTTTATCGGCGGCAGCATGGGCGCGGTAGTGGGTGAAGCTATTACGCGGGCTATTGAGCGCGCATGCAAAGAGCGCAAGCCAATCATCGTGGTATCGGCTTCTGGCGGCGCGCGCATGATGGAAGGCGTGGTCAGCCTGATGCAGATGGCAAAAATTTCTGCTGCGCTGGCGCGGCTGGATACAGCCCGCGTCCCATATATCTCTGTTCTCACGGATCCGACCACTGGCGGCGTAACCGCTTCTTATGCCATGCTGGGCGACCTCAATATCGCCGAGCCCGGCGCGCTGATTGGTTTTGCCGGACCGCGTGTGATTGAGCAGACAATTCGCCAGAAATTGCCTGAAGGTTTCCAGACCAGCGAGTTTCTTCTGCAACACGGAATGCTGGACGCCGTTGTTCATCGCAAGGACATGAAGTCATACATTGCCCGCGCACTCGATTTCATGGCACCAAAGGCAGCCTGAGCTGTGCCTGCTACTTACGAATCTGCCGTAAACAATCTGCTGGCCCTGGGCCATGAGCTGGCGTCGAATCGCAAGTTTGATCTCGCCCACATGCGGCGGCTGGCAGAAGCGCTGGGCAATCCTCAACACAAGCTGCAAAGCGTCTTGATCGCCGGAACCAACGGCAAAGGATCCACTGCTGCAACGCTCGCCAGCATTGTGCAAGCCGCTGGCTATCGCACTGGCCTTTATACTTCGCCGCATTTGCTGCGTGTGAATGAGCGCATTCAAATCAACCAGGAGCCCATCAGCGACGCTGAATTTGCCGTGATCTATGACCGCGTTGAACGTAGCGCGCATGAGTTGGTGGTACGCGGCGAGCTACCGTGGCATCCCAGCTTTTTTGAAATGTTGACGGCTATGGCTTTCGAATATTTCGCCAGCGCCGGTGTGGAATTAGCGGTGCTGGAAGTAGGGCTTGGCGGTCGCCTGGATGCAACCAACATCGTTGATCCCTTGATTTCTGTGATTACCGATATTGACTTTGATCACCAGAACTTTCTCGGTAATACGCTGCCGGAAATCGCGCGCGAAAAAGCCGGGATCATGCGCCCCAAGGGCACGGTTGTCCTGCTGCCGCAGCATCCAATTGTGAATGAAACGCTGGGCAAAGAGATCATAGGCCGCGATGCGCGTGCTGTGAGCGCAGTAAAGCACATGCCTTCCATGACCCCAGGAGCTGAAGAACTGGGCGACCACGCGGTAAGCCAAAACCAATTTGCGTTGGAAGTGATGGGCAAAGAGATCAATGTCGATTTTCCTCTTCCCGGCCGGCATCAGTTGCGCAATT
>DASXKZ010000223.1:0-16759 GCA_036496525.1 Candidatus Angelobacter sp.
TCTGCTTGAACGTCTACCACAATTTCAGTCCTGGCGCGCTCGTCGGAAACATACAGTTTATGGAATGGCGGAGCATACGCGCTGCCATCAGGCTTCTGCTGTGCAGGAAGTTTGGCGATGACCTTGCCCTGGCGCAAATCAATCACGCCGATTTTCTTTTCGTGCCAGTCTGAGGTGTAAACCTTCTTGAGTTCCGGAACGTACTCCACGCCTTCCACACCGGGCACGTCGGGAATGGTCATCACTACTTTGTTGGTTTTGAGATCGATCACGTAAAGCAGTCCCGCTCCGAGATGGGCGGAAAGAAGATAGCCATCGTCGTAATCGATAGTGAGATAGTCGAAGCGTTTGCCCGCTGGCCCGGGCAGGTCTATAGTCGCGACCTGCTTCAATATAGGTTCCGCTGGCGCTGGAGCCGTAGCTGCTGTGAGATGAAGCTTCATCGTCCCGAAGAATGCCAGTCCAGCTAGGGCCATAAGAGCTGCTTTGAAAGCTGTTCGCTTCATCTGATTGTCCTCCGCCGCCATCGCATCATGCCGCAGATGTTATTTCTTTGCTGAGTTGGTCTGGTCCAGCGCTGCACGCAGGCCTTTGGCCAGTTTTAGCGCATCATCGTTGGCCCAGAAATGCATAAAGAACAGGCGGGGCTGGTCATTCAGCATGTGGCTGTGCAGGGCTGTTACCGCAATGCCATTCTCGTGCAGCGCCTTGATTACTGGATTCACTTCCTTGCTCAACAAGACAAAATCTCCGGTGATTGCCGCCTTGCCGCTGCCTGTGGGTTGAAAATTGAGCGCGGTGGTCACGCCCATGGAATTGGGAATCGCCATGCCGTCTTCAGTAATGTGTTCTGCTCGCGGCACGCCGACCTGGTAGATTCCGCCATTGTTTTTGCCGGCGTGGCCAAGAATCTGGTCAATCTGCTTGGTGTCGATATCGAGATCAGGCGGCGCAGTTGCAGCGCCTGCGTCAGGCGTTTTGGTTTTTGCAATCGCCGCGTGAATGGCTTTGGCCAGGTTCGCAGCGTTGCCCATGCCGTGAATATGCATATACATGACTCGCGGTGTTTCACCAATCAGATGATTGTGCAATGCGGTGACCTCAATTCCGCCGGATTGCAGCTCCGCCATCACCGGAACAACTTCATCTTCAGAGAGCACAAGGTCTCCCATTGCCATGGCGTTCCCTTGAGATGTCGCCTTGAATGCCACCCAAGATCCCAGAGCCAAGCCGGGCTTGATCTGCACGCCATTCACCGTAACGTTCATGTCCTTGCGCGGCAGCCCGTATTTGTGTGTGCCGTCGGGTTGGTCTTGCCCGGCACGGCCCATGGCGGCATCCACATCTTTCCAATCTGCCGTTGCTGGAGCTTTTGCCGATTTATGATTTTGGGACCAAACTGGAAGTGTTGAGAGAAGAAGAACGGCTAGAAAGCTTTGAAACTTTGCAGACATAACAAATCTCCTTTCTTGTTTATCTGCCATGCTTCGAGCTTATTTGATTCTATCCAGCTTTACAGGATGGCTGCCACTATAGGCTGGCTGCCAATATGGGTCGCAGACCTATCGGGCCACGCTGCTCAACATAACGATGCCCAGCGCAAAAATCAGTAACGAAACCAGCCTGCGGAAGTATGCTTCAGGGATACGCGCAAGCACTCGCCCTCCAGCCAGTGTGCCAATAGTAACGCCCACTGTCATAATCACGATTGAAACTCCGAGCCTGTGTACTGTTTCCGGACTGGTAAAGAAATAGATTGGCATGCGCGCGCCATCCACGATCAGAGCGATTGCCGTCGCGGTCGCCACAAAAGTTTTGCCGTCGAGATTGAAGCCGAGCATCGCGGCGGAGCGGATGCCGCCCTGGTTGCCCACCAGTCCGCCCAGCAGGCCCGAGAGCGCGCCGCCAAGCCAGGCTATTTTCTTGCCGAAGCGCATCTTCTTTGAGAGTCCTGTGAGTCCCATGAATCCGGCAAACACCAAAAGCCCGCCAAGAATGTAAGCCAGGACCGGACTGCCAAAGCGCGAGCCCAGCCATGCGCCCAATAACCCACCAGCGGCGCTGGCGAGGCCGAAATTCGCGAGCAGTTGCCGATCTACCTTGTGCCGCAAATTCCAGAAGCGGATGCTAGTGGCTACCAGATGCGGGATCGATACCGCGACCACGGCTTCCTTTGTCCCCACGCTCAAGGCGAGCAATGGCGTTAGCACGCTGCCGATGCCGAAACCGGAGAGCGCCGCAATTGCGCCGCCGAGAATAGCGGCAACAAAGAGCAGAGCAGCGGTCATTTCGTAGGTGGAAGAGACGGCGTGAACTGGCTGATATCGTAAATGCCAAATTGCTTTTCCAACTCGGTCACCTTGTCCACAGCCATATCAAAGCCATCGCCGCCAAAGGTCTTGCGCTCAATGCCCTCAAACTGCTCTCCCATCGCGTCATACTCATGCTTGCTTACGACCTTGTGCAATGCCGGGAAGAGCACAGTATCCTCGCGCGCTTCATGAGGCCGATACATGCGGTTGAACGCCGACAGCGACGTACGCAGCGTCTCGTTGTCCCCGCTCTTGGCTGCCGCCGTGATTCTCTCCGTCAAGCGCCGTCCCATGGCGTGCTGCGCCCGCAGGTTTGTGGTCAGCTCAATCAGCTTGCCCGATTGCTCAAAGCGCGGAAAGATGTGGTCCTCTTCCAGCTTCTCGTGGTAGTCCTCAATAAAGCTCTTGATGATACCGGCGGAATTGGCCACGACAGCGGGATCAAATTTTTCATTGGCCTGTATCCGGCGCAGGGCTTCGTCATAAATCAGCAGGACGCGGTTGAGCACGCCATGCTCGCGCATCAAATCTTCATTGGTGGAAACGTCTTCATCATCTTCTTCTTTTTTCTTGGGCGCTTTCTTGGGGGCTTTTTGCTGGGCCAGCGCTGAAAGCGGAACTATAAGCGACGATCCAGCCATTGCGGAAGTTCCGATCAGAAAATCACGGCGAGAAGTTTTCATTGTAGTGTCCTCAATGAGAATGCGCGTTGCCTTTTGGGCGCACCCGCATAAACAATATAACTCCCACCGGATGCTGCCCGTAAATCGGGGTAAGAAAATCAGGCTTGCCATAGAACGTGACCTGCGCGCCCAGCGCGGTTGCAAGGCCGGGAACCAGCGGGAAGTCATGGTCGTATCCTGCGGTATAAGCCTGGATGCGGGCAAGAAACTTCTCGTCGAATCCCGGCGGCTCCGCTTGTTTTCCCAGTAACAACTCGTTGGTGCGATCCACATTTTCAATTCGCGTCCACACACGGTTGTGTTCGGCAAATTGCAAAGTGGATTCCGCCAGGTAACCGTTAGCGATCTGCCCGTTCTGCAACGTGCGATTGCGCCCCCACACGAGCGTGGAAGTCCACCTTCCTTTTGTGAATGGACGGTTGTAGCTGACTGAAGCAGTCATGCGTTGAACGTCATCCTCTGGATGCAGTTGCTCCGGGCTGGTGAGATGAGCAAAAGAATATTGTGCGCTCCAGTTTTGTCCAGGTTGCACCGTGAGGCGCGTTGACCATGAATCGACTGCGCCTGAGTCGATGTCCCACCGGAACTCGTCCGGCTCGCGTCCGTGGAAGCCTGAAAACTCGATGCGGGCATTTTTATAAGTAAGGCCGCCGGTTACAACATCGTCAGCAATGTGCGTGGAGTCCTGCAGGTGATGTCCCAGTGACGCTACAGGATCCTCGGAAGCTGAAGCGCGATGCGCATACGCGCTTGGCCCCATCGCCGGATCGCCAACCGGCGCACCATAAAAAGATAGCAGCGCATTTTTGCCCAGTCGCAAATCGTAGAGCGCTGCCAGTTCCATGATGAAGTCATGCGGGTGCTGACCATCGTTGACCGGCTTGCCAAATGCCGTCTCTCCCTGCTGAAAAAGAAGCGGATAAAAGCGCTGGGTTACAGTGGCCGGTTCCAGGCTGATCATCGTTCTCAGCGTAAGTTGGCCACGGCCCATCTGGCGTTGAGCCATCGGCATGAACCAGCTGGTGGAAAATACTTTGTCATAGCCGCGCGGGCCCGTTTGTTGTATTGCGTTCAGAAATGCCACGCCATGAAACATGAACATCCATTGGCCTCGCAAGCGCATGATCATAGGCGGGTCAATTGAATATGGTTGTGCGGAGGTGCCGGCCGTGTCGTGATGCAGGATTTCGTCAATGAACGTCAGCGACAGCGCGTGCGTTGAGCCATGTTGCATGCCGGGCATGTCGGGTATGGGGTCCTCCGCTTTCGGCGGAGGCGATGGACTGGCGGGGGGCTCATGATGCGGACCTTCCGCATCCTGGGCGATGGCGATAGCCGAGAAGAAAATAGACCCAAGCATTAAGACAAATAAGAAAAAACGCTTCATTTAGACCCTTACTGATTCTTGAGTTCCGCAAAAAGACTAAGAGGAGGATGGCCCCACTTACCGGATACATCCATGGCGCAATTGCAGAAATTGAAAATCAGATACGAAGTAAGAGCGGTCTGTGTGGCGGAGAAAACGAGAATGGAAAGTGAGTAGAGGCAATCGCGAAATAAGGCAAAGCCGAATTCAGGCTTAAAAAGCCTCCATCGAGCGCCAGAGGCCCAGATGTGGCAGTTGCGCTCAAAAGAGCATCAACAGAATGGTCTCCGCCGCAGCAGATGTGGCCAGAATCAGGGGTGCTTGGAGTGGGCGGCGTGGTTTCATGGCACCCGGAATCGCTATGCGTCCCTATCTGCAGGTTCGTGAGTGTTGAAGTCCCAATCATGCAAGAAACTTGGAGCAAAATCGCTGCCACTGCCACGAATGCAGCAACTCTCACGGCAAATTGGACCATCGAACGAATGCCCATGCGTAGCTCTCAAAATCAGGGTAGCAACATCAATTCTACCGTATCATTGCAGCTTCTCGCGCTGCACAAGAGTTCTGTCCTGAAGTTGTAAAACGTATACTGTTGGCCCTAGCAGGAGGTCACATTTGTCCGCCAAAAAATTTATTACGCATATTGCGCTCTTCATTGTGGTCCTCTTTTCCGTCGTCCAGGTTCCCGCTCAAGAGGCGCAGCCGGCCAGTTCCACCCAGGCGCCACTAACGCTCACGCTGCAAGACGCTCTGACCCGAGCGCGGGCCAACAGCGTCCAGTTCCAGGCCGCGCTTACTGACCAGGGAATTGCGCATGAGGACAAAGTGCAGGCGCGCGCCGGCCTGCTGCCAAGCGTGAACTTCAACAACGAATTCATTTATACCCAGCCCAACGGAACTCCCTCGGGAGTATTCATTGCCAACAACACAGTGCATGAGTACCTCAGCCAGGGCGATGTTCATCAGGTAATTGGGTATACCAACTACGCGGACTACCGGCGTGCGCGGGCGCTGGAAGCGGTGGCACGGGCCAAAGCAGAGGTCGCCAAACGCGGTTTAGTGGTGGCCGTGGTGCAGGGTTATTACGGATTGATCGCCGCGCAGCGGAAATATGCCAACGTGCAACAAGCCGCATCTGAGGCACACCAGTTCCTCGCGTTGAGCCAGAAGCTGGAGAATGGCGGTGAAGTCGCGCATGCGGACGTGATCAAAGCCCAGATCCAATCGAACGATCGCCAGCGCGATCTGCGCGAAGCCCAGCTTGCCATGGATAAAAGCCGGCTGGACCTGGCTGTGATCCTGTTTCCTGACTTCAATCTGAATTTCACTGTCGTTGATGATGCGCAGCTTGCGCCGCCGCTCCAAAGCTTTGATGAATTCGTAAAGACCGCGCAGGCCCGGAATCCGGATGTCCGCGCTTCGTCGGCGAGTTTCCAGGCGGCCAAGTTCGAGGTTGCGTCCGCTCAGAGCGCGTACCTTCCCACGCTTACGCTCGATTACTTTTACGGTATTGATGCCCCTCACTTTGCCGCGCATGAGCCTGATGGAACCCGCAACCTTGGCTATGCCGTGACAGCCACGTTGAATATTCCTATCTGGAATTGGGGAGCAACGCGCAGCAAAATTGTCCAAGCTAATTTGAAGCGTAAGCAAGCCCAGCGTGAACTCACCATGGCCCAGCGCAAGCTGCAGGCGGACATGCGAGAGCTGTATGCAGAAGCTGAGGCCGCGCACGCGGAACTGGAATTGCTCAAGAACTCAGCCGATCTTGCTGCGGAGAGCCTGCGGCTGACGATTCTTCGCTATCAGGGCGGGGAATCCACGGTGCTGGAAGTGGTGGACGCGCAGAACACTCTCACGCAGGCGCGCAACGCTTTCAGCGATGGAGAAGTACGGGCGCGCACTGCTGTTGCGAACCTGCAAACACTTACAGGTACAATGTGAATCTCAGTTCTATGGACAAAGACAAGCGTAGCGCTGGCCACGTAATGTCGCTCGTCACACTGGCAATGGCTATTTCGCTGGTCATAGCCGGCTGCGGCAAAGGTGAAAAAAAAGAAACGCCTGAGGTAACCGTCCAGGCCGCGCCCGCTGCTACTGCCGATATATCGCGCGTTGTGAACACTGAGGGCATTATTTTCCCGATTGCTCAGTCGGCTATCACGCCCAAGATCAGCGCTCCGGTAAAAAAGTTCTACGTGGTGCGCGGGCAAAAAGTGAAGCAAGGTCAACTGCTGGCAACGCTTGAAAATCGTGATCTTTCCGCCGCCACGCTCGATAATAAAGGCGCTTACGAGCAGGCTGAAGCCGCTTACAGCACCAGCATTGGCGCAACTCTACCGGAAGAGAACGCAAAAGCGGAGCTTGACGTTCAGACAGCGCAGCAGGAACTGGACGCCCAGCAAAAGCTTTACGACAGCCGCCAGGACCTTTTTAAGCAAGGCGCGCTGCCGCGCAAAGATCTTGATGCTGCCGCTGTATCGCTCGCGCAGGCCAAGAGCGCTTACAACATCGCCAAGAAACATCTTGACGGATTGAATGCAGTCGGGAAGCAAGGCGCTATCAAGACGGCCAACGGGCAGCTTACGTCGGCGAAAGGGAAACTGCTGACTTCTGAAGCGCAGCTTAGTTATTCTGAAGTGCACAGCCCGATTTCCGGTTTCATCACTGACCGTCCGCTCTATCCGGGGGAGATGGCTTCAACCGCCGCGCCGCTGCTTACCGTGATGGATATCTCACAGGTCATTGCCAAGGCACACATTCCGCAAAGCGATGCGCTACAACTGCACAAGGGCGATGCTGCCACCATTTCACTGGCCGGGCTGGACAAGGCCGTGAACGGCAAGGTTTCTCTTATTAGTCCCGCGCTCGATCCGAACAGCACCACGGTTGAAGTTTGGGTGCAGGCGCCAAACCCAGATCAGCAGTTGCGTCCTGGCACTACGGTGCAGATTGCCATTACGGCGCAGACAGTCAAGAGCGCATTGGTCGTCCCCGCTGCCGCGCTGCTCAATGCCAAAGGCGATGCCGCCCAAGTGATGGTGGTCGACTCACAAAATCAGGCGAGCAGCCGTGACGTGAAAATCGGCATCACGACCGGCCAGCAAGTGCAGATTGTTTCGGGTCTTAAGCCAGGTGAGGTGGTGGTGACCGAAGGAGCTTACGGCCTGCCGGACAAGACGAAAGTCAAAATCGAAAAGCCGGAGAGTGAATCCGCCGGCGAAGGTGCAGAAGATAAAGATAAAGATGACGACGCCAAGCCTGACGCGGCCAAAAGCGCTAAAGGAGCCGGCAATGGCGAGAAGCCCAAGGCCGGGAAAGCCAATGGCAAAAAGGACAAGGGCGAAAAGGACTAGGCCAGATGGCGGATGAACCCAAGGTCACGAACCATACTGACGTGAAAGCCATTGCGCCGCGCCGCCACTGGCTGGCGAATAACTCCACAACCGTAATCTTCCTTATTATTGTGGTTGCGTTGGTGGGCGGCTATCAGGCCCTCAATATTCCCATTGCGGTTTTTCCTTCCACAGATTTCCCACGCATTGTGATTGGCATTGATAACGGAGTGATGCCCATCGACCAAATGATGGTTACAATCACGCGCCCCGTGGAGCAGGCGGTCAACAGTGTGCAAGGCCTGGAGAAGGTGCGTTCCATCACCAGCCGCGGCTCGGCAGAAGTCGATCTGTTCTTTAACTGGGACGTAGACATGTTTAAAACGCTCCAGCTTGTGGATTCCGCACTCTCCAAAATTGCGACTGAATTACCGCCGACAGCGAAGGTGGAAAGCCATCGGCTGACCTTTGCTTCATTTCCTATTCTTGGCTATAGCCTCACGTCAGATTCCGTGCCGCAAAACCGGCTCTGGGAAATGGCGACATATGACATTGCTCCGCGGCTCAATCGCATGTCCGGCGTCGCGACGGTGATTGTGCAAGGCGGACAGGAACCGGAATTCCAAATCACTCCCAGCCCGGCCCGCCTGCTGGCAACGTCCGTGACGGTAACGGACATTTTGAATGCGGTGAAAGCCACAAACCTGGTGGATTCTCCCGGGTTGTTTGAACGAAATCACCAACTGGTTTTAGGTCTGGTGAGCGGACAGGCCCGCAATGCTGACGATCTTGCAAATACAGTTATCAAGAACACGCCTGCTGGACTGCCGGTGCGTATTGGGGACGTGGCCACTGTCCAACAGTCGGTCAAGCCGCTTTACACAATTGTCCGGGCGGATGGGAAGCCCGCGGTGCTGCTCAACATCAATCGCCAGCCAGACAGCAATACCGTGGCGGTGGCGAACGAAGTTCACAGTGAGGTGGAGCGCATACGCAGTACCCTTCCGCCGGGAATCAAGATCACGCCTTTTTACGATCAGTCAGGCATTGTGCAAGATTCCATCAAGAGCGTGCGCGACGCGATTCTGTTAGGGCTGATTCTTTCTGCGATTGTGCTAGTGGTTTTTCTGCGCGATTGGGGAAGCTCGGTCGTCGCGGGGCTCGTTATCCCGGTCACGATTTTTATCACCTTCATGGTGCTCAAGCTGCTGGGGCAGAGCTTTAACCTGATGACACTGGGCGGCCTCGCTGCCGCGGTGGGACTAGTGATCGACGACGCAATTGTTGTGGTGGAAAACATTGTGCTGCATCGCGACGCCGGTGAAGGAAAGATTGAAGCCATGCGGAGCGCGCTCTCTGAAATTACCGTCCCGCTGATCGGTTCCACGCTCACTCCTATTGTTGTGTTCCTGCCGCTGATTTCCATGACGGGCGTAAACGGAACGTTCTTCCGAGCCCTGGCTGTGACAATGTGCGCTGCTCTGTTAACGTCGCTAGTTCTCGCGCTTACGTGGACGCCTACATTGAGCCTTTTCTTGCTGCGACGTAAAAATGTGGTCGAGAGCCAGCCCACAGAAAATGGAGATGTAGACTCTGAAATTCGCAAGCTCATGGCTGCCGAAGAATCATCCATGAAAGGCTTTTTCGGCCGCATCATTGAGTTTTACGAGCGCTGGCTCCGCCGCGCCTTGGCGCATCCGTGGACTTTGCTCGCGGGCGCGGCTGCACTCATCGTTATCTCAATCGGATGTTTTTACTTCCTGGGTTCGGACCTTCTTCCGGAAATGGACGAAGGCGGTTTTATTCTTGACTACCTGACACCTGCGGGCAGTTCATTGCAGGAAACCGACCGCATTGTGGGCCATCTGGAAAAGATGCTGCAGGAAACGCCGGAGGTGGAAAGCACATCTCGCCGCACCGGTTTGCAACTCGGTCTTGCTGCCGTCACAGAGGCCAACCGCGGCGATATCTCTGTAAAGTTGAAAGCGAACCGCAAGCGGGCCACCGACGACGTAATTGCTGATCTGCGCGAGCAGGTGAAAAGAGAAGAACCAGCGGTTGATGCCGACTTTCCCTTGCTCTTGCAGGACATGATCGGCGACCTGACGGGCGAGCCCGAGCCGGTGGTAATCAAGCTTTTCTCTGAAGATTCCAAGCTGCTGGAAGAGCAAGCGCCGCGCGTGGCAGACGCAATCGAGAAAATCGATGGCATAGTCGATTTAAAAAATGGCATTGAGAATACGATGAGCGGTCCCGCAGCGGAGTTCCGCGTGAATCCCACCACGGCAGCCAAAGCAGGATTTACCGCGGAAGAGGTCTCCACCGATGCGGAAGCGGTACTTCAAGGCGTCACGGGAGCAAATCCATTGATCGCAAATAACCGCGCGTATAACGTGCGCGTGCGCTTTCCGGAAGAGAATCGTGGTTCCCTGGAGGCGATGAGCAACACGCTGCTCGTAAGCTCGGCTGGCAGGACAGCTACGCTGGGTTCACTGGCGCAGCTTACCGAACTGCCGGGGCAAACGGAAATCAATCGTGAAAACCTGCAGCGCATGGTAGAGGTTACGGCGCGTCTGGAAAAAATGAGCCTGGGCAAGGGAATGGAGAAAGTGCAGAAGGTGGTTGCCGGCTTGCACTTGCCTTCCGGCATTCGCGTGACGTATGGCGGCAAGTATGAGCAGCAACAAAAAGACTTTCATGACATGGCCATGGTGTTGTTGCTGGCTATCGTTCTGGTATTCACAGTGCTGCTGTTTGAATTCCGCAACTTCTCCGCGCCGGTGGCAATTCTGAGTTCTGCTTTGCTTTCCATCTCCGGCGTTTTTCTGGCGCTTTTAGTTACGGCCACCACGGTGAATCTGGCGTCAATCATGGGCATGATCATGGTCATCGGCATTGTGGCCAAGAATGGCATTCTGCTGCTGGACGCGAACCAGAAATTTGCCAATGCAAATTTTGAGCCGGAAGAAGCCATGGTGCAGGCAGGGCGTCGCCGTTTGCGTCCTATCTTTATGACCGCGCTGGCGACGATGGCGGGGATGTTGCCGCTGGCGTTTGCGCTGGGCGCAGGATCAGAGATGCTGCAACCGCTGGCGATAGCCGTGATCGGCGGAATCCTGGTCTCGATGGTGCTCTCCTTGATCGTTACGCCAGCCGTGTATTTCTATCTGGGAAAGCGCCGGGCTCGCGCCTGAACTACGGTTTTTGTTGTAACCAATTCCATGCCCACAGCCTCAATATAGATGCGCGGGGGAGATGCTGTTGTAAGGGGCTTAAAGAGCTTGATTCAACAGATCGCGCATCTGAGCGTAGCCGGAGTCATTGGGATGTATGCCGTCAACCGTGTAGTCAGATTGGCTGGCGAATAATCCACCAATGTGACTCCATTCATCAATCCGATGCTGTTATTCAACGGAGTGCGCCACACGTCATAGAAAGTGACGGGCGCCGCGCCGGTGGGAGCCATCCATGGGGCCGGGTGAGCTGGATCGTATGCATAGACAGTGCAGATGATTACTTTGACGCCCTTTGCAGTGGCCATGGCCGCCATGCTTTGCAGGTCGTCGACGGGATTACCAGAATTGCCCCTGAATAAGATTGTTCCAGCCAGCCATGATTACGATAGTCTGGGCGGCGTGACGGGAGAGCAGGCCAGCGGAAAGTTGAGTCACCATGCAGCCCATGGCAAACCCTGTTACCTGAAAGGACATCTGGAAGAATAGTCCTTAGTTGATCAGTGCGATAGCCTAGCATGCCGCCATTCACATATTCCTTGCCAGGGAAGTAAGTTCAAGGTTTCAGGTGCCAAAGATGATCGCCAAAGAAGATCACGGATGGAGCCGGCGGTTGGATTGGGTGGGCTGAGCCGCCGCACCCAACCAGCAGGAGCAGCAGGGCAAGAATGGTGATTTTCATTTTCGCCCAGAGTAAACCAGAGTTGCTGGAAAATGGAGATGAAAATAGTAACGATTGCTCGGAAAAAGATTAAAAAGTTTAACGATATTGCAGTTCAGCAACTCTGAATCCAATTGCTTTAAGGGCAAAAATAAAGGTATAGTGCCTCTATAACATGCGGCGATCTTTATCCATAACGGTCATTCTTGCTCTGTTTTCGCCCATGCTTTCGCCCACTATGGCGGCGGCGTGCACAGGAACAGGCAAGGCGGTTTCATGCCACGCGGTGGCAGTAGACCACTGTGATCGCCCGATGCACCAGCATCATCACCATGATGCGGCCGCACCAGAATCGAAAACGGCCTTCTCCGCGGCACCCGATGATTCCAAATGCCCCATGGATTGCTGCACTCCGGGACATCTGCGGAGCGAAGCAACGATCTCCAAGCATCCTGATCTTCCCCCACCGGCAGTGAGCGACCTCAATATCCATTTTGTTGCGGTTGTGTTCACCGTTGCCGGTTTTTCTTCCCATACCGATCGCGGCCCTCCCCTCGTCTAAGGCACAGCCCAAAGCAGAGAAGTAACAGCTGAGTTATTTTCTCGGATTGTTTGTGCGTTGTCTCTGCCTCAAAGCTTGCCCCAAAAAGCGGCCATAGTTCCGGCTGTTTCCGAGCTTCTCTGCAGATATTTCCGCTGAGGAGTTAGGCCGGTTTGCTGTCTGACTAGGACAAAACGGGGACCTGACAGAGGTTCCTATGGGGAAAATCAAAATGTCAAAACGATGTATCGCGATCATTATTTCGCTGGCGCTGTTTTCGTGCCTTACGGCCATGGCTTCAGTATTCGGAACCATCAAGGCCATTGTTCACGATCCGCAACACCGGCCTGTGCAAGGAGCGCAGGTTGAGGCACAGAGCCGCACGTCGGCGTTTAAAACCTCAGGCACCACAAATGATGAAGGCATGGTGCTGCTTTCCAACGTTCCCGTGGGCGAATATGACGTTAAGATCATCTCGCAGGGATTCAGCGGAGCCGAGCAGTCTGTAACAGTGACTTCCGGCAATGTGCAGGAAATGCATTTTGCGCTGGCTGTAGCGCAGCACCAGGAAACCGTGGAAGTCTCCGGAGCGCCAGAGACGGTGAATCCTACTTCATCAACGCCGCAAACGCTGGTGAACCGAAGCGACATTGCCCAGACGCCCGGCGCTGATCGCACGAACTCCATGGCAATGATCACCAACTTTGTTCCCGGCGCGGCCATCGTGCACGATCAGCTCCACGTGCGCGGCGGACACCAGGTTACCTGGGAGATTGACGGCGTGCCTGTTCCCAATACCAATATCGCCACGAATGTAGGACCGCAGTTTGATCCCAAAGACGTTGATTACATGGAGGTGCAGCGCGGCAGTTTTTCGGCTGAATCCGGTGATCGCACCTATGGTGTTTTCAACGTGATTACCCGCTCCGGTTTTGAGCGCTCTCGCCAGGGCGAACTGGTTACCAGTTACGGCAATTACAACACCACTGACAACCAACTCAGTTTCGGCGACCACAATGACCGCTCCGCTTACTACGTGAGCCTGGATGGAAACCGCAGCGATCACGGCCTGGAAACTCCAACCACTGCGAACTTGCATAATCAATCGGCAGGAGGAGGGGCCTTTACCTCGCTGATCTTCAATGCCACGCCGAATGACCAGTTTCGTTTTGTAGGCTCGGCCCGGACTGACTATTTCCAGGTGCCGAATGATTCCGATTTGCAGGCTGCGGGTGTGCGCGATCGCGACCGCGAGCAGGACATCTTCGGCAATTTTTCATGGGTGCACACGGTCGGCTCGGGCATTCTGTTTACTCTCTCTCCTTCGTACCATTTCAATCGCGCAGCTTTTGAAGGATTGGGCGCGCCGGACCAACGGCTCGTCACCACTGACAACCGCGCTTCTTCTTATGCCGGCGGACAAGCGGCGCTGAGCGTAGTGAAAGGACGCCACAACGCGAAGCTGGGGGCCTATGGTTTCTATCAGCATGACAACACGCTGATCGGCCTGTTTGGCAATAACGTGGATGACAGCACGGATCCGCCGACGCTGACGCCTGTGAATGTGCCGCTCACCCGGCAAAAGACCGGCGCGCAGCTCGAAGCATTCTGGGTAGAAGACCAGTACAAGGCCACGTCATGGCTGGCGCTGAATGCCGGCGTTCGGCTCACGCATTTCGCGGGCCTGTTGACGGAGACGGCTGCCAGCCCGCGCCTGGGAGCGGCAATCGAAATTCCACGTCTGCACTGGGTGGTGCGTGGCGCTTACAGCCGCTACTATCAGGCGCCACCGCTCGATACCATCTCCAATGACATTCTGGCCGCCGTCGATCCGGCAACGGGCTTCCTGCCCCTGCGCGGAGAGCGCGACGAGCAGCACGAGATCGGTTTGACCATTCCGTTCCGCGAGTGGACGTTTGACGCCGATTATTTCCGCACGGGCGCGCATAACTTTTTTGATCATGACGCAATCGGAAACTCTAACCTGTTTATCCCACTCACGATTCAGAGCGTGCGAATTGTGGGTTATGAGGCCACGGTGCGCTCGCCCAAGATGTTCAACAAAAAGGTTGATTTTCATCTGGCGTACTCGCATCAATCGGTGGAAGGATCAGGAGCGGTCACGGGTGGCTTGACGGATTTTTCACCTCCTGACGAAGGCTTCTTCTTTCTGGACCACGACCAGCGGCATACTTTAAGCACCGGATTTACTGCCATATTGCCGTACAAGAGCTGGCTTTCCGGCAATGTTAATGCGGGTTCCGGCTTTCTTGATGGCGATGGACCGGGCCATTTGCCCAGCTACGCCACAGTCGATCTGGCTGTGGGACGTTCCTTTGGCGAGAACTGGTCAGCCAAGATTACGGCGACAAATCTTGCAGATAAGCGCTACTTCATCGACCTGAGCAATACCTTCGGGGGCTCGCACGTGAGCGATCCGCGGATGGTGGCTGTGCAGGTGCGGTACAAGTTCCATTACTGATCGGGTGATCGCCGTAATCGCGCGTCATCGCCCAGATCGGGAAAGGAAAAACTTTAACTCGAAGGAAAGAGGGAAATTAGTCAGTTGGTAAATGAGTGAGTGGTAATGAATGTTGGGCTCACGGCTTTTCAATTACCAAATTACCAACTTACTCAATTACCAATTTCCTGTGTTCCTCCGTGTTGAAGCTGTTGCCTTTTTCCGCAGCTTGGCTGACGCTGTCGCCGTTGGCGCGGTGATCGCCCTGCGGATGTTTGCTTCCGGCGCTTTATCATCGAACGCGACAGCCCCATCTTTCATGGAAATGCCAAGTTTCTTCCAGAGCTGGTCAAGATCGACGGGCGCCGGCTTGTCGCGCATTGCCTGATAGAGATCGTGGAGGATTGTTGTTCCGGTGGCTTTATCGCCCATGGCCAATGTTCTGCCAATGTCCCAATCTTCATTGATGTTGCCGCCGCCGCGGTTGATGCCGCGGAGCGCGTCTTCCAGTCCTTTGTGATTATGCGTGCGCTCGCGGATTTGCACGTCAGCGAGCAGGCAAAAAATTGCGCCACCCCAGTAGGTGCGTCCCCAGGTATGCGTGTTATCAAGCCCCCGGTCACCTGATTCCGGCTCGCCTTTGGGCATGTCGCGGACAAATGTTCGCCAGACTTCAGGTACCTCCAAACCTCCGGTGCGGGCCCGCGCTACCGGCTCAACATAAGTGGAGATTCCTTCTTCAATCCAGTGCTGGTCGTCCTCCATGTTGGGAAAAGCGAGATGGATCATCTCATGGACGAGGACCCAATCTTCTTTGGTGGCCGCGATATCGGCATCGCGGCCCACACTGATAAAAATCAGTCCGCCATCTTTGGGATACGTAACGCCGTGGCGTATGCCGGAACCGGATGTGCTGCGCATTTTTAGCGTAAGGTGAGGAACAGGGAAGTGTCCGTAGTAGTTTGCAACGGTGTTTCCGGAAGCTTTTACCCAGCCCAGCAGCTCTTCGCGGGAAAGCTTCATTTGTCCATCGGGCAGCGTTACGTCGATTGTGGCGCCAGGTATTTTCAGCGTTGTCGTATCGGCATTATTTTCTTGTACGCCGGAAGCTTTTGGCGAAAGCGCCAGAAGAGCGACCGCAACCACTGCAAACAAAATAAGCCCGAGTCTGGCGTAGCAAAATCCCCTGAATGACATTCGCTTCAGTTGGATGCAGCAGCCGTGGCCGCCGGTGGATGTTTCTTGCGATAGGCCAGGATCAACGTGTCCACGGAGAACTTGCCGGGGCCAAAGATCAAAATCAGCAGCGAAACCAGCAGAAATGGAAATGGGTCTGCGCCGAAAAACTTTCCTGATTCGGAAAAGAAAGAGGTGAATGCTTCCCGGTCAGCGGTAATATAGGCCACGACCATATTGATGAGCAAAGGGACGGAGATGAGCCGCGATGCCAATCCTAGAATTAAAAGAATGCCGCCGACGGTTTCCAGAGAAGCGTTGAAATAGGCGTTGAATGTCGGCGCGGGAATGCCAAGATCGGTGAAAAAGCCCACGACTTTGTCGATGTGGCCAAACTTGCCGATGCCGCTCTGCAAGAAGAGCCATCCCCAATAGACACGGATGAGAAGCAGAAAAGGAGATTGCAGGGAATTGACAATCCTGAGAAACCAGCTGTAAAGGGCGTCAATTTTCGCGATCATAATTTTGCGTGTGCCGCCCCTCAAAGGGGCGCTTCCTTTCTTATTCCGTTAATGGTATGACTGAAGTCGCCACTGCGGCTTTTCCTGCTATTTCCAATCGGCAACTATGGATGCTGTGCCTCCCGCCGTGGTCCATTTTTCAAACGCACGCAGGGCTTCATGTTCCAGCAGTTGAACCGACTTAAGTTGCCGGGACTCGCTCGGCGCATATAATTCGCGATAGAGCGCACGGTCGCCAAAGCCATACTGTTCTGCCATTTGAGACGAACATCCAAAGTACAGTTCCTTGATTCCGGCCCAATACATCGCGCTGAGGCACATGGGACAGGGCTCGCACGAGGAATACATGGCGCTGCCATCGAGTCTGTGGGACTGGAGTTTCCGGCAGGCGTCCCGAATTGCCACGATTTCAGCATGTGCTGTTGGGTCACTGTCAAGAACCGCCCGATTACAGCCAGCGCCCAATACTT
>DASXKZ010000224.1:0-18667 GCA_036496525.1 Candidatus Angelobacter sp.
AACCCTTCACTCCCAAATCCAAACACTCGATTTGACCGCGCCCGGTAATTCTCCCAGGCGATTGCCGCTCCCAGTTCTACGAGCTGCGGCGTAGAGAACCGCTGCTTCAACCGCTCGCGTAGTTCGGGAGTCACCTTGGAGGGCGTAGCGGTAATGGCGTCCGCCAATTCCAGGACCAGCTTTTCATCGGGAGAAAAGAGATCGCTTTCCGCGTACCAGTTGAGGTTGCGGATTTGATCGTCACTCAAGCCTGCGCGTCTGCCTCCGGCAGAGTTAATGTCGATTCAAAACGGGCATTCCACGAGCTTGGCCGCGCGGATCTGTCCCAGGACTTTCAGCTTCGCCGGGACTAGGTTGGTCTTCTCCAGCGCCATGCTGAACTTGGTATAGGGAATCAGCACGTCAGGATGCGTGGCAAGCGTCTCCAGCGGAGCAATGTCTTTACCCAGGCGTTTGCGGGCAAACTTGCGGATCAGCGCAACTTGAAGATTCTTGAACATCAGGTTCTCCTGGCCGATTCGATGAATGTCAACCCGGCTCGGATACTTCTTAATTCAGGGGACGCACCGGCGAGCACCCGCAGCGGCGCAAGTAAGACTTGTCGCAACCTGAAGTCTGATTTTGGTTAGATCAAAAGGCGGCAACAAAAAGACCAAAGTCACTCTCGGCTTTAGTGCAGGATTCCCAGCTTCTCCATGGGCCAATAGCCAAACACCGCTTTGCCGTAGATGTAGCTGCGCATTACCGGCCCAAATTCTCGGCTGTCATTGGACATGGAGCGATGATCGCCCAGCACGAAGTAGGAATTGCTGGGCACCACAATATCAGAGTAGGAGCGGGCATCCAGGTAGTCTGAAGGTACGTAAGGCTCAGACAGTTCTTCGCCGTTCACGTAAACGTGCCCATAAGCAATGCGGATGTGGTCGCCGGGAAGTCCTATCACGCGTTTGATAAAGCTTTTGCGCGTATCGCGCGGATAGCGAAACACAATGATGTCGCCGCGTTCAATGCTTTCCAGCCGGTACACCAGTTTGTTGATGAAGATACGTTCCTGGTCTTCCAGGCCCGGCTCCATGCTGCCGCCTTCTACCTTTACCGGCTGATAAACAAATAGGATGATAAAGAACGCAACAATGACTGAAATGACCAGGTCGCGCATGGATGTGCGCAATGTCCTCAGACCGGTGGATTCCGGCGCAGGCTCGGCTGGTTCCGTTTTGGTCTGAATTGGCTCCTGCTCCGGCGTTTCCACTTAAGATCAGCTCCGTTTCCTGATTATACGTAGATTGGACCTGCTTGCTCCTATTTCAGTGACTCTTATTCTGGAGTAAAATAACCGGGATATGAAGCACTTTTTGAGTGTCCTTACAGTTCTTCTTGCTGCCGGTATGACGCATGCACAGTTCGTGAACCAGGCCGCTGAGGTTCCGGCGTTCCATCCCGCGCCTCCCAAGGCCGGCACTACGCTGCCCCCCGTTCTCACGCAAAAGCAACTTGCCGACCAGGGGATGATTGCTCCGGCGCAGGTTGCCGCTTACAAGGCCGCCGCCAAGGCGGGTCCTGTTCTGTACCAGATGCCGTGCTATTGCTATTGTGATCGCAATCATGGCCACTCCAGCCTGCGCAGCTGCTTTGAAAGTACTCATGGCGCCAGTTGCAGCACCTGCATGCAGGAATCGCTTTATTCTTATCGCCAGTCCCGCAAAGGCTGGTCGGCTAAGATGATTCGTGACGGCATTATGCGGGGCGACTATAAGTTGCTGGATCTTCAAAATCCAGAGCCGGTAAACTAAAAACTGACTACTGTTTGGTGCAGTTGACGCATACGTTTTTTCTGCGTATAAAGGGCTGCACCCCTGGGTGGCTCTGTCGCCGGCGGGATAGCTGATTCTTCCGATTTCCACAGCCCGTTTTCATTGCTATTCTGGCCTGAGCCGCAAGGAAACAATAGAATGAAGAAGAAACTGGCAGGAAGCGTTAAGCGTTTACCTGCTAAACCATTGAAATCACAACCAATTAGGACTAGAAAGACAATGCCCGGGAAGAAACCACCTGCTCCGCCGCAAAAGCCGACGTTCAGGGAAGACCCTGGTTTTGCACAGGCTGTGCAAAATTACGAAGCTGCCGCCAAGGCGATGCAGGAGCATAAATTCGAGAAAGCCAAGACCTTGCTGGAGAAGATTCTCGCAGCCGGCAATCGCGAGCTGATGGACCGCGCTCGCGTCCACCTGAATCTTTGCAATCAGCAGTTGGCCGGCGCAGCCACCACCTTCAAGACCCATGAAGAGCACTTTGATTATGCCGTTTCGCTTTTGAACGGTGGCCAGTTTGATCAGGCCCGCACCCACATGGAAAAAATCCTTAAAAGCAATCCCAAGGCTGATTTCGCTTATTACGGCATGGCCGTGGTGGATTGCCTTACCGGGCAGGTTGAAAGCTCTCTGAAGAACCTGGGTGAGTCTATCCGGCTGAACCCGCAGAACCGTTTCCAGGCCCGTAACGATTCGGATTTCCAGAACATGGCAGACGATCCCAGGTTTACTGAATTGCTCTATCCTGAGCCGACGGACCTTCCATCTTCCACCTCTGACCAAAGGAAGCGTTAGCGCAACGCGCATGCAGTCGCCTGCAGAGCAGAATCGCGGCCGCTTAGCTCGCGGGATTCGTGTTGTCGCCATCGGTGGGGGCACTGGTCTTTCCACCCTGCTCAAAGGCCTGAAGCAATACACGGTGCGCACAGGTGAGGTTACTCCTGATGGTCCCTATATCTCAGATCTAACCGGCCTGGTTACCGTAAGTGATGATGGGGGATCGAGCGGGCGTTTGCGCCGTGAACTTGGCATGCTGCCTCCGGGCGACGTTCGCAACTGCCTGGTTGCGCTCTCTGAAGACGAGAATTTTCTCTCCAAGCTTTTCCAGTTTCGCTTCTCCAGCCCCGGTGACCTGGAAGGACACAATTTCGGGAACCTGTTTCTGGCCGCGCTCACAGCCATGACCGGCGATTTTGCCGTTGCAGTGAAGCAAGCATCGGAAATTCTGGCCACGCGCGGGCATATTCTCCCTGCCACATCGGCCAACGTTCAGTTAAAGGCATTGATGGATGATGGCTCGCAGGTGCTGGGTGAAACCAACATCAATGCCAGCCAGCATCGCATTGTGGAACTTCAAATGGTGCCGCCCAATCCTGAGCCCTTGCCGCAGGCGTTGGCGGCCATTGCCGCCGCGGACGTTATCACCATGGGGCCGGGATCGCTTTTTACCAGCCTGGTCACGAACCTGCTTGTGCGCGGCGTTCCAGAAGCGATTGCTGCTTCCCCGGCGTTGAAGGTGTTCATCTGCAATTTGATGACTGAGGCGAATGAGAGCCTGCATATGAAGGCCTCAGATCACATCAAGGCAATTTACGATCACTCTCCGCGCAGGATTTTTGATTACGCTTTGGTAAACACCGCGCCTGTTTCGGCCAGCATGAGAGAGCGCTATGCTGAAGAACACGCCGAGCAGGTGGAAGCCGATATTCCTGCCATGGAAGAACTGGGCATCAAATGTATTCCCGGCAATTTCATCATGGAAAGCCATTTTGCCCGTCACGCAACTGACCGCCTCTGCCAGGAACTGGTGCATCTGGCATATTCCGCGCGCCGATCCCCTCAAGTGGCCTCGCAGGCTTTAAGATGATGGTTTGATGCGTAACCAGAAAACCAACGGCAACCCTGATTTCGCCATCGTGATTATGGCGGCCGGCAAAGGCACCCGGCTCAAGTCCAAACGCGCCAAGGTGCTGCATGAGATCGCCGGCCAGCCGCTTCTGGCGCACGTGATCAAAGCAGCGCAACAGATCGTTCCTGCCGAACACATTTACATCATCGTTGGGCATCAGGCGGAAAGCGTGCGCGCCGCTGTTGAGCCTTTCGGCGTTCAATTTGTCTTGCAGGCGGAGCAGCGCGGCACCGGACACGCCATTATGTGCGCTCGCGATCAGATTGCTTCTTACCAGAACATCCTGGTGCTCTCTGGTGACGTGCCTTTGATTCGCAAGGAAACCATCGCGAGCCTGCGCGATTTTCATCTCAGCAAAAAAGCTGCCATGACGATTCTTACTGCCGCGCCTTCCGATCCTTTCGGCTACGGTCGCGTGATACGCGCCGGTGGCAGCGATCGCGTGAAGGCCATCGTCGAACAGAAGGCCCTCAGCAAGTCTCAGCAGAAAGAACGTGAGATCAATTCCGGTATTTACGCATTTGCCACTAAGCCACTGTTTGCCAATATTGACCGCCTCAAGACGGACAACGCGCACCATGAGTTCTATCTCACTGACATGGCCGCACTGCTGGTGAAGAACAAAGCCACCGTGGTCGCTCTAAAAGCCTCCGATCCCGCCGAAGTTTTGGGTGCGAATACTCTGGCGGAAATGTCGTCCCTGGACGCCGCCATGCGAACGCGCAAATGCGCTGATCTTATGGCCGCAGGCGTCAGCATCTACCGTCCAGAGACCTGCGTGATCGATAATGATGTTGAAATCGGCCCCGACACCATTCTTGAGCCGTTTGTTCAGGTCCTTGGGCGCACGCGCATCGGCTCCGATTGCCGCATACGTTCTTTCAGCGTCATCCACGATTCCAACATTGCAGACAATGTATTGTTTCGTCCCGGCTGCATCATTGACCAATCCACCATTGCTGCTGGAGCGCAGCTTGGCCCGTACACGCATGTGCGACCGGGGAGTGAGATTGGCGAAGGTGCGCATGTGGGCAACTTTGTGGAAACAAAAAAGACGCGCATGGGACGCGGCGCCAAAGCTAATCACCTCAGCTACCTTGGCGACTCTGACATTGGCGCGGGCGTGAATGTGGGCGCGGGCACAATCACTTGCAATTACGACGGCGTACACAAGCACATGACGGTGATTGAGGAAAACGCTTTCATCGGCAGCGACTCCACTTTGGTAGCGCCCGTCCGCATTGGTAAAGGCGCTTATGTGGCCGCAGGCTCAACCATCACTGAGGACGTTCCCGCGGACGCTCTGGCCCTGGGCCGCAGCCGCCAGACCACCAAAGAGGGTTGGGCGCGCCAACAAAGGGACGAGCGGGCCAAAGCCAAGGCTGGCAAATGAGAGCTCTGATAGGACTTTCATTGACTTTTTGGATACTAATTTCATGGTTCATCCGTCTGATCACATAGACATTTCGGAAAAATACCCATCTGCGCTTTGCCACTTCAGGAGGAATTTCTAATGCGCCGCTTGTTTCTCGTAGTTTTCTTGTGCTTCTTCACATTTGCTTTTTCCCAGCAGAAAAGCCCCTCGCCGGAAGAGCTGCCCAAGCTCGAGCATTTGAGCGCTGATCAGGTAAATCCGCAGATTGATCCCTGCACGGATTTTTACCAGTATTCCTGCAGCAAATTTTTTGCCGCCAATCCCATTCCTCCTGACCGCGCCGCCTGGGGCGTAGCCGGCCCATTGCAGCAGTGGAATGAAACCGTGCTGCGCCAGGCGTTGGAAGCGGCCGCGGCCAAAAAGCAGGACCGCACCCCAGTAGAACAGAAGATTGGCGATTACTGGACCAGTTGCATGGATGAGAGCGCCGTTGAAAGCTCTTCTGCAAAGGCCTTCCAAGCCGAATTGAAGCGCATTGACGATCTCAAGACAAAACCCCAACTGGTTGACCAGTTGGCGCACCAGCATTCCACCATCGGCAACGCATGGGCTGCTGAGGATAATGCCACCTTCGCTCCCATGTTCGGTTTGTCTGCCATTCAGGATTACGACGACGCACAAAAGACCGTGGCGCAGTTTGACCAGGGCGGCTTCTCTTTGCCGGGCCGCGATTTCTACTCCAAAGACGACGCCAAATCCCCGGAGATTCGCAAGAAATATCTGGAGCATATCGCCAACATGCTCAAGCTCAGCGGCGAGTCACAGCAACAGGCCACCGCTGACGCCGCAGTGGTAATGCAGATTGAGACCGAACTGGCCAATGCGGCCATGGACGTGGTGAAACGCCGCGATCCCAAAAACATCAACAACAAAATGACGCTGGCGCAACTCCAGAAACTGACGCCGTCGTTCGACTTCCAACGCTACCTCACCCTGGTACACGCTCCCGCCCAGCAGACTTTTCTGGTGACCTCGCCGGATTTCTTCCGCGGCCTTGAGCACTCAATCCAACAGCATTCGCTGGCTGACTGGAAGGCCTATCTCAAATGGCAGTTAGCGCATGAGTCCGCGCCATACATGGGCAAAGCATTCGTCAATGAAAATTTCAATTTCTTCGCGCATACGCTGGCCGGAACGCCGGAACTCTCGCCGCGCTGGCGTCGTTGCGTCCACTCAGCCGACAACGCTCTGGGTGAAGCTCTGGGCCAGGCTTATGTTGCCCGCGCCTTCCCTCCGGACAGCAAAGAGCGCGTGCTGCGCATTGTAAAGGCCATTGAAGGCGCTCTAGACCAGGACATTACCAATGTGAGCTGGATGACCGACGCTACCAAGAAACAGGCCAGCATCAAGCTCCATGCCATCCTGGATAAAGTTGGCTATCCCGATAAGTGGCGCGACTACTCCACTCTGCAAATCACGCCCAATAATTATCTGGAAAACATACACCGCGCCACGACTTTTGAATTCAATCGCTGGCTGCAAAAAATCGGGAAGCCCATTGACCGCTATGACTGGACCATGACGCCGCCCACGATTAACGCCTATTACGATCCGCAATTCAATACCATTAACTTTCCTGCCGGAATTCTGCAGCCTCCTTTCTTCAACGCCAATTCGGATGACGCAACCAACTTTGGCGCTGAAGGCGCTGTGATTGGCCATGAAATCACCCATGGCTTTGACGATCAGGGCCGCAAGTTTGACGCCCAGGGAAATCTCCACGACTGGTGGACGCCCGAGGACGCCAAAAACTATGACGAGCGGGGCAAATGTATTTCTGACGAATACACGCAGGAAATTCCTGAAGCGGGCGTGAAGCAGAACGGGCTTCTTACCCAGGGGGAGGACACCGCAGATAACGGCGGTCTTTACCTGGCACTCATCGCGCTGGAAAACGACCTGAAGCAGCAGGGCAAGACACTTGAAACCAAGGGTGACGATGGGCTGACTGAGGTACAGCGGTTCTTCCTCTCGTTCGCCAACAACTGGTGCTCGCAGTTGCGTCCGCAAGTTATGCGGATCGCGGTACTCACCAACCCTCACTCCATACCAAAGTATAGGGTGAATAACACCGTGGCCAATATGCCAGAGTTTGCCAAGGCGTTTGGGTGCGCTAAAGGCAAGCCGCTGGTGCATGAGAACGCCTGCCGCGTCTGGTAAGAAAACACAGCGCGAACCCATTTTGTTCATCAGGTGGCGTCAGCTCTCGATTTTGACGCCACCCGGCGGCATGCTTTAGCCATCTCACTTTCAGATAGGGGGTGGCATATGGCAGAACGTAAAGGGCCAAAAGAAATTTCTTCTCGGGAACGGCAGTCCAGCAAAGAAATGTCAGAGAAAAGTCCGAACCCGCACGGCGAAAGCAAGATCCTGCAAATGCCCATCCGAACGCAGCAGCGGAATGAAACCTCCGGCAAAAACATTCCCAAGGTCCCCAACACAATTGGCGGCAATCTGAATCCTTCAGTGGCGCATGACTTTGAAAAGCATGTGGTCAGTCCCAAAAATGCCGAGGACAAACGGCGGCGGCCACCCAAACCAGTGAGCGAAATCAAGCGCAAAGACGCTTGAGCAAAAGGCTGAAACACAGAGGAACAGAGGAAACAGAGGAAGGGGAATTGCCAATAATGCCGAAATTGCCAAGAATCCAAATTGATTGAAAGTCGCTACTGGTGCCATTCTTCCGTCCTCTGGTGCCTCCTTTCCTCCGTGTTTCAAGGTTTTCAGCGTCGCCCATACGAGCGCCTTGGAACTAAATACTAAGCGCTGATGGCTGAAGGCAGCTCTTCCACCCAAAAATCGGACTACAACATTTCGAAAATCGGCTGTAAGCATTTTGCTAGACTATTGGCCGATGCCAGCCTCCAAGCCCAAAGCAAAACCAATTCAGGCAAAGACGTTTGAGGCAGTGTTGGAGCGCACTGCTGACCGTCTGCGTTGGGTGATTGCGCGCGTTCCTCTGGACCTCGCCCAAATCTGGGGCAAGCGTGGACAAATCAAGGTGCAGGGCGAAATCAACGGCTTTGCTTTTACCGCCACACTGTTTCCTGACGGTCAGGGCCATCACTTTCTCATTGTCAACAAGAAGATGCTGGGCGGTGCAAGGACGGCGGCAGGATTGACTGCGAAATTCCTCATCCAGCAGGACACAGCTCCGCGCATCACTATTCCACCGCCGAAAGAGCTGTTGCGCGAATTAGCGCAGTCAAAGCGGCTGCTGAAGTTCTTTGAATCGATGAGTCCTTCCCGACGGCATGAAATTGCCAAGTGGATTGCACAATGCAAAACCACAGAGGCCCGAACACGCAGGTCGCAGCAGATGGCCGAGTGGTTGATGGAAATCATGGAGGCCGAGCTTGCTCTGCCTCCAATCATGCAGTTGGCTTTTCGCCAGAACCCTAAAGCCTGTGCGGAATGGAATCGCATGTCGCCATCGCATAGGCGTGCGCACTTGTTCAGCATCTTTCACTATCGCGAGCCGGAAGCGCGGGCTAATCGCGTGCAGAAGTGCGTGGAAGAATTGTTGCAGCGAGCGGGAAAGAATTTCAGCGACAAACACCAAGATTGGCAATAAATATTGATTTAAAGCCCTCTGAGCAGCATTGACATGCTGATATTAAGCCCTTTCGCAAATTCCTTTGCGTCCTTCGTGCCCTTTGCGGTGAATCAATTCTCTCCCGCCACCACCGCAATCCCCGCCTCATCCGCCGCATGAATAATCTTGTCTCCATCGAGAAACAGGCATTTGCCAGCATCAATGGCCAGGCACGTAGCGCCGGCCTGCGCCATGGTCTCAATGGTTTTCAGGCCGATCACCGGTACGTCAAAGCGCATGTCCTGGTTTGGCTTGGCGACTTTTACCACGGTGAGCCTACGGCTGAGCATCGAATCTCCATCCACCGCAGCGCTCTTCATCAGCTCGCCAGCGCGGAGGATCGTTGCGTCAGTGCCTTCCATGGCTTCCACCGTCACGCAAGCAGCCTCGGCAATCACAACCGTTTGGCCAATATCGTACTGGGCCAGATGGCGGGCCACGCGTCGTCCATAATCAATATCCTTCTGCTCTGCTTCATTTGGCTTGCGACGCGAGAGGATTCCAGGACGGGCCAGCAGTGGTTCCAGATACGACGTGGAGCTGATCAGGTGGATGCCTTCGTCTTCCAGCACCTTAGCCACCGCGCCAATCAAAGAATCGGTGTTGCGCGTCCCCAATGAGAGAAGCACCTTGGCCAGCTTCCAATCCGGCCGGATGGAAGAGAATATCTGCTTGTGCTTGACCTGTCCGGCCATGATCGCGGTGCTCACACCCTCACGCTTGAAAAACTCTATGAGCTTACTGAGTTCACCCAGTGACATCCAATGGACTTTATCCGCGCCCCGGCTCTCAATCAGAGAGGAAGTTTCTTCCTTGATGGCAGCCACGATCACCTGAGCGCCCTGCGCCCGGGCCGCATCCAGCAGCAGCAAGGGAAAACTGCCATTCCCTGCAATCAGCCCGAGTTTTTGCCTCTCAACCATTTTGGGAATCAGTGTATCAATTGTCTTAATTCTTCCGTGGTAAGCCCACCTAATGCTTTGTTACCAGCATCATAACCAAAGAGTTAACATGCGGATAATTCCAGACCAACTTAACAGCAAGAACCTTGTCCCTTTCAGGAAGCGCCGTGGCCGGTACAAAATTCCGGGCATGACGCCAGAGCACGAGGTTTTGATGGACCGCGTTGATCCTAATTTGAGTTCCGAAGAGCAAATCTACGTCCGCCATTATTTAGGCTATGCCGATGCTTTGATCAGAAGCGCGGAAGAGAATGCTTCGCCTGACCTGAAAGCAGTTGGGGCTCCGGAAAGCGCACGGTCGACCAAAGAAGACTTGCCACAACAATCGCCAGCAGAGCAAGGCAGGGTGAGATTCGTTGAAGAACCCAGTCAGACCACGGTTCATGCCCCTGCAAGAGCCGCCTAGATTACTCCTGCCCTTCCTATTTGATGATGCCGCGTTCTGAATCTTCTATGAATCGCAGCAGCATGTCCACGTCTTCACCACGGTCATTTTCCAATTTCAATTTCTCCAGCGCCTGCGTGGTGTTCAGCTTGGAATTCAGCAGCACCCTGAAAGCGTGATGGATTTTGCGAATACGTTCTTCACTAAAGCCACGGCGTTGCAGCCCTACTGAGTTCATTCCGAAAGTCTGCGTGTGACGCGGGGTAACGCACTTGGCGAATGGCAAAACGTCCTTGGTGACAACTGTTCCCCCGCCGATATAAGAGTGTGCGCCGATCCGGGTAAACTGATGCACCGCGCAAAGCGCTCCCACAACGGCCCATTCTTCTACTGTGACGTGTCCGGCCAGCGTTGCCGCATTTACCAGCATGGCATGGTCGCCGATCACCGAATCATGGCCGACGTGGGCATACGCCATGATGAGCGTATGGCTGCCGATCTTTGTCACTCCGCCGCCTTTGGCCGTGCCCCGGTTCAGCGTTACGTACTCACGGATAACATTGTGATCGCCAATTTTCAGCCGGGTCTCTTCGCCTTTGTATGTCAGGTCCTGCGGTTCGCCGCCAATCGCGCCGAACGGAAAGAAGCGGTTATGCGACCCGATCTTCGTGGGCCCATGGATCACCACGTGCGACATGAGTTCGCAGTGCTCGCCCAGTTCCACGCCAGCGCCCACAATGCAATACGGCCCTATGGAGCAGGTCGAATGCACCTGAGCTTTGGGATCTACGATTGCCGTTGGGTGAATCATGCCGTGGGATGCGTCATTCCGTTGTATCAGCCGGGGACTCTGAGCCAGCCGTCCCGCGCTTGAGCGATACCAGTTGCGCGCTCACCATGCCGTCACAGACCACTTTGCCATTTACAAATGCCTTGCCTTCCATGCGCACGGCAATGCGCGAAGCACCCTGTTTCCAGCTCAGCATCACCACTTCAATCCGGAGCTGGTCACCCGGCACCACCGGCCGGCGGAACCGCGCTTTCTCTATGCCCGTAAAGACGATCAGTTTGTCCTTGCGGTCTTCTACTTCCGTAAGCAGCATGGCGCCGCCCGCCTGGGCCATGGCTTCCACAATCAGCACGCCCGGCATGATGGGAAACTCAGGAAAATGGCCCGCGAAGAAAGGCTCATTCACGGTGACATTCTTAATGGCCACAATCTTCTTCTTGCGCTCGATCTCCAACACCCGGTCAATCAATAGAAACGGGTAGCGGTGCGGAAGAATGGCCATGATCTGGTTGATATCAAGCGGCCCGCCCTTGAGCTCAGTTGCAGGAGGCTCGGCAGTTGCATTCAAGTTTGTGGTTTCACTCATTCTGAAGCGCGAATTATAGAAGATTTACCGTCTGGTTGAAACTGGCTGCAGTTGGCATCCGGCACGTTCGGCAAGGCAATCATGCCCTGCGTTCTATCGATAGGTCATTCACGTGGAATGAACAGCTCGCGTGACGCCGGTCACAGCTAGCGATGTTCCATGAGCTCTAGCATCGGCTTATGAAGACTGAAGCCAACGGACGGAGCGATGGCAATCTCCTTAATCCTTCATCTACTCTCCTTGAGCATTTCTGTGCTCATCTTTGGACTTCTTGTGCAGCTATTCTGCCTGGCAAAAGAGGATTTCAGAGAGCAGCTACTTGGCTTTTGAATTGCTTCTACCAAATACATCACGATCCATTTCCGGTTTTAGAGGGCCCCATTCGTCATGAAGTACCCATCCCTGCACACCCTTAAGATTAGCTTCGCGGTTATCGCGTTCGCATTCTGTGTTTCTTTGCAAGCATCCGCTGCCTGTCCTGAACCCGCGAGCGGCCACCTGGCTATCTGCCAGCCCAGCGCCAGTTCCACCATTTATCAGGTTCCTCACATTGAAGCCACTGCCAACCCGACTTCCGGAAGCATCACCACCATGAAGGTCTATATCGACAACAAGCTCATCTTCCAGAATGGCGGCGGTTCACTCAGCTTGTTTGAGGGCGGCGTCTCCAACGGCACGCATCACCTGGTCATCAACGCCTGGGACGACTTTGGCCGCCTCTATCAGGCGGAAGAAAATTTCAGCGTTACCGGCAATCTGCCGTTTAGCTGCCCAGTCACCGGGGTAGGCGTTCGCATCTGCGCCCCAACTTCGGGCTCAGTGGTTTCCAACAATCTGGGCTTCTCTGCCGGATTCAAAGGCAACACAGCCATAAAGTTCGTCCGTACTTACCTGGACAGCACTGATGTTTTTGATTTCGCGCCTGCTGCCGGGCAAACCAGCGTCGTCGCCGGCGGTGTGAATGCCGCTCCGGGCACGCAGACCCTTACGGTCGTGGCCTGGGACACCAACAACACTGTTTACAAGAGCAGCGCCAGCATTAAGACGTATTTTGAAGCTGATTGCCCGCCCAAAGGAACCACTTGCAACCCCGGCATCTACCAAAGCACTCCTAATGATGGTGATGATGTGCAGTCTCCGTTCCGGGTGAATGCCAGCGTCCAGAACAATACTTCGTCGATCACGGCAATGAAGGCCTACCTTGACGGCGTGCTGGTAGGCACATCTTCCGGGCCGACCTTTGACCAGCCGATTTCGGCAGCCAAAGGCACTCACATCCTGATACTTCAGGCGTGGGACACGGCAGGCAAGCTCTATCGGCTCACGGAAAACGTGAACGTGCAGTAACAATTTTCTCCAAGGCGCTCTGAGGGCGCTCCTTCGTCGGGAAACGGCAGCTCGAACCTGGGCTGCCGTTTTTGTATGCGTGTGAAACCAAAGACTCACCGCGGAGACGCGGAGAAAAGCAAAACTTACCGCTGATAAACAGTGATGACACTGATCTGCGCGGAAAACCAGAGGCAAATCTTACCGCGGATTTGCGCGGATGTTCGCGGATTTGAACTCTGCGTTTCACCGCGGAGGCGCGGAGAAAAGGCAGATTCGTCACATGCGCCGGTAGAAAGCCGGCCCAGCCTCGTGTAGGATTTTCCGCGTAACTTTATATCTTTTTATATTGATAAGGCGCGGACTTGTGCCATCCGCCCCGCGCGAGAGGTAACAAATGGCAAAGCCTAGAGTGACAAAACGCAAAGCGGCAAAGCCTAAAGCAGCAAAGCGCAATGCTGAAAAGAATCGTAGGAAGAAAATCCCGGAAAAGAGAATCCTTGAAGATAACATCGAAGCCTTAAAGCGCCGCGCACAAGAGCTGTCTGGCGGCCAGATGACGGTTGATATGCTGGATGACTACCCATCCGAACTGCCCGAGGAAGTGGAAGAGGGGTTCTGGAAACATGTGGTGGACTACGAGGAAGCTCCGTGGACCACCAACTTCCAGCAACTTGAAAACGCGGGCGTGTCGCTTCCCGCACCGGACTCGCTCAACGACGAGGAGCTGACGGCAAAACTCTGGGAGATAATCCAAAAGCTCGCCTTGCTGCATGTGTTCATATCACAGACAGACCATCTCAGTGACCGCGAGCTCTATACACATCTGTGGACCGATTCCCTGCGGGAAGAAACAAAGGCAATGGGGATGGTTGCGGGTGGCGCGTGGCACATCGAACTGCTCGGCAGCTACAGCGGGGAAGATATGCAGCTTTTCCTTAAATATTACGCGGACGAAGATTGGCGACGGCAATGGCATAAGGATTGGCCCAAGGATCCCATTCCTGCGCACGAAGACCCGCCTTACGATCGTGACCGTCTGCTGCCCAAGGCCGATTACGGCCAAGAGACTGACGGAGAACCCAATTGAAGGCTGCGGAGAAGACCGGGAAAACAAAACCTCACCACTGATTTGCACTGAGGACACTGATCGTAAGAGCCCGTTTATCATTCCAATATGACCACCAATGCCGCCAGCCAATCCGCGCATGCGTATCTTGTCTTCTGCCAGCAGCATGAAGCAGAAATGCTGTCACTGCTGCGGAAGATGGTAGAGATTGAATCGCCCAGCGACGACAAAGCGGCGGTGGATCGCATGGGCGCGTTTCTGGCTGACGCGTTTGAGCGCATTGGCGGCCAGGTAACTTTCTATCCGCAGGAAGTAGCCGGCAACCACCTGAAAGTGGATTTTCCCGGCGAAGCTGCCGCCGGAGCTTCCGGCAAGCCGGTGCTTCTGCTAGGACACTTTGACACGGTCTGGCCCCTGGGCACGCTGGCAAAGATGCCTTTTCGCATGGAAGCAGGCCGCGCTTTTGGCCCCGGCGTGTATGACATGAAAGCCGGGATCGCCATGATGATGTTTGCCTTGCGCACGCTAAAAGAAGCCGGCGCTGCGCATCGTCCTGTAACGATCTTGTTGGATACCGACGAAGAAGTGGGCAGCACCACGGGCCGGCCAATCGTCGAGGCCACAGCCAAAGACTGTGAAGCTGTGCTGGTGCTGGAGCCGTCGCAGGGGCCGCAGGGACATCTAAAGACGTCGCGCAAGGGCGTGGGTGACATCACCATCCGCGTTCGTGGACGCGCATCGCACTCCGGCGTGGATTTTGAAAAAGGCCGCAGCGCCATTGTTGAGCTGGCCCGCCAGCTTCTGGAGGTCGTTAAATTTACCGATCTATCTCGCGGTCTCACCGTGAATCCCGGCGTGATTCAGGGCGGGACGCGCAGCAACGTGATCGCAGCTGAAGCGTGGTCTGAGGTTGACCTGCGCATTGCCCGCGCCGCCGACGCTCAAGAATTGCAACAAAAATTTGCCGCCCTCAAGCCTTTCGATCCGGACTGCTCTATTGAGCTGAGCGGCGGCATCAATCGCCCGCCCATGGAACGGACGGAGGGCACAGTGCGGCTTTTTGGCCTGGCCCAGGGGATCGCCCAAAGCATGGGATGGAAGCTGGAGGAGTCTTCTACCGGTGGCGGGTCGGACGGAAACTTTACATCGGCCCTGGGCATTCCCACCCTGGACGGCCTGGGCGCGCTGGGCGAAGGGGCCCATGCTCCTCATGAGTCAGTTGTAATCCAGGAGCTTCCGCAGCGCACGGCCTTACTCACCACCTTAATCCAAAGTCTATGAAACATAAGGATTTATTAAAGAACTTAAGATTGAGTTACTTAAAGTCCTTAGTTTTCAATGATTCTTTGACTCGCCTGTTTTGTTGACCTACAATCGACATGAATCTAATAACAAACCCACGGAAGCCTGCTTCAAGGCGTTTCCTGGACGGAGCAAAACAATGTTTGGTGGAAAACTTGGTGTTCCCGAACTGCTGATCATTTTGGTTATCGCATTGATATTCTTTGGTCCTAGCAAGCTGGGCGATCTGGGCAAAGGCCTGGGCGACGCAATCAAAAATTTCAAGGGCGCAATGAAAGATGGCGAGCAGGGCGCCGCTACGCCCGCTGAAAAGAAATAATCAGCGTTTCATTAACCCGGTAGTTTTTAACATCTCTGTCACCAAAGACAGAGGCAATCCCACCACATTGGAAAATTCCCCCTCGATGCGGTCGGTCCAGCGTGAAGCGCCGCCTTGTATGGCGTATGCTCCGGCTTTGTCCATTGGTTCGCCGCCGGCAACATACTGCTGAATCTCGGCTTCAGCAATTTCACGAAAATAAACTTTCGTTGTGCTGGCACGCGTCTGCACGAGCGTGCCTGGCGCAACTAAGTTCGGTACAACTGCTTCCGATGTAAGCGTGTTCGGCGCAGCTTTGCTGGATGATGGTTTGTTCAGCGCAGCGACGTTGGGCACAATCAGGCTTACCGCTGTGGTTACTTCATGCTTGCGGCCGGAAAGCAGCCGCAACATGCGCGCTGCTTCGGCGTGATCTCTCGGCTTGCCCAGCACTTCGCCATCGATCACCACAATCGTATCCGCTCCTAACACGTAGCTCTGCGGATATCGTGCAGCGACCGCCTCTGCTTTCTCCCGCGCCAGCCGCAGCGCATATTCGATCGGCGCTTCTCCGGCGCTTTGGTCTTCATTGATGTTCGCGGCATGTACCTGAAACGGAATCCCGATTTCCCGCAACAGCTCCTGCCGTCGCGGCGAAGACGAAGCTAAAATCAACTCTGGCTTATTCGGTCGATGCATCCTGAAGGGTAATTGAATCCTTCTCAACATACGTGACGACCAGCACACTTAGCAACGCCATGTCTAGCAAAGTAACGCCTGCCAAAGTAATGTCAAAAACTCTCGGCGCCAATCTCGCCGGTGATAACTGCGACTTCCGCGTCTGGGCGCCCTCGGCCCAAACCGTTACGCTCCGTCTGCTAAGCAATCAAGGTACGCACGACTGGCCAATGCAATCCGCAGACGGCTTCTTCACTCTCCAAGCCTTTGCCCGCACCGGCGATAAATACTTCTACATCGTTGACCAGAACAAACCGGTTCCAGATCCCGTTTCGCGTCTGCTGCCGGAAAGCGTTCACGGACCAACGGAGATCGTCGATCCTGAAAATTTTGCATGGACCGACTCTGCCTGGCGCGGACTTCGTTTACGCGACTATGCAATTTACGAACTCCACATCGGCACATTCACGCCGCAAGGCACGTTCGACGCCGCCATCGCCAAGCTTCCATACCTGAAAAAGCTTGGCGTCACCGTGATTGAAATCATGCCAGTCGCCGCTTTTCCCGGCACGCGCAACTGGGGTTATGACGGCGTCTCGCCCTACGCGGTGCAGACCAGTTACGGCGGCCCCGAAGGTCTCAAGCGTCTGGTGAATGCAGCCCACGCAATCGGCCTGGCTGTGATGCTCGATGTGGTCTACAACCACCTCGGGAATGAAGGCAATTATCTGCGCCTCTTCGGCCCCTACTTCACTGACAAACATCAGACTCCGTGGGGCGAAGCTATAAACTTCGATCAGCCCGGCTGCGAGGGCGTCCGCCGTTACTTTGCAGAGAATGCTCTCTACTGGGTGCGCGAGTATCACATGGACGGCCTCCGCCTGGACGCAGTTCAGACCATCAAGGATGATTCTCCGCGCCACATCCTGGCTGAAATCAAAGCCGATGTCGCTGCGCTGGCCACCGAACTTGGCCGCCACGTCTGCGTGATTGCAGAAACCGATGAGAATGACGCTAAAATCGTCCGTCCTCCTGAAGCTGGCGGCTATGGACTGGATGCAATCTGGAGCGATGACTTTCATCACACCATCCATGCGTACTTTACCGGCGAACGCAAAGGCTATTACCAGGATTTTGGCCAGTCCGAGCAGATCGCGCAGGCGCTCACGCATGGCTTTGTTTTTCAGGGCGAGCCATTCCAGTTCTGGGGCGGACGCCCACGCGGCGCCAGCAGCTCTGGCATGCCCGCCGCTGCGCATGTGATCTGCATTCAGAACCATGATCAAGTCGGCAATCGCGCCAAGGGCGAGCGGCTAACCGCGCTTGTTCCGCGCGGCGCAAGAATGCTTGCCGCCGTGCTGCTGCTGCTTGCTTCAGAAACGCCGCTGCTCTTTATGGGCCAGGAATATGACGAGCCCAATCCTTTCCTCTTCTTCACCGACTATGGCGATCCTGCGTTGCAGCAAGCAGTCCGTGAAGGCCGCAAGCAGGAGTTTAAGGACTTTGATTTCGCCGCTGACGAAGTGCCTGACCCACAGGATCCCGCAACCTTTGAGCGATCAAAACTGAACTGGCAGCTCACGCAGGGTGAGAATCCAATGCTCGATTGGTATACGTCTCTACTGGCGCTGCGTAAAAAATTCATCAAAACCTGCGAGCCAACCTGCGAAGCCCGGCTCATCGATGGCGTGATTCATATGCAGATTCCGTGCGAAGAACCTACGCTCAAAGTCTTCGCGCGAATCCAGGGCAGTGCCGCTCTTCCTGCGCTTGGCGTCGGATGGGAAAAGGCTTTGGCCGAAGAAGAAGATGGCTTTGCCGTGAGCGTGTGGGTGGAAGCTCCCGATGTGCGATAAAGCGCGATAAGTGCGCCGCGCTCCGCTACTTCAACCCGCCCCGCTACTTCAACCCGAAGACAACGAGCTGCGTCTTGGTTGCGACATAAACCTTGCCGTTGATTACGGTCGGCACCGCCCACTTGGCCGGCTGTCCGATTGAAGAACTCCGGAACAACTCGCGGGAAACATCTGTGGCGTCAAAGGCGTGGAGAGACCCGGCAAAGTTGAAGTCCAGAGCCCACACAATGCCATTGCTTGCGCCGTTCGACGATACTACTGCTTGCCCACCTGGGAACGGAAAGCTGAAGCTCCCCTTGGATGTTGGCGTCAATGATAGTTTTCCACTCGTTCCATCCAGCGAGAATGCCTTGATCACGTCATTGTTGCCGATGAAATACAGCGTTTGGTTGAAAAAAGCCGCCGTGGTAAAGCAGTGGTCCTCGTCCTGGAGCCCAGGCCCACCAAGCTGATTGTGGACGAGTTGGATAACCTGGTTGTCGTTCGTGTCGCCCTTTTTTCCCAGGTTATCTCGATTGAGAACAAAGATGGGTTCATTCTTACCGCAAACAACTGCTTCATGCGGGAAGGCCCCCGTCTGGTCAGGCACCAGCAGCACGCCTCCGGCACCCAGATCGTGGTCACCCACGTTCAGTTGGTTCGCATTAAACGGCGCAAAGTAATCC
>DASXKZ010000225.1:0-10428 GCA_036496525.1 Candidatus Angelobacter sp.
CAAAAGATCGTCGAAGAGGCGCCATGCGCCACCCTGACTCCGAAGCTGCGTGAGGCGATGGGCAGCGCAGCCGTCCGGGTCGCCAAAGCCGTCGGATATGCCAACGCCGGAACCGTCGAGTTCCTGCTCGACCGGGACGGGCACTTCTACTTCCTGGAAATGAATACGCGGCTCCAGGTGGAGCATCCCGTTACGGAACTTGTCACGGGGCTCGATCTTGTACATCTGCAGTTGCGGATTGCCGGCGGGGAAAAGCTTCCCTTCAGACAGGAAGATGTTCAACTCCGGGGACATGCCATTGAATGCAGAATTTATGCCGAAGACCCCGACAATAATTTCTTCCCATCCCCCGGCAAAATCACCAAGCTCTTGCGCCCCGCCGGTCCCGGCGTGCGTGAGGACAGCGGTGTGTATGAGGGATGGACGGTGCCGCTGGATTACGATCCCATGCTGTCCAAGCTGATCACTTACGCTCCCGACCGGCCTGCCGCGATCGCGCGCATGCGGCGGGCGCTGGACGAATATTTTGTTGGCGGGATTAAAACGAATTTGCCGCTCTTCCGGCGCATTCTGGAACATCCTGACTTCATCGAGGCGCGCATCGATACCGGCTTTCTTGACCGTCTACTCGCGACCCCAGCCCCTTCCAGGGACAATAATGCCGTGGCTGAGATTGCAGCCGTTTCCGCTGCCCTGTTTGCCGCTACCGCACCCTCAAGGAACGGACAGAATGGCATTTCCAAGCCCACCAGTGAACGACGAGTTGAGGCGTCGTTATGGAAGCGTACAGCTCGCAACGAAGGGATCGGCAGCGAATGATTTACGAGATCATTGTTGCGGAGAAAACCTATCGCGTTGAGCTGACGCAGGCCGGCGAGCAATGGAAGTGCATTCTGGATGGCCGCGAACTGCCTGTAGACGTTGTTTATGGCCAGAATGGCGTTCTTTCACTCTTGCTGGGCGGCAAATCGTATGAAGTGAAGCAGGAAATTGTGGGAACAGAGACGAACGTCATTGTAGGCCATGAGCGTTTCATGGTTTCAGTGCGTGACCCGCGCTCTTTCCGGTCCCGCAGCCGTGCGGGCGGCAATGAACAGGGCGTAATGAAAATCAAAGCGCCCATGCCGGGCAAGGTGGTGCGTGTGCTGGCCGGTGTGGGGACGCCTGTGGAAGTTGGTCAAAGCGTCCTGGTAATTGAAGCAATGAAGATGCAGAATGAGCTAAAAGCACCCAAGACCGGGGTGGTGAAAAAGATCAATGTCGCGGAAGGCGCAGCCGTAGATGCCGGCCAGGCCCTGGCGGAAGTGGAATAGTTACTAGTGGGCGCTTTTGGCGCTTCGACTCATCCAGGCTTGAGCAAGAAGATTTGCATCTCCGCTTAGCGCGAAAGAAGAACGTGGTATTGCCTAACGCGAACAATTTCAGGCTGGCTCACCTTAGCCCGCTTTGCGAAATCTGGCCAGGATGAAACGGCATCACTGACCGCTGTGATCACCTTGGCAGCCGTTCCGATCCCAAAAAGATCAGCGACAACCATAAGATCGTTCCACGTGATGTCGGCAAACTTGCCGTTCACAGACATCAGGTGCTGATACGTCCATTCTCCCTTCGGGTTGTAGGCGTGAGTGACATCGTAGGCTGGAGCAAGCTCCCATCTTTCACGCTCACGAAGCAGAAATGAGACGTTCTTTGTGTGATCGTCACAATTGGCGGCCATGATGTTGAACGCGACTCGTCGGAACGCTTGCTCCATACCTGAGTATCCGATTCCCAAATGGTTGATCGTCATGAACAGCTGGCTGGCATCGTGAGTGGCCTTCTGTCGATAGTCAAGATGTGCCAAGCCACATAGTGTCTGGAGGTGATGCTTCTTGTTCCCGTCGCGATCGAATCGCTTCGTCATGAAGTGGGCTCGATCATGTTCTTCTAACAATCGGGACTCTGACATCTCGATCCCCGCAGCCTTCGCCATCAAGTAATACGCATACTCGATCCGTCCATAGTCTTGGCTGACACCGAGACGTTCATCCGTTCCAACGCCATCGAACTTGATGAGCCAATGCTCGAATCCAGGCTCAACATCGAATTGGCCTGCGCGAATCTCGTGGGTCTTTGGATTCCACGAAATTACAGCCTTCGCTCTAGCGCCTCCTGCCGAAGTTCCGACCTGAATGATTTGCGCGAGTGCGGCCTTGGCGTGTTCGTCAGTGTCAATCTCGCTTTGCACAGCACGTCTGGCACCTTCGACGAGTGCCGCCAACTTGATTGCTGTCGTTGACTGAGAGCGTCCAGGACCGCGTGCTGGCTTGAACTCCAATGCACCCATTCCTCTTTTTGCCATGTACGCGAGACGGTCAAGTGAAGTTATCTGCGACTTGTTCACACCCTGCTGCGCCATCCATGCATCAATTAGGGCGTTACCAAAATCGTCAGGCAATGCGTCCGCGAGCATCCCCGGCAACCGTCGATAGGTGAGTTCCGCTAGATCCGGAAAAATAAAAGGTTCTGTAGCAGCTGTGATGGGCATTGTGATTGGCGCCAAGTCGACTCCTGACTCGCGAAAGGTAGGCAGATATTCGAAAGCATAGTAGCCAAGCTTTGGGTCGAGCGCTACAGCCCCAACTGCCTTGCCCCAGATGAAAACCTCGACAACATGAACAGGTCGATACATGCGTCTGGCTCCGTCAGGCCTTCTTGATTTTCATCCGCCGCGGCGATGCTCGCTGCCGTGGTGCCTTCGTCTTGAGCATTTGCACCGGACTGATCGAAACGGCAGGGGCGAGTGCTCCGAGCCAATCCGTTCTGTTTAGAATGCGAAGAACTTGAATGAGAGAACGCAGAGAAGCGCCTTTTCCGGTTTCTAGGTTCTTGACTGCGTTAAGGGCAATTCCGGCCCGTTCTGCCAACTGCTTCTGATCCAGATCCAGTCTGAGTCGGAGGGTGCGGATTTGCTTTCCGAGTTCCGCCTCCAACTCTCTCGTCGTGGTTGCAACCATACCTAAATTAATAACCCTATTTAAGGCTACAGTCAAGGTAACTGGCCATTTTAGCCCTATTTAGGGTTATTAACAAAATATATTTTTATGTACCTTTTAAGGGCTATTGCTTCATATTTTCCCACACAACGCCCCTAATAAGGATCATTAATCGCGTTATTGATTATTATGCAGAATCAACAGGATTCTAGTTGGAGAAACCTCTATAGGATTTGATGTGAGAAATCAGGGTTCGCTAGATTGCCAAAATCGCCGAACTTTTAGACCAAGATCTCGCCATTCGATGGCGACGGATCAAACAGATTTGAAGAAACGCGATTTACTTGGTTCCCGTATTCTTCAAAATCTGCTCGGCGTAGTAATTGTGGATTTCCGCGTTGTCACGCAACACTTCATCATAGGCAGCGCGCAGAATCTGCTCACGCTGGCTGCGCAGTTGATTGCGGATGAACTGCTGCACCTGTGGATCATTCAGATCACGCTGCCCCGCGGTCTCCTTTCCGATTAATTTGATGATGCGATAACCGAACGGCTGCCGGGTCGTCGGGTTAATCACCGGGATTACTTCGCTGAACTGACCGGGCTTGAGTTTAAGAATTGCGTCACGCGTTGCCGAATCAGTATTTTTCAGTTGTGATTCCGGCATTGGACCCAGTTCACCGCCGTTGCGGGCCGTATCGGAATCTTCTGAAAACTTCGCGGCAACACTGGCAAAATCCTCGCCGCTTTCCAATCGATGCTCGGCCTCATTGATCTTTTTTCGCGCTTCCGTGTCATTCTGCGCTTTGCCTGGACTTTCGCTCGGCTGGCCCATGGGCTGGCTGGTAACCATGATATGCGCAACAAAATAGCGCGGCTCAATCAGGTTGAAATCTGCTTTGTGCTGGTTGTAATAATTCTGCAGGTCGGAATCGGTAATGGTAACTTTTGATCCAATCTCCTTGTTGAGCAGCTTGTCGATGGTCAGGCTGCGCCTTATTTCCTGCTTGGAATCTTCTTCCGTCATACTCAGGTCTTTCAGGCGCTTCTGAAACTCCTCTTGCGTGTAAGGTGCTTTGGCCTGGGCGAACTTGCTTTCAACTTCGTCATCGGTGGCAAGAATGCCGAGCTTTTCCGCTTTCTGCAGGTGCAGCTGGGTATCGATGAGTTGGCCGAGAATATTCAGCCGCAGGGCTTCTTCTTCCGCAGCCGTCGGCTTTTGCGGCGATCCTGCAATGCGGCCGTTATAGTTCTTGTCCAGCTCGGAGCGAAAGATCTTGTAGCTGTTCACCTTGGCCATTACTTCTTTGTCTGTGCCGCGGCCTGGGCAGCCTGCCACTATCAGCGCCACAGTGGATACCAACAAGAGAGAAAATACACTGCGCCGATATTTACGCGCCTGGATCAATAGTCGCCTCCATTGGCAATTTCAGATACGGTACGATAACCGACTTCACAGCGCTTGACTAGTTTTTTGCATTGGCCGGGGCCTGCTGAGCACTGTCAGCCAGGGCACGATCCAGAGCAGCGCGCAGATCCGATTCTGGGACCGCTCCGGTGAACCTTTCTCCATTGATAAACAGCGTGGGCGTGGAATCAACGCCAAGCTTGTCGCCCTCAGCCATCGATGTCCGCACGGCGGTCTCATCCTGCTTTTGCATGCAGGCCTGTAACTTGTCTGTGTCAAGCTGATGTTTCTGCGCCTGTTCCTTCGCAAGATTATCAACGTTCTGGAATGCATCTGTCCGTGACTTGCCGGTCATCTGCTTTTGGTTGGCATGGATGTAGTCGGCAAAGTCCCAGTATGCTGAAGCGTTTTGCTCGCCCAGGCAATTCCCGTCGATAGCTGCATGCATGGCCCAGGGGTGAATCTCAATCAGCGGATAGTCCTTGTAAATTACCTTGATTCTGTCGGCATAATCCTTGAACACATTGTCAAAAAGCGTTGCGTGCATACGCGAGCAGAAGGGACACTGAAAATCGTCGAAATTGATGATTGTGACCTTGGCGTTGGGATTTCCTTTCACCGGACGGCCCTTTACATCGATCTTGGACATCAGGTCCTGAGAAACATCCATTTTTTCCAGGTGGGCCAGGGTTTTGCGGTCCGTTGATATCAAAAAATCATGGTGGGTCGTGTTCGTTCCGCCGGTAAAGCTAACCACAAGATCATCATAGCCGGCCATGGTGCCGGCCTTAGGTTCGGATACAGATATGGTGACCTGGGGAGGCACATTATAGCGGGAGCGTATCTCAGTAGTTATCCGGTGGGTGATCTCAGGAGTCAGGGGTACTGGCTTGGCAACGGCCTGATTTGCCGGCTTTTCTTCTGAAGCTTTCTTCTGTGCAGCTTTAGCCTCATTTTTCCCAGCGACCGCGGTCTTGCCCTTGGTAGCGCCGGACGCAGACGTAGCTGTGGGTTTTTTGGGGGGGGTAGTACCGGCATCCTGGGCCGCGCCAGGCTGAACAGCCAGAAACACAAAGAGGAAAGGAATTAATAAAATGCCGCGAAATCTAGCCAAAAAAGATCACCTCGTCTTACTGATAACTCCCCAAATTATCTCATGAAGGCACAGCCCTATGCTCATGAGATGAGCTTTATCAGGGGTGGGGCGGTTTTGGCGGCATTCATTGATCCAGAACGGAATCCTTCGGTATCGAGGGTTACAAAAGTAAATCCCAACGCTTTAAACACCTGGGTAAACTCGCGAAACATCTCGGGAGTAAGGGCGCGGGCCAACTCGTCTTGGGCGACCTCAATCCGCGCGATTTCGCCATGATGCCGCACCCGGCACTGGCGGAAGCCGAGCCGGTGCAGTGCTTCCTCTCCCTGTTCGACGGCTGAAAGCGCTTCCAGAGTCACCGGACGGCCATACTCAATGCGGGACGAGAGGCACGCGGAAGCGGGCTTTTCCCAGACGCGAAGGCCTGCCGTGCGGGCCAGCTCCCGAATGTCAGCTTTGGTCAATCCTGCCTGAAGCAGCGGAACAGCTACCTGATGCTGGCGCGCAGCCGCTTGGCCCGGACGGAAATCGCTTTGATCGTCAACATTCACACCGTAGGCAATCGACTGGAATCCGCTTCTTGCGGCAAATGCTTCCATTACCTGGAAAAGCTCGTCTTTGCAGTGGAAGCACCGCTGGCGATCATTGCGGACGTATTCCGGTCGGTCCATTTCGCTGGTCTGGACAACCTCAATGGCAATGCCATGTTCTTGCGCGAAGGCGAGAGCGTCCTTAAGCTGGGTACGCGCCAAACTGGGAGAGTCTGCGATTACAGCCAGCATATCGTCGCCAAGTACCTTGTGCGCGACCCAGGCAAGATAAGCCGAATCGACACCGCCGGAATAGGCAACCAGGGTGCGGCCAAGTGATCGGAGCGCATCTTCGAGGAGAAGCTGCTTCGCGGACAAATCCATATTTAGATTTTAACCACAAAGGACACAAAGGAACACAAAGGCGAATCAAAGGAATTGGAGGCGCAAGAAGGCTCCCACGTTGCCGTCCAGTTAAGAGCTAAAAACTTCGTGGTCCTTGGTGTCCTTTGCGGTAAAGGCTAGAAAAGCCGTTCCTGGCGCTTCAAGTTGCCGAACGATCCAATGTTCGCCAGGGTAAAGGCAAAGCGGTATTGGTTCTCATTGCGGACTGAACCCAGAGAAAAGCGCCGGTATTCAAAGCTCAGGCCACAGCAATCCCAGTTGTAGGCAGTTTGCGCGGCTCCATATTGCAGCAGGTTAAACTCGCGGTCGAAACCGATGTTCCCGGCGGCGCTCCAGCCTCTCTTGGTGGGACTGCCGTATCCGAGTTGTGCGCGAATTTGATCAAAAAGCGGAGGCACGCACGGAGGCTGGTTCAAAACGTGCGGGATACAAGTATTCAGATTTTTGCCGGGATTCGCCGGATCAGCAACCACCTCACCCGGGACTTGCAGATATGCATGGCTGGCGCCAACGAAAAAATCTCCAAAATGAAATCCGGTATAGAAGGTGCTGGAATTGATGCGGCCCTTCTTGCTGTCATAGTCAAGCTGCCAGTCCAGATCGCTGTTGGAACTGGTGCGTACACGCAGCCGTGATACCACAGGAGAAAACCGCCGGGGATCGGTGACAAAAGCGATGCCGGTAAAACTGGCGGTGGTGGTCAAAACGTTGCGCGTGCCGTTCACAACCGCGCCGCCAAAAGTGGGATCGGCAAAATACTTCATTTTGACTTCCCAGTTCACAAATTCATCCGCGCCCGCAGGCTCACAGGACGCAGCCGCAGCAATAGCCTGGGCGCTGCCGGCGGAAGTGTCAGTTGTTTCCTGATTGCATCCTGGACGCTCCCGTTTGGTAAAGAGCCTTTGCAACAAACCGAACTCAACTTCATTTGTGTTACTGAGAATATCTCTGAAGTCAAAGCGGATGATGGAGCCGAAATTCTCCACCCCGTTGGTGTAGCGATAGATAATCCGGGGCTCAATGGTGTGCTTGATTTTTCGTCCGGCGATTGTTCCATCAAAAACCTTGTTGAGCACTGGTGGACGCAGTTCAACGCTGGTAGCGATAGTGCGCCGATTGAACAGGTCATGATGCGCAATAGTGACCGCTTGCGTCGTGGACTGCTGCTGGGAGTAGACCGTGTTGCGGAGTTGAACGTCTGGGCGGAAAGTCCAGCCTTTATAAAAAATGGGAAGGCTTACAGCGGGATCCACATCAGCGCGGCCAACCACACCGGGAGTAACAAAGCCGGGCTGGCTGCGCCGCACGCCGCCGGCATCCACGTCATACGACCAGTAAAGGGGCGTGTCAAAAATCTTTCGGTCCACGCTGGAAAATTCCACGCCTGGCGCGTGCAGGATCGTGATCACATCGTCATTATTCTTGCTCTGGAAGTTCTGGTAACGCGCCAAAAAACCGTTAAACGAATAACCCTGAAGGTTCTTGGTCAGGAAAGCTGCGGACTTAACCTCCGAATCCACAGCCTGGGAGAAATTTTCAGTAAAAGCGAGCCGGAAGATGAAAGAACTCAGGCAATCAATGGAAGCCACCCCGCGGACATCATGGGCAAACGTGGTTTCGGCATTGAGCTTTACGTCTTCTCCGCCCTGCTTGGCAGTTGTCGAAACATTCTTCCCGGTCGGATCGACTGACGTTGTGGTGATGCCGCGATCGAGCACGCCGAAGTAGCTCAAGTTAAGAAAAGACGCTTCATTGGGGCGATAGCGATAGCTTTCCTGTAGTGCCCATCCTCTCTTGGAAAGGTATTCGCCGCCCAGCGTGGCGTCCATGCTGCGATTCATGGCCCAATAAAAGGAGTCGCCAACCACTGTGCCCTTGGTATTCGATGTCCCGAAATTCGGGATCAGGAAGCCGCTTTCCCGTCCTAAGCGTTCAACCGGCGGCGACGCATACGGCAAATAAAAAACCGGAACACCTTTAAGGCGGAAAGTGGCATTGTAAACATGCGCGGAGCTGCCCACTCGCATGATGATTTTTGCCGCGGTGAATGTCCACTTGGGGCGCGGCAGTTCGCAGGAGGTTACCGACCCGTGATGAAGCACATATTCATCCGGCGCGGTCTGCTCTACTATCTTGCCTGAAAATGAAAGTGGGCTGCTTGACGTGAGTGTAACGCTGCGCCCCTTGAATCGCGCGCCCGTAGAGCCGCGCACGTCGTAGAACTTGCCCGTCTGCGAATGGAGGTTGTAGCTGCCTTCACTGCCGCTGATATGTATGTCGCGTCGGCCGCCGTCTAAAGAAACATGGCCCTTGGCTGTAACGTCGCCAGTCGCGGAATCATACGTCACCAAATCGCCGTGGAAGATGTAGTCTGCGAACTGGATTTGCACGTCGTCCCGCAAGGTATAAACCTTGCCCGCCTGCTCGCACTCACGCGCGTCAATGATCACAGGATGCTCTTCGCTGATGGGCACACGCACTTTCTTGTTTTGAGTTGCAGCCGGAGCGGCTCCCCCGCTTTGCGGTGCTGTAGTTGCAGTGGATGGTCCGGACTGAGGCGCCGCCGCCGGAGAAGTGATCACGGAATGGCAATTTCCGATAGGAGCTTTTGTGGCCGCAGGGTTTTGTTCTGGTTCAGCTGGCGTGGGTGTGGCAGTTGGCGTGCTCTGTTCCACCGGCATTGCAGGATTCTGCGCGCTCTGGCCTGTGAGCGCCTGGCTTGTCACTAGCGGTGCGGTGACAAACAAGTGACAAAGCAGTCCTGCTGTGATAACAAATTTATGTTGGGAACGCATGCCGTAGAAAAGCCAGACTGGCAAGTTACCACGGCAAGTTTTGGAAAAGCAAAGGTAGGCCAGCCAGCATGCTTCCCACTCCTGGCGAAAATCTCCGAACCGGCCCATGACTTGCCCTCTCTGCGGTAAGGCGGTTCCTTGCGTTCACAGTCGCAGGAACACCTCTGCGCTTGTGGACCAACAGGCGGACCATGCCATCCTGGCAGCCGATTTTGCGGCCGGTCGCGCGGATGATGAACAGCCGCTCGCGCCGCCTGCGCCCGCTATTCGAGCCGTCGCTGGTGACGCTCGACCGGCAGCCGACCCAGCATGGAGAAGAGAAATTGTCTCGCGGGTGCAGCAGCATCGTGCGCGCCGGCGCCGCCCGGTTGATCCCAATGCCATGGAACTGGATTTTCCCGCTGACGCACCGCATTCCTTTGGCATTGATCCTGAAGATGGCCGGATGCCACCCCCGCCCCAACGCTTTCATGAGATCGTGATTCCGCAGAACATGGTCAAGCCTGTGATGGGCAGACCTGAACCGCCAAAGGTCATCCGCTTTCCGCGCACACAGCCGCCTTACGTTCCTACGGTTGAAGAAGTCATGCTCGAAGAACTTGAGCAAGTCGCGCCTGCGCCTGAATCGCCCAGAATCACTATGGAGGCCTATGACGCGGAGCCGATGGATTTGTCACAGGACGTAATCGAGCCGCTTGAGATTGAGCCGGTCGCGAGGCCATCCCTGCAAGGCCAGCAGTTGGAGCTGCTGCCCAGCTTTGACGATATCCAGCTGGGCCCCGAAGAAGCACGCATCGATAAAGACTCTGAAATCATCCCCCGGCCGGCGCCCATGCAACAGAGGCTGGTTGCTGGAGTGGTGGATGTGGGAATTGTTTTTATTGCCACAGCAGCCTTTGCCTTCACGTTTATGGAAGCGGCGGAAGGAATCCCGCACTCAAACATGATGATGGTGTGCATGCTGGCTGCCGGTGGAATTTTCTGGCTGGTATTTCAATACATTTTTCTTGTTTACCGGCGCGCCACTCCCGGCATGGATTTCGCCGGGCTTGAACTTTGTACCTTTGAAGGAAAGGTCACCACTATGTTCGAGCGCCAATGCCGCGCTGCGGCCAGCGCTCTCTCAGGATTTTCCATGGGACTGGGCTACTTCTGGGCGCTGGTGGATGAAGATCGGGTAGGCTGGCATGACCGGATCAGCAGGACGCATGTGAGGGCT
>DASXKZ010000226.1:0-37480 GCA_036496525.1 Candidatus Angelobacter sp.
CGAAGAAATCACCGCCAGAGGCGTCCGCAGTTCGTGTGAGATCCCGGCGACAAAGTCCATCTGCAATCTCGCCAGCCTCCGCGCTCGCTGGCTGGCTACAACAATCAGGCCCATCGTGATAGCCAATACGCCCAGCACGCCAAAGCTTGCCATCAGATTGCGCCGTCTGAGCGCGCCCACCGCGGCTTCTACTGATCCGCTTTTATGCGTAGCGGTAACCTGCCACATATCCTGGCTTTGAGAGTAATGAAATAGATCAAATCTGGGCAGACGCTCCAGTGACGCCATATGCTGCTCATCCGTTTGCGGCGTGTGCTCGCCGGCCCGGGGCCGCTGTGGTGCAGAAAAAAATTCCATCCCGGCATTTGGTGGTCCGCCACGCCCAAACGGCGGCCCAAAGAGATTTAAAGCGGCGTCCGCCGGTAAGATCTTCTCTTCGCCCGATCGCGGCGCGGAAGAATAAACCAGCCGTTCTTCATCGTCGCTAACAGCTCGCACCGCTACGTAATAATCCATCGCCGATGAACTGCCAAAGCTCTTTTGCGCCAGCTCCGGAAAAACCTCTTTTTGCAGCACGTTCGGATTCAACTGGATGATGAGCCAGGTAACCTCTGCCGTGTTTACAGGTTCGTTCAATGATGAGCGCCGGTGGAGTGGAGACACAATCGCCGGTATCGATTGATCGACAGCCCATGGCGTCATCATTTCCTGCATGCGCCCGCGCATCCCATCGCCTCTGCCTGCCCCTGGCCGGCGATGTCCGCCAAAGTTCCGAGGAGGCCCGAACTCAGAACGACGACGGACCTGATGATCTTCAGGCCCTCCAGCTTGCGAATGATGGGCTGCCGTAATTTCCAACAACCGCTGCTGCATTGGACCAAATTCGGCTGGCCATGCGGTCCGCTCAAACTTGCTGCTGGCTGGATCGAACCGCAACGGTTGCTGATGCGCTGGATCAGCCCAAAGATAGATATGTGAAACCAGGTTTGGATGCGCCGCGGTCTGTTGCAAGTGATGAAATTGTTCGTTCAGCTCTGCGGGATTCATGGTGCTGGAATTGTCCACAACAGTCCTGATCTCAACTGCAACCGCGCCTAGTTCGCGGGAAAGATCCTGCCGGAAACTCGCGAGTGAGACATGCAGGTTGGCGAGCATTTGCGCCCGTGTGGCATCGCTCACCTGTCCGCTCCACCGATATTGCAATACAGCCAGCCCCACCAACACTGCCGCCATTGCGGGCATGGCTACCCATCGGAGAAGACGTTCTCTGGCTTGCGATCTATTCATTCAGTTTCAACTTGGGGGAAACAGTTGGCGTGGCACGGATCACAAGTCCGCGCCGATTCTCGCCTCATTCGATTATATGTCCGTCTTACGCTCCCGCTGCCATCGGCTCGACTCGCGGGCTGGGCCGCAGAGGCCGTTGCAGCAATGCGCTGAGTTCCCGCAGGAATCGAGGCTTGTAGATGACTGCCTTGGCTCCGCATCCGGCGCACGCAGCGCGAAACCGCGGGCTCGTGTCCATTGACATCAGGATCACCTCGGTTGCCGGAGCCATCTGGGACAACAGCAGAGCTGTTCTTAGCCCACTCATGCCGGGCATGTCTGCATCCATCACAACCAGATCTGGTTTCAGATCCAGCACCGCATCAACCGCCTGCGTGCCGCTTTCTGCCCTGCCGGCCACTTCAACCACATCATGATGCTCCAGGAGAGAGCAGATCGCGTGCAGAATTGTCTCGGAATCATCCACCACCAGCGTCCTTTTTCTTGTGGGCGCCAACGGAACTGGTTCCAGCGTTTGCGTGCGAATTGCTAATGATCCCAGAGACATACAGCACCTCGTCCAAATTTACGTAACTTAACTTGCCTAACTTAAAGATTAATCAGGCTTTGAGTTGGCTGGGGTAAACAAGCCGATAAGGGTTTGTAAAGTTTTTGTAAAGAACCGCTTCTGAACTCGTTTTATGGGCTTAAAACGCAAACCTGCCATGCAGATAAGGACAGGACGCCTGTAAAAAAACCAGGGAAAAAATCAGGCCGTCCTGTCCCTCCGTCGTGGCGCGCCAATCCTTAGAAAGACGCTCCTGGCGGCGGACCGCCGGGCCCACCGTGTCCAAATCCGCGCCCGTGCATCCCCATGCCGTGCTGTTTGCTTTCCAGTTCGTTCATCTTTGTCTGCTGGTCAGGTGTAAGTGTCTGGTAAAACGCAGCTTGCGCCTTAGAGTGTGAAGTGATCATCTGCGTGGTCAGGTTGCCGATTGTATTGGCCGCTTGTTCAATCCCCGCACTATCGTTCTTCTGGATTGCTGCCTTCAGGCTGTCATGCGCTGCACGCATCTGATCATGCGTTGCCTTAGCATTGGTGGCTGCTTCACTGAAAATCGTGCTCGCCTGCTGCTGCTGTTGCGGGGTCAGCGACAACTGCTTGGTCAGGAAGTTCAGGTGATGCTGCGCCATCTTTCCGGCATCGGGTGGATTGCCTTGCTGTGCCATGGCGAAAACGCTCGTCAGGGCCAGGACTGCGATTGCTTTCAAGAGGGTTGTTCTCATTTTGGGTGCTCTCCGTGAAAATGCTCGTTTGTAAACCTATGAATAAAGCCTGTTCTGCTATTAAAGAACTTTATTTATGAATCAGCGCAAAAGCGCTGCATTACCGTACCAAACTCCTGCCGAAAGTTTTCTTTGTGGACAAAATCAAATGCGCCCGCATCTTCACAAGCTTTCCGCAACTCGGGCGATTCGTCTGTAGACATGAGCACCACCCGCGCTGACGGGAACCTGTGCGCGAAAAACCACGCCAGGGTCAATCCGTCGAGATAAGGCATATTCACGTCCATCAGGACCATATCGGGTTTGGTTTTCAGGACCATCTCAATGGCTTCGCCGCCTTTTCCGGCGCGGGCCACCAGATCGATCGAGGGATCAAGTTCCAGCAGTTCGCATGTGACCTGCAGGAATGTTGGTGAATCGTCAACCACAACCGTTCGAATTCGGTTGGGATCAGGCTTGTGCAAGACTTCCTGCGCTACTTCATTTCTCAACATTACTTGGGCCGGTGCTGCCATCCGTCGTTCACCTCCAGTGAAACGTGATGTATTCATATGAACACTTTTCCCCGGAGCGGTGGGTAAAATGGCAGGCAGCGCGATGTAAAGAGACTGTAAAGGAACCAGGGACGAGATGAGTGCGGAGGGTTCAACACAGCGGGCTTTCAGATGACAGATGTTCTAACCGGCTTTGGTATTAATGACTGGCGGAAAATTTCGAAGGTACGTAAATCAAGCGCGTCATCAACAGACGGATATGAGAGCCGTTACCAGTGCCTGTGTCTTTGATTCCGTAACTTGCATGGTCATCCGTTGAGACCTGTTGTTTCACGAGGGTGGCGGCGAACGAGAGCGAACTGCAAAACAAGATCATTAATTCCTGTACACAATCGCTTCGTTTACGGCTTGTACAATGCTGGAAATATATCCAGCGTCTTTGCTCACTACGGCATGTATCTCCCCCGACGCGCTGTTGATTGTTACGGCGTGATCGTCTTTAAGAGCTATGGCCCAAAACACGCCCACAGCCAGCAGGACACAACCCCATCCTATTTGACTCGCGAAAAGCAAAATCAGCCCAACAATGGCCGTCAGGATTCCCCATCCTCTTTTTGCAGGAATCACCGTAGAACGGACACTGGTTATTCCTGCCATGGCGTAAGTCTTGCCGGGCACAATGATGCGGGTATTTGTCACAGTTGCCCTTGCAGTAGAAAGGAACGTCTTTTCGCTTTCCGTCTTATGTACAGCAACGACAGCCGTACCGCCACTACCCGAGGCAGCGGCGGATTTACTCTTTCCGCAATGCTGGCAGAAAGTTCCTTCGATGGTCACTTGTTGACCACAGTACGCGCAAAAAGCCATATATCCCTCGATCTAGTGTTTATGCTTTGAGTGGGCTGTTCCCTGCGGCCTACGGTTATAGGCTTTCACGTGTGTCCCGTTCTTACGTGTATAACTTCGCGCGTGAACGGTCTTGCCAGAAGGAGTTGACCGTGAAGAGCGAGAATGAGGCCCGCTCGAATGGAAGCCATGGCTACCTTTAGCAAAGGCAAAGGAACAACAGAAGAGGAGCAGTGCAGCTATGATCTTACACATCTTGCATCCTTGAAGTGGACTTTCGTAGGGGGGGTGGCGGGATTATTGCGCACTTAGCGATTGAGATGGAGTAATTTGCCCCCCAAGAAAGGGCTTTCCAGAGGGGAATATCATGAGGACAGACTGAAAAGGTGTTATGGCCGAATATCAGAAAACTCTGCTCGTATATCTCGATATCATGGGCTTCAGGAAATTGATTGAAGAGTCCGAAAAAGACCCGACCAAGGTTGATTTAATTGTCGCCATATTGAGAAAGACACAAAAGCAAGCTTCTCTTTCTTTCAAAACCACCGTTTCTTCCCGCGTCTCGGTCGATGCTATGGAGCCGAGGAACTTTTCTGACCTCATGTTGAGAATAACTCCTCTCGGGATCGGGCCAATGCAGTTCAGAACTGCGATGATGAATGAATGTGCGATTTTGGCGTGGATTCAGTGCGAACTGTTTTTGAGTAGCGGAATACTGCTCCGCGGTGCAATGTGCATTGATGATCTTCATGTGGAAGAAGATATTGTGTTCGGTCCTGCTTTGGTAAAAGCTTATCAATTGGAAGCAAGCGTAGCGGTATTTCCCCGTATTGTAGTCGACGCCAAAAGTTGTTTACTCCACGGCACGGAAGAACTCACCCCTCCACAATTTGATCAATATGTACAACGTGGGGACGATGGAGCGTATTTCATTGATTACCTGCACCATAATTATATAAATATGTTATTTATGTCCGAATTTAAAACATACGATAAACAATTCTTGGCACAGCACAAAATGCAGGTGGAAATGAAGTTGAGAGAATTTGCCACGAAAGATGACCGAACAAAGCAGAAAGCTTTGTGGCTGGCTCTGTATCATAATTCAGTCGTGAGAAGAGTAATCGCGGAGAATCCTGTGACAAAGGACACGTACGTGAAGTTATTGATATCCGAAGCACAACTAAGAATCTGATTTGATCTCTGTGCGAGCCAGGAGCCCTCACTCCATGATGTCCTGATAAAATTGCAAGAATGGACGATAAAAGAGACGATAAAGGAATTTCGAAGCAAAACATCAGAGGCACTGGCCCAACAAAAGATTTCGACCAGTTGCTAATCGAGCCAGACAAAACCAGTGATTCATCGATGGACGACACACACGAGAACCTCCCAAATGCCAAGGATTAAGCCGTCTTGTATTGCATGAATGTTGGATGACACGACTCGATAAGCTCGCAAGAACCTCACCCAAAACAGACCCGCAAAAAGATAAGTGCCTGTAAATTCAGCCATTACAAGCACTTTTGATCTGCGATCACATCCAAACAGATTCGTATCAGGTGTGTTGCAGGTTTCTCTTGATTGAAGCGAACAAATGGCGATATAATGTGCGGGTAGGAAGAAGTGTCCACCACTCAGGTGGCCGGAAGACCGGTCTTTGACATAAGAAGCTGCTAGCTGTTAGCCATTAGCTGCTAGCCGAAAGAAGTAACAGGCTTCGCCTGGATCGTTCGACTCGCGGTCAAATCCCGCTCGCTCGCGATGACAGTTGGTGGCGCAGCGGGTCTTTGCGCTGCGCATCATTTCAGGCTTGCGACCCTCTGCCGATTGGGATTGGGATTGGGTGACCCTTGGGCCACGCAAGGGAGGCCCAAGCGTCGATTGGCGGAAGTGCTTTGTTTGCAATAGAAATCGCAAAAGGCCGGGCGGGGGTTGAAAAGATCGGGTGATCCGGTGATCGGGACATCGGGTGATCGGAACCCAAAGGTCTTACTACACTGATAAACAGTGATGACACGGGGACTATAAGAGCGAACCGGTGATCGGGACATCCGGTAATCGGAGCCCGAAAAACCTTGCCAATGACATCACAAATGAGTGCGATTTGCGTTGCGGCCATCCCTTTGGTGCATTTGTCATCCCTAAGTTGCGGGTGATAACATCGCTAGCTTGTGGAGGTCGTCTGATGTCGGATAGAGATAACAGCAACAGTCTACTGTGGTTCCTGGCAGGACTCGGTTTTGGCGCGCTGATGGGCGTGCTTTACGCTCCCCGCTCCGGTCGTGAAACTCGCGATGCCCTAAAGAACACCGCGCAGGAAGGCGGCGAATACATCAAGACTCGCGGCCGTGAAGCCAAGGAAACCGTGAGCCAGTGGGTCGATCGCGGCAAGGATGTTGTCGGCCAGCAAAAGGAAAAGATCAGCGCCGCCATTGATGCCACTCGGCAGGCCTATCGTGAAGCTTCAGAAGGCAAAAAAGGCTCTTAAGGGAGCTTGATACCCTAGTGGATAATCACATCATCACAGTCTTTGTGGTCGTCGCCGCGGTTGCCATTGTGGTGCAAATGGGCGTTCTGCTTGCTTTGTACATGGCGCTGCGGCGGACCTCAGAGCGCATGGAAGGCATTGCCGGCCGCCTGGAACAGCAGGCCACTCCGGTTCTGGCCACTGCGGCCGCCATCCTGGACGATGCGAAACCCAAAATTGCCGACATCACCACCAACCTTGCTGAGACATCTGCATCCGTGCGCACCCACGCAGGACAGATTGGCAACGCTGCTTCAGAAATCGCGGAGCGTGCGCGCATGCAGGCGGCCCGCATTGACGAATTCGTCATAAGCGCCGCGCACAAAGTTGAAGCCACCAGCGAACTTCTGCAAGACAAAGTCTTCTCGCCCATGCGGCGCGTCCGCTCCATCGTTACAGCGCTCAATGCCGGCCTGAGCTTCTTTAAATCCAACCGCCCACGCCATAGAAAAACCTCCGGCGAAGTTGAAGACGAAGAGATGTTCATTTGAATTTTTGTCGCTTCGCTCCAACCCGCTTGATATCTTTTAATCCACGACACATCTTCTCGCACCTGACGCGAGGCGGCTCGGCGCGCGAGTCGGCCTCGCCGCACTAAACATCATTTAAATTGTCATCATTTTTCTGATCAGCGCTAATCTGCGAAATCTGCGGCGAACTATCTTCCGAAGTGTACCGACACATGTCCCCCCGGAGGAATTCTTGAACCCGCCGCCGGCGCCTGGTCTAATCCAACTCCGCTTCCGTTGACCTCAAGCTCCAGTCCTGCGGACTCCGCTTCTTCCAGCGCAACACGCAATGACTTGCCGTGAAAGTCGGGAACGAGAACGCCGCCCGCGACATCCAGGACAACAGTTGCGCGGGATTGGCTGTTTGTCTCAAGTGCAGTTTGCTGTAGCGTCGCTGGCGGTTGCATAGGACCGATAAGCGGAACTGCCGCCTTCACTGGCTTGTTTGTTGCGGCAACGGTTCGCAAGCTTGGATCCTGCTGCACTGGCACTGTAGGTGCTGAAGCCTGTACTTGTGGCGAAGCCGGCGCGGCCGGTGTATCTAAATTCTCCTGCGCGCTGGCAACGTAATCCGGCGCTGCCTCGGCGGTGTCATCTTCTTTGATATGCGCTTTCACCCACATCCGCCGGGGATCCTGTAACTCTACGTCGTGCGGCACATTCATATATGCCAGCACCTGTTGCGCAATGCGTGCGAAGACCGGAGCTGCTGCTGCCCCGCCGCCATCTTTGGGATATCCTCCAGCTGGTGAATCCAGCACCACCAGCACGGTGACGGCAGGATTATTTACCGGGGCAAAGCCCGCAAACGACGCAATGTGCACGTGATGAGAATACCTGCCGCTGGCATCGATCTTCTGCGCCGTGCCGGTCTTTCCAGCTGAGCTGTAACCATCCAGAATTGCCTTTGGCCCGGTGCCCCGCAGCACCACGCCTTCCAGCATGCGCTTCATCTCGGCCGCGGTGAACGGCGAGATCACGCGCCGGCCCAGTGGCGGATGAAACTCGATCAATTGCAGTGTGCTGCGCGGCGCCGTGGTTCCAGCCACGATGCGCGGCGCAACGTAAACTCCGTCATTAGCGATGGTCGAAACCATCGCGGCCAGCTGCACCGGAGAAACCCCGATCTCCTGCCCCATGGAAATCGCGCCGATGCTCACCTTCGACCAGCGGCTTACCGGCTTGGTCATGCCCCGTGTCTCTCCCGGCAACTCGATCTTTGTCTGCGCGCCGAAGCCGAAGTTGCGTATGTAACGGTCAAAGCGGTCTTCGCCCAGCCGCAAAGCCAGCTTGATCGCGCCAACGTCACTGGATTTTTCCAATATCTGCGTTACCGTCAGTCCTCCATAGGCTTTGTGATCGTGAATCCGCAGCCCATTCACCACGATCGAGCCCATCTGGCAGTCGACCACTTCGTCCGGGTTCGTGATTTTCTCTTCCAGCGCGGCGGCCAATGTAACGACCTTGAAAGTCGATCCAGGCTCGTAGATATCGCTCACAGCGCGGTTTTTGAGCGATTGCGGATTGACCTTGTTGAAGATGTTCGAATTGAACGTCGGCGAATTCGCCAGCGCAAGAATTTCACCCGTATGCGGATTCTCCACGATCACTGTGCCCGATACGGCATGCGTATCATCCATGGCCCGGGCCAGCTCACGCTCTACGATGTATTGTATTTTTTCATCGATGGTGAGCACCACGTTCTCGCCGGGGTCAGGCTGCTTCTCCACGCGGCCAAGCCAGCGTCGCTTATTGTCCATGGTGATCAGCATCTTGCCCGGCTTGCCTGTTAGCTTCGACTGAAATTCCCGCTCCACCCCGCCCAGTCCATTGTCGTCCAGGCCCACGTAGCCGAGCACCTGAGCAGCGAGCTCGCCTTTGGGATAAAAACGTTTGGATTCCTTTTGGAAATAAATGCCCTTCAGGTTGAGTGCGCGAACACGGGCGCTGGTCGCGTTGTCGATCTTGCGCGCCACCCAGGCAAAAGCATGTGAAGCGCGCATACGATCTTCAATCTCACTGGAATCAGCCTTCAACAGACGGCCGAGCAACTGCGCTGTGGAATGAATGTCTGGCACTTCTGATGGCACGGCAAAAACTGAATCTACGTTGACCGTCATCGCCAGCTCATTGCCGCGACGGTCATAGATATTGCCGCGCACCGAAGAAACTTCAATGCTGCGTTGTTGCTGCTTGGCCGCGCGCTGCGTGTAGTCGCCGTAATTGATGATCTGCAACCAGACCAATCGTCCGCAGATCACAAGAAACCAAAATAAAAGGAAGCCGAGAAGGATATAGAGGCGCTTGTTAGCGATTTGACTGGTCTGGGCCATTTTCCCTGATAACTACCGACTTAGCCGCGTTGGCCTGATTAAATTCACGTCCCCTCAATTAGTTTCGTCATCCCGAGGGTCGTAAGCGAGCCCGCGCTGTCATCAGCGGGCGAGTAGGACCGAGGGACCTTGTGTCTTATTCGAGAATTAACTCTTATCCAAACACAAGGTCCCTCACCCCTATTCGACCGCTGGAGAAAACGCGGCCTCATCGACGGGGTTCGGGATGACATGTTTTTCAAAGATTTCAAGCCATTACCAAGCGGTCTTGGAACAAAACGATAAAAATAGGCGGACGAGCACGACTTGCGCGGCGAGTCCGCTGTTTCAAGCGCATGAAAATCTTCAAGTTGGCGGCGCTCTTAAGCGGTTTGGAGCGTAGCGACATAAAACGGACGGCAACCCCGGCTGTTTTTCCGGAGTCGCCATCAAGCGCCGGAAATTCCGGAGCAAGGTCCACCAACCAAAACTTTATGCCGCAGCCAAATCACTGTGCCGTGATCACAGCTACGGTCGTTGCCTGCGCCATGATGGGAGCACCCACTTCTTCTGGATTCAGGCGAATCACCTGTCCCGGCTGCGGCGACTCCAAGCCCATCTTGCGTGCAAGCGCGTCGATTCTGCCCGGATCACGCAATGAAGCAGCTTCCAATGTGAGCGTTCGATTCACTTCCACCAAGTGCTCACGCTCGGCCTTCTGCGCTTCAATGCGATAGCCGGTTTCAATGGAGCTGAAATGCTGCCAGGCATAAAACATCATGACCATGAAGAGCGCAGCCACGGCGGCTGAAAATATTCTGATCTCGCGCCGGCGCTGCGGATCACTTACCTTGACCAGCCGGGAATTGTCGATTGTTTTTTGAAAGTAAAATTCCGGCGTGATCCCGGCCACGCTGCGGCGCACCGTTGCGCGCGCGTCTACGGGCGTGATCATTCCTGTAATCTGCATTGCCGTGGCGGCCATTTACGCTACCTCAACCATTTCCTGGCGCCATTCAAAGCGGCGCAGTGGATATTGGCGCTCCAGCGCCAAAGCCTGCATCTTTTCCTGTTCGCGGGCGTGGTCTTCCGCACGCACCACACTGTTGATCAAATCTTCAATCGTTGTTCCCTGAAACATCGCTTTGTCCTCTGCTTTTCTCGAGGGATCTTTATTCCGGGGCGGCGCCGTTAAAGAGGAAGTAATTCGCCCAAGTACAAAAGGAAGGCAGCGCCTCCCCGGAAACTTTTGCTTCGCCTGCCTACCACGGCCAGGAGAAGCTAAACCTTATTTGCGCTCCGCGACCCGCATCTTCGCGCTGCGTGATCTTGGATTGCGATCGATCTCTTCTTGCGTCGCCGTCAGCGGCTTCTTTGTCAAAACCTCAAAGATGCCCGCCTTGGCGCCGTCCCGCAAAGCGTCTTTCACGATGCGGTCTTCCAGGGAGTGGAAGCTGATCACCACCAGCCTGCCTCCCTTTTTCAGGACGTCAGGCGCCGCGTCCATCAGCGCCTGCAAGTCCTCCAGTTCGCGGTTTACGAAGATTCGGATTGCCTGGAAAGTCGTGGTCGCTGGATGAATCCTTTGATGAGCCCCGGTATTCATTGACCGGAGCGCAGCCGATATTACTTGTGCCAGATGAGCGGTACTTCTTATCGGCCGCGCCCGGACAATGGCTCTGGCGATTCTCCGCGACCTCCTTTCCTCACCGAATTCGTAAATCACATTTGCGAGGTCTTCTTCGCGCATGCGATTTACCACTTGATCGGCGGTTCGCTCTCCTTGCGGGTCCATTCGCATGTCGAGCGGCCCTTCCGCCTGAAAACTAAATCCGCGCGCTGCGTCGCCGAACTGCAGTGAACTTACGCCCAGATCCGCCAGCAGTCCGTCGGCTGTGGCCGGCGGAACATGCTGGGGGAGCTCGGCGTAAGAGCTGTGCAGCAGAGTAATCTTTGGACGGTTATCACCTCCGACCCCAGAAAGCCTCTGCTGCGCCAGTTCGATCGCGTGGGTGTCTTTATCGAAGCCAATCAAATGACCCTGTCGGCCGAGGCGCTTTGCGATTTCTAAACTGTGCCCGCCCAACCCCAGGGTCGCGTCGATATAGGTCCCGCCGCGCCGGATTGCTAAAAAGTCGATCGCTTCTTTTAAAAGAACTGAAACATGGCCAACTTCCCCACCGCCATGCGCCCCCTTGGGGGCTTCGTCTTGCCCAAACTCTTCCGCCACTAGATGCCCAGTTCGTCGAGAGTTTTCTCATCGTCCTGCGTGAACGGGTTCTCTTCTATGTCCTTCTTGTAAGCCTCGATGCTCTGCACTTCGAGGTACGTCAAATTGCCGACAACGGCCACTTCGCCCTTGATCTCCGCCGAGTCGCGCAGCAATGCCGGTATCAGCACCCGGCCCTGCCCATCGATTTCCACCAGCTGGCCGTAGTAGTTGGTGCGGTTCAAAAACTTTTTCTTCGTCGGATTGAAATTGGAGAGCTTGGCCAGCTTCTCCTCGATCCGCTGCCACTCCTCGAAGGGATACACTTGAGCAACCTTCCCATCGAGCGATGTGATGTAAAATTGCGTGCCGTACTTCTCGTCGATCAGGCGTTTGAATTCCGCGGGGACCTTTAAACGTCCCTTCTCGTCGACCCGAGTTGGATGGTTGCCGCGAAACATTGTTCTTTCTAGCTGCGATCCCGGTTACAACCGGTAATAAGGAGGCAAAAACGGTAAGTTCTAGCTTTATTTCTGGCTCGGTCACGGTAATTTGGGGGTTTTTCAGCTTCATTTTCCCTTTGGCTACTTTTGACCACTTACCCCTTGAACCGATCTAGCTCTTACCACTTTCAACCACTTTAGACCACATCCTACGCTTAAACAGTTGTCTGTCAAGGGCTTTTTTCTAGGTCGGGTGTGGAAAACCGCTTTCGATGTTCTTGTGGCCGGGGCTTGTGGATTCAAAAAAGAAAAACACTAGCTATAGTGTTTACGAAAAAGGTTCAGCTGCTCTGGTGTCCACACAGGGCGCTCTCCGTCGATGAAAAAATCTCGCAGCTCGACAAAGACTCCCGACGACGTTCCCTTCTCTTCCGACCAGATTCACGCGTTTCGTCTGCGGCGGCATCATCTTCTCGATCAATCTGCAAAAGACCTGGTCACCATTTGCCGCGACGTGTGCGGTGTGCAGGCGCAGATCATGTCAGCAGCGCAACTCCAGCTATGGGCGCGCAACCACGCCATCACTCCCGCAGCGGTCAGCGATGCTTTGTGGAAGACCCGCTCAGTGGTGAAGACAACGCTGATGCGGCAAACGCTCCATCTTGTCCCCTCGGATGAGTTCTCTCTCTATGTGGCCGCGCAAAAAACGACACGCGTCCGGGCAGTGCTGCGGGTCATGGCAACAATGAAGATTACGCCCGATGAAGCCGACGGGCTCAGCTCCCTGATTCTTGAAGTGCTCAACGGCGGACCCGCGACACACCGTGCCATTGCGGCCACGGTGCGGCCCAAAGTGAGCAAACGAGTGCGCGCGTGGATGGACAGGATATGGAGCATCGTTCGTTTACCCATCGCTGAAGGCCAGATATGCTATGGCCCTGGCGAAGGCAATCAGGCTACGTTCATCCGCACCGACCATTGGTTAACTACTCAAGAGAGGCTGACGGGCCAAAAACCAGTTGATGAAACCCACGCGCAGAAAGAATTGTTTCGAAAGTATCTGGGCGCTTATGGGCCGGCCACGATCAAAGATTATTCGCATTGGGCCGGCATATCCATGGTGGATGCGCGTGCTCTGCGGCCATTGCTGGATTCAGAACTCTATGAACAAGATGGCCTGCTGCTCCTGCGCAAGGACGTAAAGCTCCTCACAACCAGCCCTTCAGATAAAAGCTCAGTCCACCTGCTTCCCTATTTCGATGTCTACCTGCTGGCCCATCGCTTCAAAGAGCATTTCCTGAAACCGCAGTTTTATAAGCGCGTCTATCGCAATCAAGGATGGATTTCACCCGTGGTTTTGATCGATGGACAAATCGCCGGCGTTTGGAATTACAAGCTGTCGCGAAAGGCTCTTGAGATAAAGATTGAACTCTTCGCTCGCGTCGGCTCGCGCACTCGCAAGCAGATCAAAGACCGCGCCGCAGAACTGGCCGATCTTTTTCAATGCCCTCTTTTATTTTCTCTTAAGAACTAAGCGTATTAAGCACATTTCAGCGTTGCGTTGCAGCACATTGCCGATGCTCACGAATTAAGAGTCTGCGCCTGGGGTATTTTTTCTCGCCTGCGCACGCCATCCCCTGCTGATTTCAGAGCTTCTACTTAAGCAAGAGCTGTACTCGCCGTTCATCGGCCAAGCAGTACTCGCCACTTTCGTCGATTTGAACAAAATCAGATCTTCGGGAGTCCCAGTTGAAGAAACTTGTTCTGTTACTGATCGCTACTTTCGTGCCCGCGCTGCTGACCGCGCAGATCCCAAATTCAAACCACGTTGTTGTAGTTCTGGAGGAAAACGAAAGTTATTCGGCTGTTATCGGCAGCTCGTCCATGCCTTACCTGAACAGCCTTGCATCACAAAATGCGCTGGCCACGCAGTATTATGCCAACGTGCATCCTTCCATCGGCAATTACTTCATGCTGACGGCGGGACAGATCATTACCAACAATGACTCTTTGAATTCAACAGTGAACGTCGACAATATTGTGCGGCATTTGTTGACCGCTGGAAAAACCTGGAAGAGCTACGCGGAGAATCTGCCTTCGGTTGGCTATACGGGCGGAGATCAATATCCTTATGTACGACACCATAATCCGCTATCTTACTTTTCTGACGTGGTAAACAGCAGCGTGCAACGGCTGAATCTGGTACCCTTCACGCATTTCGCCGCAGATCTCAACAACAATGAGCTGCCGAATTATTCATTCATCGTGCCCAACGAAAACCACAATGCGCATGATTGTCCTACGGCGCCGACTGGTTGCACCAACGCAGTCAAGCTGGCCACGGCGGACGCTTGGCTCAAAAACAATATTGCGCCATTGCTCAATAATCCAGGGTTTCAGCAGGATGGCATTCTGATTATTGTTTTTGATGAAAGCTTCGATACTGATACGGCGCACGGCGGTGGACATGTGGTTGCGCTTGCTGTGGGACCCGGAGTAAGAAAAGGCTTCAAGTCCACAACTTTCTATCAGCACCAGAATGTGCTGCGCACCACGCTGGATGCCCTCGGCGTGCATAGTTATCCCGGCATCGCCGGTAGCTCTGCCGATATGAGCGATTTGTTTGGAGCCGCTCCACCACCTCCGCCTCCTCCTAGCGGCTGCACCGCAACCGTTACAGGTGTGACCGTATGCTCTCCAGCAGCAGGAAGCACGGTGGCCTCGCCTGTTCATTTTGCTGCCGCTGCCAAGTCCACGCATCCCATCACAGCCATGCGAATTTACGTCGATAACATCGCCAAATTCACCGTGGACGCCAGTTCGCTGGATACTTCCGTCGCTCTTGCCACGGGAACACACTCAGTGGTGGTGCAAGCATGGGACTCAACTGGCGCCTTCTTCAAAACGCCGCTTACCATTCATGTGCAATAGAGATGTAAATGGAAATGAATAACCTACAAAAAGAATTCACAAGACTAAAAAAGCCCCGGACGTAAGTCCGGGGCTTTCTATTGGACGCTAACTACATACCTTTTCTGTCGCGATGGATATCGCGCCGGTCATGGCGAATGTCCCTCTTGCCCTTGCGCGCGTCTTTGCGGTCCGTGTGCAGGTCTTTTTTGTCTTTGGAAATGTCACGATTATCAGCCCGCAAATCGCGCCGATCGCTTTTCACGTCGCGTTTATCGTGGTTGATGTCTTTTTGCTCTTTGGCGGCGTCAGCGGTATCGCCCTTTTTCAGGTCCTGGTTGCGCTCGCGGCGATCTTTGTTCAAATCCTTTTGGTCTTTGTTGATGTCGCGGGCGTCTTTGTTGCGGTCGGCACGGTCCTTGTTCAGGTCGCGCTGGTCTGAGCGGATGTCTTTGCGGTCTTTGTTTAGATCGCGGCGATCGTTTTGCACGTCTTTGCGATCACTCTGCACATCGGTTGGGTTGGCGCTTTGCGCCCACATGCTGGCGGTCAAACCAAATAAAACCAAAGCCAATAGATGCGTCAAATTTCGTCGAATCATAGAAACTGCTCCTTTCACAACCCTCCAAGGTAAGTTGTCATGCGGATATGAACACAAGGCGCGGTATTAGTTGCAGTGAGATATTTTTTATGTCAGCACGATATAGCAGCAACTTTCGTCCGCTGGATGGGTTGCGCAGTAAAAAGCCCCGGCAAAGACAGGCGTCTTGCCGGGGACTCATTTTCTCATTCTTCGAAACGGCTGCTGCAAATGCAAGCGAGCGAACGCTCTAGCAAGGACCGAGTTCGTGAGGATAGAGAACAAACATGGGCTGTGAATGTTTCTGGATTTCCTCGTTGATCGTAAGGGTCCAGTCCCCGGCGTGCCCGAAGGCCGACGGCTCAACCTTCATACGGTAGTAACTGGAAATCATGCTCGCAACGGAATGCGCTTTCTGCCGCACCGACTGTAGCACGTGAGGATCGGCCATGCTGTAGCTGCGCCGCCCATCGCCATTCATGGCGCTCAGTACCAGACCGCCGCTGTTTGTCGTCAAAGGATAGAAATTTTCGTCCCCCAATTCGTAAACAATCTCTCCCACCAGGGGCTCTGCCTGTGCCAGACCTTGTGAGCTGGCAGTTGTGGTAAATCCTCCGGCAACACTGCTTTTCGTCTGCACCGGCCCAAGTGCCAAGCCGAACATCCGGATGTGATTATCATACAAAGCTTTCGCAACCATCTTGGCATTGGCCTTGTGGCTCGCTTGCATATCAGCAGCAATCACCACAATGGAATCGCCGGGTTGCGGAGGCCCAAACCATTCAATCCCGACCATGACGGTATCAAGTACTCCTGGGTGTCCTTCCCGCGCTTGCCGTCGCCAGGTTGGCCCAACGCCTGGGTGATAGCGGCGTGGTCTTCAGTAAACTTCACGTCCTGGCCGGGGCCATGGGCGGGCATGATGGCGAAGGTATCTCCGGGCCGCGCACTCGCCAAAAGAGTCTTGATCATTTCATCTTCCGCTTTGCGCGAATCGGCTGAGAGTTTTTTATTTACGTCGGCCACAATCAACACTCGGCGCGGCCCGTCGTCAAATGCAACATTTTTTACGGTGACCGGTCTTTTCTGGATATGGCCAACAAAATCTTCAGCAGCCAATCCACGAAAAGCACTGCCGTTCAAGCTAATCACGCCAACTGGAATATCGGTTGCTTTGCACACGGACTCCTGGGCAATGACAAAACTGGAAAAAAACATCACCACGCTAAGCGCAATAAGAATGCGGGACACCATTTAGGAACTCCACAAGATTTCAAGGATGAGATTCGCGTCATTATAGCAACAGTGATTTCTATTTGAGATTACCCAGGACACTTGCCATTTGTCGCCTTGGCAGAAACTTGTAGCCATTGCGTTGTTTTTAGACAGCTTTGCCCAAGGAATGTACCGCATCATTTTGAGAAAATCGAGTTCCAAAATGGAACTCACCAGGCGAACTCCCGCACATCAGGAATAGATCCATTTAAAGAGAAAGCGAAAGTCTCCTATGCGACATAATGCGTGGTTACTCGCCTCTCCTTCGCCCTACACGGCGACCAAGGACATTGACCCAAAGGACAATGTCCATTAGGACACAGCACCGCTGTGACATCTGGCCGCTGTCCAAAAGCGCAAATTTGTGCAACTTTTTATACTCTATCGAATAAAAAATAATTACTTTATATTCATTATCTTAGAGGGAATTTCCCAAAGCGGAGCTCCTGCTTGGGATACTATATTGCGGTACAAAAGTTCACTCACACAAGTCATCTAATTCTCCCGCAAATTTGGGCGCGATACGCCAAACTTTGCGGGGCTAGTGTGTGTCGATTTGACCCTGAAAATAGAACGGCCCTGGGTGAATTTTTTGCGTAAAAAGTTGTAAAAACGGAAGGGTTGCGGACCTTGAAGTTAATGCCTAAACCGAAGGCACATCTCGACTCCCAATCGGGATTCACACTCGCGGAGTTAATTATTGTCGTCACCATCGTTTTGGTCGTAACTGGCCTCTCCATTCCAAATCTCACCAGAGCCATCGATACTTCCCGGGTCAAAGGAGCCGCGCAATCTTTGGCCGCGGCCTACCAGGATGCGCGCATCCGCGCTACCCAGAAAGATACTTCTTATCAGGTGCTCATTTCTCCTCCCGGAATTTCGCCTGCCCAGCTTTGCATCGATCTGGACGGAGACGGGACCTGCAGCGCCGGAGATCCTGTCACTACCTTCGCCGCACAGATTAAGGTAAGCAATCTTGGGGTGCCGGTTCCGCTGGGGCCTGCGCAATTGAATTATCTGACCACGGACACGGAACATTCAAATGGCCTTACATGGAATGCCATGGGGCTGCCTTGCCAGCGCACTTCGTCCACAGCTTCATGTACTGCGATGGGATGGGTGCAGCACCTGCAGCTTCTGCGCGCGAATGGCGGCGTAATGTATGCCGCCGTCACGGTAAGCCCTACAGGCAGAGTCAAGGTCTGGACATTTATTCCTTCAGGAAACGGAAACGGTACGTGGCTTTAGAACACTATATGAGTGCTGATCGCCAAATTCGGGAGACCAAAACGGGACAAATGTCGCGTGGATTCAGCCTCATTGAAGTAACGATTGCCATGGCAGTGCTGGCCGTTGGACTGCTGGGCGGTATTTCTGTGATTGCTGTCGCCAACGCGAATGATGCGCGGTCAAAGTTGCATTCCACCACAATAATGCTGGCACAAAGCACCATGGAAAAGATTGTGGCCATCCCAAACAACGCCGCGAATACCCAAACCACGCTCACGGACTGCGGAGGGATACCCCACACCATTGAGACCGCTGTGCCTGCCCCGGGTACCGGCCCTGCGTTGATTAGCAGCGGAGCTTTTGCCGGCACCATAGATTTCTCGCAGCCCACTGTAATTAATTATTCAATGGTTTATGTCACATGTTCGACAGGCGGGAATGTCGGATATGACGTCCGCTGGAGCATCGATCCTGGCTCAACACCTGGCACGCAGATGGTAACCGTTAGTGCCAAGCCACTCATTACCGCAGGCGCGACGCAGTTTACCTTGCCGTACACGCTTCATCAATCAAAGGGGAGTCTCTGATGATGGCATCCTCCCCCCGTTTACTTAGAGGCACTAACGCAAAAAAAAGGGCCGCAGCAGGCTTTACCCTTATAGAAATGCTGATCAGTCTGGCGATTCTGGTTATAGTCACCGGTGCGGTATTCGAGCAGATTAACTCGATGCAAAAGAAATCGGCATCAGAAGCGGTGAATGTGGATTTGACGCAGCAATCGCGGGATTTCATCAACCAGACTGTGCGTGACTTGCACATGGCAGGATTTCCCGGCCCCGGCATGTACTCGAATCCTGTAGTTCGTCCTTCTCTGGTGGCGAATGGGCTGGTAAGGGTTTCGTCAAGCGAAATTCTGATGGAAGGCGACGTCAACAATGACGGCGCGGTTGAGAGCGTGGATATTCTTTACGTGGCAAGTGATCCTAACGATCCCAACTGCCCATGCATCCGCAGAAGCGCACAGCCCAAGATAGATGCAGACTCGTTCAGCCAGCCGACCAATCTTTTCTACACGGAAACGCAGCAGGTATTTCCTCCCGGCACGGGAGCAGGCCAATCCGGTGAAGACCTGTTTGCGTATTACGACCAGAATGGAAATCCGGTTCCAATCGGAAATGGTGTAGATATCTCAACTCCAGCAGGCTCAACAACTCCGTCAGGACAAGCATTGATTAGCTCGATCAAAACCGTAAAAATCAATCTTAGTCTGCTTACCCGCGATCCACAGACAGGCGGTTTTGTGCGTACGTCAATGTCGGCAAGTTCAAGGCTGAGTTACTAATGCCAAAGGTCCTGTCCAGAATGATGAAGCGAGACGAACGGGGAATGGCGCTGCTGGTTTCCTTGTTCGCGCTCTTGCTTCTCTCCGGCATCGGTCTTTGCATGGTTCTGGCCTCTACTACTGAGACCCGCATTGACGCTAATTATGGTGGTAGCCTGCGTGCCTATTACGCAGCCCATTCCGGTCTGGAAGAAGTCCGCGACAGGATTAGTTATCGCTCGACAGCTGGACAGTCAGGTTTGGCTGATCTTCTTCCCTCGGATATTGCGGGCAATTCTTTCGGCGTGCTGTATGTGCTGAACCCTGTTGGCGGCGAGACGGTAGATCCCACTGATTCCACCAGCCCATACTTCGACGTCGAGCTCTGCCATGACTACAACTCAGGGGTGACCATTCGAGACTCCAGATGTGCCGCAGTTCCGTCTACGGACAAGTGGAATCTCGCCTGGCAATATGCAGCGCCCACTTCTCCTGGCGCGGTTCCGCCAGGCTACAAATGGGTGCGCATCAACATGAAGACAAACCGGATCGCCGCGCCTTATTTTGTCGACCAGGCAGGTGATCCCGCAACGCTAGACACGCGTGTTTGCTGGGACGGCAAGACCGAACAACTCTCCCCCGGCGGCGCCACTCCGGCTTGCGACGCCAATGGAATGCAGACGGTGTATATGCTCACTTCCCTGGCGCTAACGCAGGGCACGCGAAACTTATCACGCGCTGAAGTAGTGGGTTCGTCGATTCGTCCGCCGGGAGTCATCACCCTGGAAATTGGCAGTTCCACGAGCGTCACTCCGATTTCTGCAACTTTTGCCTTGCCTACACCTACACCTGCCACCCTGGCACCAATTCCAGCAACCAGCATTGATGGCCGTGTTCACAACGCCGATGGTTCGCTTGCTCCTACTCTCAACGCCGATGGTTCGCCGGCTACTCTCTCCTGCTCTCGTGTAGCTCCGCTTGCTTCAAACTCATCTCAGGGCACAACTTCTTTGCAAAGCGGCTTGAACAGCCTTCGCCAAGCCATTGTTTTGGCCGCCAATACTGTGTGTGATGCTGGCGGAAATACCGTCGCTTCCTACCCGCCCGGCTCATGCACGGCACCTCTGGCCTGGGTACGGGGAACAGGTGCGCTCCCGCAATTCACCACAGCAGCGCCAACGCCTTCTCCCATGCCAGCGCCGTCGCCCACTCCTGTTCCTATCTCTAGCAGCAATAGCGGCAGTGACAACAGTGGTCATGGTCACGACGATCACAACCCGACCCCAACACCTACACCGGTTGCTACTCCCACGCCAACACCCACTCCAACACCAGTACCAACAGGCGACTGCAGCACAGCAACCCAGAGTTGCTACACCAACCTTGATCTGTCTTCGCCAATGCTCAATTCGCTGTTTGTAGGGAATCCAGGGAACTCAGGCGATCCGGCGGTCTATCAAGCTCAGTCGCCGAAGATTGTGGTAAATGAAAACCAGGCGGTCCTTGACTATATCCTTGCGCGTAAGGCGTCCGGAATGAATTACTATGAGCTTGCGTCCACAAGCCTGAATCCAGCGCAGATATACGGCTCTCGGACTCAACCTGCGGTGCTGGTGATCACCGATAGCAGCCTTAAATTGCTGACTACCACCCTGACCGGGTTCGGCATCCTGCAAGTGCCCAATGACTTTGAGATAAGCTCCAGCTTGCAATGGACTGGAATTGTCATGGTGCGTTCATCAGTATCGTCACCAACCGCACAGTTCATCATTAATCCAGGGGCGACGGGATTCATTAATGGAGCGTTGATGCTGCAGGCGGGAAGCCAATTTGGGTTAACCACCAGCAATACAGGGGCCGCATTCAAGATTACCTACAGTTGTGACGCCATTGACATTGCCATGGGCAGTCGGCCTCTGAAAGTAGTTTCCCAAACAGAAAGTTCCTACTAAGCGCCAGCCGCTTCTAAGCGCGAGCGCGTCCGCGCAGAACCCGTGCCGGAAAGAAAATAATCGCCTTCACCAATTCCAACGCTCCACCCACTGCAAAGCCGAGAATTCGGAATGGCAGCAGCACTAGCCACACCAACGGATAGAGCACCACGGCCAGGAGTGCCAGCGGCCAGCACAGTACCAGCAGGATGCACCAAAGTAAAAAGTTCAACATACGTTCCTCTGAACATCTATACGAAACTGCTAAAGTTTCGGTTCCCGCATTGTCAGATCACACAAGCAACCGCGGAGCGGATCGATTTTCAGCGATCAAATTCCCAGTATCTCGCCTTTGGCGTTCACATCAACGCTGGCCGCGCGAGATACCTTCGGCAACCCAGGCATCAGCATCATGTTCCCCGCGATCGCCACAACAAAGCCGGCCCCGGCGGAAAGAGAGGCGTCCGTGATATTGAGCGTCCATCCAGTGGGAGCGCCCAGAAGCTTGGGATTATCGGAGAATGAATACTGGGTCTTGGCGATACACACAGGCAGCGGGGCAAATCCCCAGTCGCTGAATTGCTGCAGTTTGGCGCGGGCCTTGTCACTTAAGGCCACTCCCGCTGCGCCGTAAATTTTCGTAGCGACGCTGCCAATCTTGCTTTCCAGCGAACCCTCAAGCCCGTAAACAGGCTGCACGTTGGGGCTGGAATTCTTCTCAATGGTTTCAACCACTTTTTGCGCCAGCGCTGCCGCGCCGTCGCCGCCTTTGGTAAATGCTTCACTTAAGGCGCTCACCGCGCCCTGCTGCGCGCAATAGTCTGCCAGCCGCTTTAGATCGGCATCCGTGTCCGTGGGAAACCGGTTAATGGCCACGACAGTCGGTACGCCAAACTGCTTGAGATTCTGAATATGCCGGACCAGGTTTGGTGCGCCACGATCCAGATCGCCCTCACCCTGGTTGCGCAAACTTTGCACGGTGGTCACCAGCACGGCGCAAGCGGGCGCAATCCCTGACGAGCGCATCACGATGTCAAAATACTTTTCCGCGCCCAAGTCCGCGGCAAAACCGGCCTCATTCACAACATAATCAGCCAGGCGGATTCCCATGTTGTGCGAGATCACGCTGCTGGTGCCGTGCGCGATGTTGCCGAAAGGCCCCGTATGCACCATAGCCGGCGTCCCTTCAGTGGTCTGCACCAGATTGGGCATGATCGCTTCGGTAAGCAGCGCCATCATTGCGCCCGTAGCGCCAAGATCGACGGCGCGTACCGGCTTGCCTGCCCGTGTTACCGCAATCACAATCGAATCCAGCCGACGGCGCAGGTCTTCAAAGCTACTGGCCAGCGCCATGATGGCCATGACTTCTGAAGCGGCAGTGATCACAAAACCGCTGCCGCGGGTGAGCGCTCCCTTTTTCTCGCCAATATCAAGGGTAATGCGGCGCAACGCACGGTCGTTCATATCCATGGCGCGCGGCCATGTGATCTGGTTGATGTCCAGATCAAGATCATTGCCGTGAAATACGTGCGCATCGATCAATGCAGCAAGCAGATTATGTGCCGTGGTAATAGCATGGAAGTCGCCATGAAAATGCAGATTGATTTTCTGGCTGGGCTCGATCTGCGACTTTCCTCCACCCGCGGCGCCGCCTTTCATGCCAAACACCGGCCCCAGAGAAGGTTCGCGCGAAGTGATAATGACCTTTTTGCCAATGCGCGACAGCCCTTGAGTAAGCCCGATGGAGGTAACGGTCTTCCCTTCACCGGAAGCTGTGGGCGTGGTGGCCGTAACCAGGATAAGCTTGCCTCGACGGGGAAAGGCCGGATCAGCAAGGATATCCAGCTTCAGCTTGGCGCCGTGGCGTCCAATGGGTTCAAAATATTCTTCGGGTAATTTCAGCTTCCCCGCGATGGTCTGAATGGGCAATAAAGATTGGCTCATAAGCAAACAGGCGAGTCTAGAACTCCGCTGCTAAAGACGCAAGCGAGAAAACCAAATGAGCAGAAAATGAGCCCGAAATAGGCGTTTACTCCGCAGCATTTCCGTCGCAGCTCGGGATGTGTCCGCGCTTCGCGTTGGCAGGCGAAAATGATACCCTATCTAAGTCTGCACTCGCGTGCGCCCGTAGCTCAGCTGGATAGAGCGGTTGCCTCCGAAGCAACAGGCCGGGAGTTCGAATCTCTCCGGGCGCACCACAAATCACCTGCCGTCAAGCGGCTTGAGCGCCAACCCCCGAGCGACGGAAGTAAACTCGTTTCCCGCTCGAATGCGCTCTGCACCGAAGCGTGTTTCAAAGATTCTCCTGACGGCCGGAACAAACGATGAGCCTCCCGTAAGAAAAACCATATCTATGTCTTTAGGTTTCACCGCCGACGAATTGAGAAGAGAATCCACGCAGCCGGCAATCAACTCAAGCTCTTCGGAAATCCATTTTTCGAAAGATGCGCGCTTCACGGTTGCATCAAGATCAATGAATCCATCTGAAAAGCGAAATGTGGACACCTCATTCGTTGACAAATCAGACTTGGTCTTTTGCACAGAGCGATGCAACTGGTACCCAAGGTCTTCTTTTATCAAATGCATCAATGCCGCAATCTTTTCTGGCTCAAGCGCCTGTGCATGCGTGCTTTTCAGCATGTCCATCACGTCCTTGGTCCTGAGCAGCGACAAATGATGCCATCGTTCCAGCTTTGCGTACACCCAGCCCGCAACGGGCAAAACCTTATGCATGGACCTTATGTGGCTTCCGGCGCCCAGAGCAGGTGACACCAGATGTTTAATGATCTTCGCGTCAAAAGCATCGCCCGCCAGCCCCAGACCTGCATTGCCCAGCAAGTCCGCGGGACTCCTGCCCCTTTTGCGAATGGAGGAACCAACGCGGACCAGGGAGAAATCGCTTGTGCCGCCACCGAAATCGCCGATGAGAATAAGCTCATCGTGATCAAGCGTGGATTCATAATAGTGCGCGGCGGCAACGGGCTCCAGCTCAAACTCTATCGACTCGTATCCAGCGAGTTGAAACGCCGACTTGAGGCGACTCTCGGCGTAATTGTCATCGGCTGCCGTTTCCGCTCCAACGAAATGCACGGGCCGGCCGACCACGGCAGATCGAATCGGCGCGCCAAACTGGAGTTCAGCTTTTTCGCGGAGATCGCGCAAGATGCGGGCAATAAGGTCTTCAAGCGTCACACGACGCCCAAAGACCTCAGTCCCATGGAGCGTGCGGCTGCTGAGAAAAGACTTTAGAGATTGAATCAGCCGCCCCTTGGTTTCTGCCGCCAGATATCGCTCAATACCTTCAGGCCCAGTCCAGGATTTAGTGACCTTGGCTCCTCTCTCTCGTTCCTGCTCAAGGTACAGCAGGGACCGATAGGCATCGGTGAGGCCGCCCATTTGCGGGAAGTGCGCAAGCTCTACATCGCCTGAGCTGGAAGCATGGGCGATAGAGCTATTTGTAGTCCCAAAATCAATACCGATTGCGCTTGTGGGCATTTATCCAGTTTAGTGAAACCTGCGTTGCAAAACAGAAGGGCTGCAAATGGAGCTAGAGTTCCCGCACACCATGGCTGCGGATAAGGAAATATGTTGCCACTGCGATCAGCAGAATACCGTTGCAGACGAGCACCACGGGAGCGCCAATTTTGCTGGCAAAATATCCGCTCACCAGGCTTCCCAGAGGCATGCCGCCACGGAAGGCCAGAATATAGATGCTCATGACCCGCCCCCGCAGTTCATTGGGTACAACCAACTGCACGAGGGACGTGACGGTGGCGAAAACGATAATCAGCGCAGCGCCGGTAAAGAAGAGAAGAACATCGCTCAGCCACAGGACGTGGGAGAGCGCAAACATTGCAATCGAAAGACCGCAAAGGGCCTGAACGATCAAGGCGGTGCGTCCCATCCGCTTGTACTTTCCCATCCAAGCCACAACTATTGCCCCCACGACCGAGCCCGAACCTGAGAACGCCATCAGCCGCGTGTATTCGCCCACGCCTTGATGAAATACCTGTTTTGCAAACAGCGGCAGAAAGGTCAATACGGCGAACGCAAGAAACGTTGTAGTAAAAGCAAGGATGGTGAGCGCCAGCAGACTGCCCTGGTGACGGACGTAAGACAGGCCGCCGCGCAACTCTTCGTGGATCCGCCGCGGCGCTACGGGCGGCGTATGTTTTACGTGCAGCATCATCAATGCGATGATCACAACCACGAACGACAATCCGTTGAGGGAAAAACAGGAAGTCATTCCAAACAATGCCAGCGCGCCGCCGGCCAATAGCGGGCCTACAACGCGGGCCAGATTAAATTGGATAGAGTTGAGCGCGATCGCGTTAGGCAGATCGTTCTTCTCCACCAACGTGGGAACCAGCGCCTGAGACGCAGGCCCGCCAAAGGCCTGGGCCGAGCCGGTAATAAATGACAGCACCATGATCGGCCAGACGTGGCTCAAGCCAAAGAACACCAGGGTGGCCAACGTGAATGCTGTCGACATTTGTATGTATTGCGACACCAGCAGCGTCTTGCGACGGTCGAACCGGTCAGCTAACACTCCACCGATGAGGGAGAAGAGCATGATGGGCAACTGTTGCAGGAACGCGTCAAGCCCCAGGTAAAAGGCCGAACCGGTCAAAGAAAGGACGAGCCAGTTCTCGGCTACGTTCTGCATCCAGGTGCCAATGCTGGAGGTACACGAGCCGAGCCAGAGAATCCGGAAATCACGGTATCGGAACGCCGCCAGTGTCCGGCGCAGAGCATTTGCACCGGTCAGAGTTGCTCCCGCCGCAGCGGGAGCTGGTTTAGCTTGTGCAGGGGTATCCAAAGGTGTCCTGGTTTTCACTCAAAATCACGCAGAGTTTGAGCGTACCACACCCATGAGCTCAATTATCTCAATGCGGCTTTTTCCGCGATCAGCAGCAGCGCTCCAATCTTCTTGAAGTCTCGCAATTCTTCAGCGTTCTTGAACCATTTTCCTGAGTATGTCTCTGGAGTGGGACTGCGATCAGGGATGCGCCGCGCTTCTACGTTCTTGAAGCCATGCTTTTCCAGCAGCGCCTTGTATTCCGCCTCTGATAGCGCCTGTACCGGGACCTTCAGCTCGGTGACCCAGCGGAGCGAATAATGATTATCTTTATAGAGGTTGATCAGGATGAAGAGCTTCGCCCCGGGCGCCATTACGCGGCGTAGCTCGTCCAGCGCCTTCCCCTGGTCGGCATAGTAATAAAACGATTCCACGGAAAGCACTTTGTTAAAAGTACCATCGGCCTCGGGAATGCTTTCCGCCGATCCCCAGGAATAGCGAACGTTCCTGAATGCGGATGAAGAACGGTCAGCGCGGCGCAGCATTTCATCGGCCACGTCCAGGCCAACAATTTCACCAGTGGTCGCAAGGCGCGCCATGCGACGTGAAGCCCATCCTGTCCCACAACCCAGATCCAGAATGCGGTCCGCAGGCTGGATATCCATCAGCGCCAGCGTTTGCTCTGTAATATCAGAGTGGTGGCCTTCCATTTCGTCGCCACGGCCAGCGGCGGCCCACTGGTTGAATTCCAGTTGCAGTTTTTTATCAGCTTCAGAAGAGTGAAGGTCAGCTTTGCCGTCCATGTTTCTATGCTACATTGAAATGTTTCCATCACTCAATCGGATTACGAGATGACTGGACCGGTAAATTCGCAGCAAGCATCTGACGCGCTTTATTGTCCGAACTGCGCCCGGGAAATTACCGATCCTCTCACCTGCGGCGACTGCTCCGCCGTAATCTGCCGCGTCTGCGGCACTCCGCTGGAATCTTCTGCGGACCTGGGTATGGGATGACTTGCCGGTTTTTCCCAGGAGTTGCTAAATCAACGCGAGAGAAAAACTCTTTTCCAAAAGCCGCAGCAACCCTGTTTACTAATTAGTACATCCGATTCTGTGAGTTCCCCAAACTCCACTATTTAGGGACCTAAAAATGAATCGCTTCGTCACGTTCGTCGCTCTCCTTTTCATCTCACTCACATCTTTTGGCCAGAGCTTCACAACCCAGGGTTATTTTGCTGGCGCTGGAGCCAACCAGTTAATTCAGGCTGATTTTAACGGCGACCACATACCTGATCTTGCCACGGTTAACAATTCATCCAATACGGTTTCAATCCTCATCAATAACGGCGACGGGACTTTTCGTGCTCATCTGGAGTTTGCAACCGGGCCCGGGCCTACTGGCCTGGCTGCGGTTGACTTTAATAAGGACGGCAAAATGGATCTGGTTGTGTCCAACAGTCAGGCTGACGCGGCCCATAGCGTTTCAATTCTCCTCGGTAATGGTGATGGAACATTCCAGCCCCATCGAGATATCAATGGAGGGGCAGTTCCAAATTCCATTACGGTAGGCGACTTCAATCACGATGGCAACCCAGACATCGCAACGTCGAATTCTAGCGGCGATGCGGTTGCGGCTGCCACCGTGAACGAAGTGGTGGTTAATCTAGGCGACGGCAAGGGCGGCGTACTGGCCCGGAAGTCAACAACCGCCTTCGGTGCAAAGGCAGATCCCGGTAACCCAGAATTTCTGGTAACCAAGATTGTCTGGGCGGATTTCAACCGCGACGGTAAAGATGATCTTTATTACATCGAGTGTTGTAGCGGTTTTGATGTGGAAATTGGCGCGTGGGGCGTGTTGGTGGGCAATGGAGACGGCACTTTCACCGACCATCCTGGGTCGACTCTCTCAGTGCCACTCGATATTTCCTCGGTTGATATTAACCAGGACGGCCTGTCTGACATGGTCATCACGTATGCGGGATGCCACACACCGTGCGATGGAGCCGTGGCAGAAATCAACAAGGGCGATGGGACGTTTGCTCAGAAAGCGAATGTTGCGAATGACACCGAACCTCCAGCCGGAGCTTCTTTTGACGTGGAGGGGGACGGATTGAAGGATATTGTCCTGCTCACCAGAGATCCAAACACAGGCACCGGAGCAATGCTGATGATCGCACGGCAGAATGCTGATGGAACATTTGCAACGACTCCCAAGTCAGTGCCGCTTTCAGCAGCGGATACAGGTGGATCCGTAGTGACCGGCGATTTCAATCACGATGGAAAAATTGACTTCGCGTTCGAGAGCGGCTCAGAAGTGTATGTCGTCTTGAATACAACTCCCACTGCTGCATGCCGAGTCCAGACGACCAACCGCACTGTAACGGTTTGCCAGCCATCGGACGGCGCTGTACGTACTTCCCCAGCCCATATTGTTTCGCATGCAACGTCTTCAACTCCCGTGTCAGTGACGCAGATCTATCTTGACTTCAAGCTGGTGTTCCAGGTTTCCGGCGGCAACCTGGACACAACGCTACCGCTCACGCCAGGAGACCATAAGCTGGAAGTCAAGTCCTGGACCAATGGCATACCCTTCCAGAATGATTTCAAGGTGACTGCTTTCAGCGGCGCAGGAGGTGGTCCTGCACCTTGCACAGCGTCAACGAACTTTACCGTCAATGTGTGCTCGCCTGCGGCAAATGCCACGGTAAACTCACCTGTCCATGTGGTGGCCGCGGCCAAGTCCACGGCGAAGATCACATCAATGCAGATTTACGTGGGCTCCAGCCTTGTCTTTAACTCACCCAATACGTCACAGATTTCTACCGATGTCCCAATCACCAAAGGCCCTCATGGCCTGACCGTGAAAGCCTGGGACAGCACTGGGAGAAGCTTCTTTGTAACGCGCAACATAACCGTGCAGTAAATTTTCCGTAGCCAATCGCTCCGGCAAACTGCCGGAGCGATTTTCTTTTTGGGCTACAATTACGATTTTGCCGGCCGCAAAATGTTCAATCAGGAAAACGTGCCGCAGATAAGGACTCGGGAGAAAAATACTGAAATGGTCACCATTCTGCTTCTGCTGATCTCAAATATTTTCATGACTTTTGCATGGTACGGACACCTTAAATACCAGAACGTGCCATTGTGGAAAGTTACGCTCATTAGTTGGGGAATCGCTTTCTTTGAATACTCCTTCCAGGTACCGGCCAACCGCATTGGCAGCCACACGTTCAACGCCGCACAGCTCAAGACAATCCAGGAAATCATCACGCTCATAGTATTTTCAGTATTTTCCATCTGGTATCTGAAGCAGGATATCAAGTGGAACTATGCGGTGGGATTTTTCTTTATCGTGGTGGCGGCGTTCTTTATTTTCAAGAAGTGGTAGAACGGATAAGAGGGACGCCCATGTTGGTTTGTTGCCACTTGCTGTAGAGACGTAGTTACTCCGTCTTTACAATAGGGATTTCATATCATTTGCTTTCGGAATCTAAACCGGCGTCTTGGTTTTCCTCTCTGGACTGAAAAATGGCAGCTTTGCCACCTTGGTTGTTACTTTTTGGCGGACCGCCTCGATCGTGATCTCCATCTGCAGTTTCGTTCCGGGTCGTGAATACGCCGTCTCCACGCTTGCGAGAGCAATCATCTTTTTGAGCAGTGGTGACCAAGTGGTGGAAGTGGCTTTGCCTACCTGCTTGCCGCCCAGATAAACCGGCACGTGGACGCGCGAAGCCTGCGCCGGCGCTGCTGGCGTGAGGCCAAACTTCTCATAGCGCTCTTCAATCTCAACCCAATCCATTTCCAGGCCGACCAACTGTCGCGCCACGCCGTTTTTGTGCTGCTGGACCAGCGCAGCTTTGCCGACAAAGTTTTCTTTATCAAGATGGACCATCTTGCCGAAGCCCAGCTCATAGGGCGAATACTTCTGCTCTGAGATTAATGCTTTCTTGCTGCTGATGTAGTCCACTTCAATCAGCAGCAGACCCGCTTCAATGCGCGCCACGTCCAGCGCGAGCATGCCAGCAGGATGAATATCAAAGCGCTTGCCCGCGTCCATCAGCGCGTCCCAGACTTTTACGGCATCGCGGCTGTCATTCATCGGCACCCAAATTTCATAGCCCAGATCGCCCGTGTAACCAGTGCGCGAAATATCCACGGCCACACCCGCGATTTTGCCGCTGGTCATACGAAAATATTTAAGGTTAGAGACATCACCTTCAGCCACACTCTTGAGCAGCTTGCCTGATGTCGGGCCTTGCAGAGCCAGCGCAGCGACCTTCTCTGAGATGTCCTCTATCTGGACATCCATATTCAGCCCGTTTTGCCGAAACCAGCGCAAGCTGGGATCGGCGGCGGTCCAGCGATATTTATTTTCCGCCAGCCGAGTAATCGTCCCGTCGTCAATTACTTTTCCTTGCTCGTCACACCAGCAGCAATAAATTACCTGGCCCAGCTTCACCTTGTTGATGTCCCGCGTGATCACGCGGTTCACAAGTTTAGTGGCGTCTTTACCTTCCACAATGTACTTGTAAAGCGGCGTGATATCGATCAGCGCGGTGGCATTGCGGATGGCGTTGTACTCATGCTCATGATGCACTTCATAGCTGCTGACCGTGTAAAAGCCCGACCACTCGCGATAGTTCAGGCTATGGCAAAGAGCAAAAGTGCGATCGTGAAATGCGGTTCCGACGGGCAAGAGAAAACCTCAGAAATTGAGTTGCGTGACCTCTCCGATTATACGAAACCATGCCACGGATGACATTGTGAGGGTATTGCAGCCCGGAATGTTAGAATCATTATCTGCATGCGTCGCCTGATCCAATGGAGCGTCCTCCTTAGTGGCCTCTGAGCCGCCAGTAGTAACGTGTGTGTACAGTTTTCCTTACGAATTCTCTTTCTCGATTCATTTTGCTTCTGCCCTGATTGAGCCAGAAGCCGGGAGCTAGAAGCTGATGGCTTCAAACAAATACGACGTTATCGTGATTGGCGGAGGTCACAACGGCCTTACGAATGCCGCCTATCTTGCTCGCGCGGGCAAAAAAGTGTTGGTGCTGGAACGCCGCCATGTCCTCGGTGGCGCAGCCGTGACGGAAGAAGTTTTTCCCGGCTTTAAGTTCTCTGTCTGCTCTTACGTGGTATCGCTTCTAAGGCCGGAAATCATTCGCGATCTCGATCTGCCGCGCCATGGGCTGGAAATCTTGCCTCTCGATGGCACATTTACGCCGATGCCCAATGGCGATTACCTGTGGCGAGTGAACGACCATGGCAAGTCGCGCCGTGAGATCGCGCGGCACTCCAAGGTTGATGCGGAAGCTTATGAAGAGTTCGGCAAGGCCATGCAGGCGATGTGCCGTTTCGTGAAGCCAATCCTCAGTATGGTGCCGCCTGATCCCAGCACACTCAACCCGCGTGAGTTGATGAAGATGCTGTTTCTTGGCAAGCGCTTCCAGGGCATGAGCAGCGACGACAAATACAACCAGGTCCAGTTGATGACCATGAGCGCCATCGACTTTCTGGACCAGTGGTTCGAAACCGATGTGCTCAAGGCGACAATGTCGGCTTCTGGGATCATTGGCACGTTTCTCGGCGTGCGCTCGCCGGGGACGGCATACGTCTTGCTGCATCACTACATGGGAGAGATTGATGGCGCGTTCCGATCCTGGGGCTTTTCGCGCGGAGGCACCGGCGCCATCTCCAATGCTATCGCCGACGCGGCGCGCGAACTGGGTGCAGAAATCCGAACGGAAGCACCAATTGCGAAGATCATCGTGAAAAACAATCGGGCGCAGGGCGTTGCGCTGCAGAATGGTGATGAGGTTTACGGCGATGTGATTTCTTCCAGCGTTGATCCTCGATTGACGTTTATCAAGTTCATAGAAGAAAACCAGCTGCCAGGAGAGTTTCTGGAAGACGTACGGCGATACAAATTCCGTGGCTCATCAGGAAAAGTAAACATCGCACTGGATGCGTTGCCTGACTTCAAATGCCTGCCCGGTCCGGGAGCGCATCTGCGTGGCGCGATTTCGATTTCGCCCAGCGTCGAATATATGGAGCGCGCGTATGATGACGCGAAGTACGGTAACTTCTCCCGCCGTCCTTATATCGATATGGTGATTCCTTCGCTAACGGACCCATCCGTAGCTCCGCCGGGAAAGCATGTGATGTCCTGCTTTGTGCAGTATGCGCCGTACAAGCTGCGTCCGGGCTTGAACTGGGACGACCAGCGCGAGGCGTTCGGTAATACGGTGATCGATACAATCTCCGAGTACGCGCCGAATTTGAAAAACATCATCCTCGACAAGCAGGTGCTCACGCCACTGGACCTGGAGCGCGAATTCGGGCTGAGCGAAGGCAATATTTTTCAAGGCGAGCTTTCTCTTGAGCAGCTCTTCTTTCTGCGTCCGGTGCCGGGTTACGCGCAGTTCCGCACGCCGATCAAGAACCTCTATATGTGCGGCTCGGCCACGCATCCCGGCGGCGGCATTATGGGCGCGCCAGGACGGCTCGCGGCGCTGGAAATTCTGAAAGACGGAGCCAGCTAGCGCATGGCTGAGACTCGCGACGTCATCATTATCGGCGGCGGCCACAATGGTCTTGTGACCGCCTTTTATCTGGCCAAGGCTGGTTTCAAGCCGCTGGTGCTGGAACGGCGCGCTCAGGCCGGCGGCGCAGCTGTCACTGAAGAGTTTTCTCCCGGCTTCCGTTGTTCCACGCTGGCACACTCGGCTGGCCCACTGCTGCCGGAAATCGTGAACGACATGCAACTGGCGCGGCACGGACTGAAACTGGTAACTCCTGAAGTCGCCGTCACAGCGCTCTCGCCCGACGGCCGCGCTCTGGTTCTCTATAACGACGCCGCGCGCGCCACGCAGGAGATTGCAAAGCTCTCGGTGAAAGATGCGGAACGGTATCCTGTGTTTCGGCAGTCGCTGGAAAAGATTGGCCGGGTAATCAGTGACGCGTTGAAGCTTACGCCGCCCAATATTGACGATCCCAGCCGCGGCGATCTTTGGGCCATGCTCCAGACCGGACGCGCGCTGCGCAAGCTGGGCAAGCAAGATATGTACCGGCTGCTGCGCTGGGGGCCGATGGCCGTGGCCGATCTGGTAGCCGAATTTTTTGAGACAGAACTCTTGCGCGCCACTATCGCCGCGCGAGGAATCTTTGGCACCGCCATGGGCCCATGGTCGGCAGGCAGCAGCCTGGTGCTGCTGATTCGAGCTGCTGGTGATCCACACCCGGCTGGTTCGTCATTTTTCGCGATCGGTGGAACGGGCGCGATTACACAGGCAATGTCTACGGCAGCCAAGGAAGCAGGCGCGGAGATCCGCACGTCGACGGAAGTAAAAGAAGTCCGCGTGAAAGATGGTGCGGCAACCGGAGTAGCGCTTGCGAGCGGTGAAGAGATAAGCGCAAAAGCTATCGTCTCCAACGCCGATCCTCGTCGCACACTGCTCACGCTGGTCGATCCTACATATCTCACGCCCGATTTTGTAATGAAGCTGCAAAATTACCGCATGCACGGCACCGTGGCCAAGGTAAATCTGGCTTTATCTGCGCTGCCCAAATTCACCGCCTTGCACGGCAAGGATGACGCGCTGCGCGGGCGAATCCACATTGGCCCGGAAATTGACTACCTTGAGCGCGCGTTTGACGAATCAAAGTATGGCAACTTTTCACCGCATCCTTATCTGGAAGTTACGGTCCCATCGCTCACCGGTCCCTCTTTGGCTCCAAGCGGCAAGCATGTAATGTCCGTTTACATGCAATACGCGCCGTTTAAGCTGAAGAATGCTGACTGGGACACGCAGCGGAGCGCTTTAGGGGAGACCGTTGTTAACACACTGGCTCAATACGCGCCGGGTTTGCCGTCACTGGTGGAAGACGGACAGATCATCACGCCCAAAGATCTGGAAACAACCTATGGCCTCACAGGCGGCCACATTTTCCACGGCGAACTGGCGCTTGATCAGTTTTTCACCATGCGTCCACTTCTGGACTGGGCGCGTTATAACACTCCAATCCAGAACCTTTATTTATGCGGTTCCGGCACGCATCCGGGTACAGGACTGACCGGCGGCTCAGGCGCTAACGCGGCGCGTGAGATATTGAAAGAACTGCGACGGTAGACCAAAGTCTTTGAAACACAGAGGAAAGAGGGAGCGGAGGAAAATTGGTAATTGAGTAATTTGTAAGTTGGTAAATTGAAAATCCGGCGTCCATTTCGATCTTGGTCGCCAGATCACCCGATTACGTGCGATTCCCCGATTTAAATTCCTCCGGTTCCCCCTTTCCTCCGTGTTTCAAAGGTTTTGGTTTTGTGGCAATATGCAGTTGATGTCCACGTCTTATTCCAACACGCGTCCTGCAGTCTCTGACGCGATGACGCTTCCGCAGAGTTATTACACCGATCCTGCATGGTTTCAGCGCGAAATGGAAGCTATCCATTTCGACATGTGGCTCTGCGCAGGACGCGCCAGTCAGATTCCCGAAGCGGGCGATTACTTTCTGCGCCAATTTGCCAATGCCAGCGTGATCATAACGCGCGACGAGCAAGGCAACATCCGGGCTTTCCACAATGTATGCCGCCATCGCGGCACCATGCTGTGCCAGCAGGAAGAGGGCAAATTCGCCGGCCGCATTCAATGCCAATATCACGCATGGACCTATAAACTCGATGGCTCTCTGGCCACCGCACCACACATGGAAAAAGTGCAGGGGTTCTGCGAAGCAGACTATCCGCTGAACGCAGTCGCCACCGCTGAGTGGGACGGGCACATCTTCATTAATCTTGCTACGCGGCCCATTCCATTCGAGCAGCATCTGGCCGGACTCGATCGTAAGTTTGCGCCGTGGCGTATGGCCGAACTCCAGATGGTGGAGCGGCGCGTGTACCATCTCAAGGCCAACTGGAAGCTGATTATCCAGAATTATTCTGAGTGCCTGCATTGTCCCGTTGTTCATCCGCTGCTGCAGAAACAATCGCACTATATGAGCGGTGACAATGAACCGCCGCAGCCCACATACCTTGGCGGTCGAATGGATCTGCGTGAAGGCGTGCAAACGCTCACCATGGACGGAACAACAAATCGCTGCGGGCTTCCCGGCCTGAGCGCCGACGACCAGCGTCATGTCTATTACTACTGTCTGCTACCAAACTTCTTCTTAAATCTGCACCCCGACTACATGCTCACGTTCACCATGTGGCCTCGCGCTGTCGATCAAACGGACATCATCTGCGAATGGCATTTTCATCCCGATGAGATTCGCAAATCCGGATTCAACCCGCACGATGCCGTGGAGTTCTGGGACATCACCAATAAACAGGATTGGGCCCTTTCCGACCTGGCACAGCAAGGAATCGGTTCCAAAGGCTATCAACCGGGACCGTATTCTAATCGCGAGGAGCTACTCTTGGCGCTGGACAGGTTTGTGCTGGAAAGGACCGGTAAAAACCGCTAACCACAAAGGACACAAAGCAGCACAAAGACATCAGCCGAGCCAACCCCGCCAAATTCGCTGCCACCATGACTGCTTAGGAGACTTTTTCGGCTTGGGAGTTTCCTTCGACGCAAGGTGCCCGGCCCACTCTGGGCGAATCGCGGTAATCAGAGAGGGTTCCCTTATGCACCGACAGAAACTTGCCCATGCAACAGGGTCTTTGGTTTGACTGGGACAATTGTCAGGCCATCCAGTTGCAGCTCTCACCAAACCTCCATGCACGCGATCATAAGCGAGCAGTGCATTGTCTGTAGAAAGGCTAAAGGTCGTGACCAAGTGATCGATAGTATTGCTAGCTGGCACTTGGTTGAAACCATCCCGCAGAATCAACTCCACCAATTCAGCCAGAGCACGATCAGTCAGACCAGGAATGGACATGTCGTCAGTCCAGCCTTCAGGCAGGGCCACGCAATTCTCTCCTCCTCGGCGCAGGCTAAAACCTCGCCAGACTCTCCATCGCTTTAAACAAATCTTCTGACTGCGGCAGGATCACATCTTCCAGAATTGGCTGGTAGGCGACAAAAGTATCAGTCGCGGCCACGCGTTTTACTGGAGCGTCCAAGTCTTCAAATAGCTCGTCAGCAATGCGCGCCGCGATTTCTGCGCCATATCCCCAACTCCGAGTATCTTCATGTACCACCAGCGCACGGCTGGTCTTGCGGATAGATGTGGCAATCGCCTCCCAGTCATATGGGTTCAGCGTGCGCAGATCAATCAGCTCCACACTCACGTTCTGCTCGCGCTCTATCTTTTGCGCGGCCTGCAAAGCGCGCGGAACGGTGGCGCCATAGGTAATAACCGTCAGGTCTGTGCCTTCTTTCACGGTCCTTGCTTTGCCGAATGGAACCATGTAGTCGGCGCCGGGATATGGTGCTCGACCAAAGGTTTCACGGTAGAGACGTTTGTGTTCCAAGAAAATCACAGGATCATCGCAGCGAATCGCCGTACGCAACAGCCCGTTAGCGTCCGCCGCATTCGATGGGAAACAAACTCGCAGTCCGGGATTATGCGTGAACAAGCTTTCTCCGCACTGCGAATGATAAACAGCGCCACCGGTGAGATATCCTCCAATGGCCACACGGATCACCGCCGGGCATGAGAAGTTTCCATTCGCGCGCCAGCGCATCACAGCCAGTTCATTGCGGATCTGCTGATACGCAGGCCAGATGTAATCAAAGAACTGAATCTCAACCACCGGCTTGAGCCCGCGCGTGGCCATGCCAATAGCGCGACCCACAATGTTGGCTTCCGCCAGCGGAGAATTGAAGACTCGATCACCGCCAAACTCCATTTGCAAGCCTGACGTCAGCTTGAACACTCCGCCTTTTCCCTTGATCTGCTTTTCTTTGAGATATTCCTCACGGCTGCAATCCGCCACGTCTTCACCAAACACCACAATGCGATCATCACGGCGCATCTCATCTTTCAGGCACGCATTGATCAGGTCGGCCATGGTCTTGTCGCCGCCTTGTGGTTGCGGCTCCGCAGCCATTCTGCGCGGATCAAGGTCCTCAGAATAAACGTGCCGGTAGATCGAGTCCGTGGTGGGAAGCGCAGCTTTCAGAGCCTCGCCGGTTGCGGCTTCGATTTCCTGATCGACAGATTTTTCCAGCTTGTTTACGCCGGCTTCATCCAGAATGCCCTCTCGGACCAGAAACATTTGCAGGCGAGTGACAGGATCACGCTTTGCGTCTTTCTCGCGCTCTGTATCAGGGCGGTAGAGCCTCTCGTCGTCGGAAAGTGAGTGTGAATAAGGACGCGTGACATGCCCGTGGACCATGGCCGGTCCCTTTCCGGCGCGAATGTAGTCCACGGCGCGCTTACAGGCGGCATATGAAGCCACAATGTCAGTGCCATCGCACTCTTCCAAATGTAAATTAGGAAAATTGCTGACCAACCTGGACACGCTTCCGCCCGCCGTCTGCACTTCCACCGGAACAGAGATCGCGTAACCATTGTCTTCAATCAGAAAGAGGACAGGCAGCTTAAGATTGCTGGCAGAATTCATGGCTTCCCAGAATTCGCCTTCGCTGGTGGTG
>DASXKZ010000227.1:0-3056 GCA_036496525.1 Candidatus Angelobacter sp.
CCGGGAAATTAAAGATCACGCTTCCCTGCTGGATCGTCTGGAGCGCGAGTTGCGTGAGGCGGAAAATCAGGCCATGTCCTCCGGACACCTGCTGCGGCAGCTGGATGCAGAGTTGGCGCGGGTCAGCGAACGGGCTCGCACCTGTGAACTGGAAATCCAGCGTCTGGGTTCTGAGCGCGCGGGACAGGAAGAACTCATTACCGCACGGCAGACTGAATTGGCTGGCGTCTCACAGCAGCAGCTGGAGTTGGAGCAATTGGTAGCAGCGGCGCAAGTCCACCTCGGCGAATTACGGGAGCGGCGGGACAATGCTGCTAACAATGCCTCACAGCACCGGGCGGAAGTGGCGACCCTCGAAGAGCGGCATCGTTCGGCTGCGGCTACATTGCAGCGCTTTGAATCCCTGGTCAGCGAGATGCGGGAGCGGCTGATTCTTCTGCGAACGCAGATGGAAGCGGCCTTTGCCGAGTTGCTGCAACGCGCACACGAGAACCAGGTGTTGGCACAGCAACTGGTCAACTTCGAAGAGGAACGCAACGCTAGCGAGACGCGGGATGCTCTGCTGCAATCCGAGATGGAGCAAGTCCGCGCTCGCATTACAGAGATTAACGAAGCACTGCATAGCGCCCGTGAGTTGCTTGACCGCGCTCGCGACCGCCGGGAAGAGTACACGGCTGTCCTAGCCAAACTGCAATCCGACTTGCAACACATGGCGGATACTTGCCTGACTGAATTGGGTCTGCCGCGTGAAGAACTGGTTGCCGATTCGACCATTGAGATCGTAAACGGCGAGCAGTTGGTGATCGAAGACCAAGCCTACCGCGACATGCGTGCGCGGCTTGATGCCATGGGCCCGGTCAACATGATGGCCCTCGAAGAGTACAAAGAGACGGCCGAGCGTCATGGATTCCTGGAGACCCAGCGCAAAGACTTGTTCGATTCGATTGAGAACACCCAGGCCACGATTAAAGAGATCGACGTTTTCTCGAAACAAAAGTTCGAAGAAGCATTCCACAAGATCAACGAAAACTTCCAGACGACCTTCAAGAAACTCTTTGGCGGCGGCCATGCCTTTATGCGCCTGACCGACGAAGAGAACAGCGCCGAGAGCGGCATCGATGTGGTGGCTTCGCCTCCGGGAAAGAAGCTGCAAAATGTGCTGTTGCTCTCCGGCGGTGAAAAAGCACTGACTGCTCTGGCCTTGCTGGTTGGCATCTTCCAGTATCAGCCTAGCCCGTTCTGCATCCTGGACGAAGTCGACGCTCCTCTGGACGAAGCCAACGTTGGACGCTTTACCGAGCTGGTCAAAGAGATGAGCGTGCAGACACAGTTTGTGCTCATCACTCATAGCAAGAAGACCATGGGCATCGCGCCGGTGTTGTATGGAGTCACCATGCAGGAGCCAGGGGTTTCGAAGCTTGTGTCGGTTAAGTTTGGCGAGACGGCGTAATCTAGCTACGCTTGGACGTGGCACAAAAGTTGCCTAGCAAATAACAGATTCCTCCTCTGCGCTTGCGCGCGTCGTCGGAATGACAAATTTATTGCTGTATTGTTTTGCAGCGATCTAGTAAATCCAAGAAGAATTTGGTATTTGTATTTTTCCTCTATCATCCTCAGTTTTTCCACATGGGAGTGTCTCTGAACCGCCTGTCAAACCGGGCAGTTCACTCCATCGCCGTAACTGTCAATACTTCTACAGTGGACTACCGATAGTGCAAAAAACTTCTCATTGCTACCCGGTTGACAAAAAAATCTGGCGGGATAGAATACGCGACGATTTTTGCATGTAAAATTTCTTTATGGCACCTCAAGTCATCGACCCCGTCCTCTTACAAACTGACTTCCCGGATTTGGCCTTGCATGCCAGCGGCAAGGTGCGGGATGTTTATACCCTCGACAATGACAGCCTGCTGTTTGTGGCCACCGATCGTATCTCCGCCTTCGACTACGTCCTGGCTACTGGGATTCCCCACAAAGGGCGAGTCCTCACCCAGATCTCTCTGTTCTGGTTTGAGTTCCTTAAGAACATCGTTCCCAATCATCTGATCACTGCCGATGTCAGTGGCTATCCGAAGGTTGTGCAGAAATATGCAGATCAGCTGAACGGACGTTCCATGCAAGTGAAGCGGGCGGATATGTTCCCTGTTGAATGCGTTGTCCGAGGCTACATTTCCGGATCAGCGTGGAAGGAGTACAAATCCTCGGGCAAGGTTTGCGGAATCGACCTGCCTGCGGGTCTGAAGGAATCCGATAAGCTGCCTGAGCCCATTTTCACCCCGGCTACGAAAGCAACTTCCGGGCATGATGAAAATATTTCCTTCGCCACCATGGCTTCGCTGATCGGATCGGACCTAAGCACCCAGCTGCGCGATGTCAGCCTGAAAATTTATACGACGGCTGCAGATTATGCTCGGACTAAGGGCATCATCATCGCAGACACTAAGTTTGAATTCGGCAAGACTGCTGCAGGAATCACTTTGGCGGATGAAGTGCTCACACCAGACTCATCCCGCTTTTGGCCAGCAGACAAATATCAGCCGGGCCAAACGCAGGAATCGTTCGATAAGCAGTACGTAAGGGATTACCTCGAAGAAATTCGCTGGAACAAGCAGCCACCTGCGCCGGCACTTCCGGCTGAAGTGGCACAGCGTACCAGCGAAAAGTATCTCGAAGCCTATACGCAGCTTACGGGCCGTGAATTAAGTGTGTAAGAGTTCCGCCAGGAGACCAGCATGACAAATATCGATTGGTTGATCCTGGGAATAGTTGCGCTCGCCATTCTCATGGCTTCGCGGCACGGTTTTTTTCGTGAAGCTTTTGGCATTGGCGGGCTGATCGTGGGATACTTGCTGGCCGCCTGGCAGTATGCGTATGTGGCAACATGGTTTGCCCCGTATACAAAGTCAGAATGGACAGCAGAGATTCTCGGATACGTTGTGATTTTTGTGGTAGTCCTGATCCTTGCCGGACTCGCCGGAAAGCTGGCCCAATGGATGATGAAGGAAGTTGGGCTTAACTGGTTCGACCGGGTCATGGGCGGAGCATTAGGTTTATTG
>DASXKZ010000228.1:0-47136 GCA_036496525.1 Candidatus Angelobacter sp.
ACGAGCGAAACGCCGCATTGGCCGACGCGCGCAAGAACGCCGGCGAGATGGTGAAGAAAGCCCGGGCGGCACTGGAAAAAGATACCGTTGCCGCCAAAGCTTCTTTGGAACAGCATGCCAATGTGCTGGCGGACCAGGTGATCGCAACTGTACTGAAACCGGCTGCAGCAGGGGGCCGGTAGGGATGAAAAGATTCAGCCAAAGATTGTGGCTATTTGCAATCGCCGTGTTGCTTGGCATAGCGCTCATGCCTGCAAGCAGCCTGCGGGCCCAGGAAAGCGCGAAGCCGGCGAACGCTACGGCCCAGCAGCCGCCGCAAGCCACGCCTCCTTCCCCGGAACACGAAGGTCAAAAAGAGCTGGAAAATGGCGGAGAAGCGGATGCCATTCGTCATTCTCCTTCAGTCAAATGGATTGCCCGCCATACCGGCCTCACAGTTGATCAGGCGTACTGGCTGTGTCTGGCGCTCAACTTTGCGGTGATCTTCTTTTTTATGGCCAGGCTGTTGGGCAAAATGCTCCCCGGATATTTCCGCGGCCGTACTTCCACTATCCAGAAGGGAATTGAAGACGCGCGCAAAATGAGTGAAGACGCGCGCCGCCGGCTCTCTGAGGTGGAAGGGCGTCTTGCACGCCTGGACGCCGATATCGCCGCGATGCAGCGCGAGGCCGACGAAAATGCCAAAGCCGAAGAGCAGCGTCTGCTGGCTGCCGGAGAAGAAGAGCGCAAACGCATCGTGTCGTCCGCCGAGCAGGAGATTGAAATGGCGGCCAACAGCGCGCGCCGTGAGTTGAAGGCCCACGCGGCAGAACTTGCGGTGCAATTGGCGGAAAAGAAAATCCGGGTGAGCCAGGATACTGACGAAGCCCTGGTGCGTGCTTTCACCACTCAAATGGGAAAGGACGGCAACTAAAATGGCGGCAGTCCTGGGCCGGTATGCACGCGCATACGCTGAAGTGGCGGTCAAGAACAAGCTGAATCCGGAAAAGACCGTCGCTGAATTTCAGCAGATGGCCGATGTGGTGAACAGCAGCCGCGAACTGCGGAATGTATTGCAGAACCCAGCCGTCAGTCGAGAGCAAAAGCTCAAGCTGCTCGATTCGATCATCCGGTATATTGGCGCTACAAAAATGCTGCGGAACTTTCTGGCTGTCTTGATCGATCACCGCCGGATCGGCAATATAGGTGACGTTCTGGAGCAGTTTAAGCAGGAATTGGATCGGCGCATGGGTATCGCTGAGGCAAAGGTGAGTACGGTGCGCGAACTGTCTTCTGCGGAAAAGAAGTCGCTGGAGCAGCAATTGGCGGCCATTACCGGCAAGACGGTGAGAGCGACATATTCCCAGGATGCTAGCCTGCTTGGTGGAGTTTTGGTGCGTGTGGGCAGCACGATTTATGACGGATCAGTGCAAGGCCGGTTACAGCGCATGCGGCAGGAACTGGCGACGGCGTAAGAAACAAAGAAAAAGGATTTATGGCTCAAATCAAAGCAGACGAAATAACAAAGCTCATCCGTGAGCAGATTGAAAATTACGAATCCAAGGTTTCCGTGGATGAAGTGGGCACCATCATCTCACTGGGAGACGGAATCGCCCGTATTCACGGGCTGGATAAAGTGATGGCCGGCGAACTGCTTCAGTTCGGGCACGGCGTGGCCGGACTGGCCATGAACCTGGAAGAAGACCAGGTAGGCGCGGTGCTGCTGGGCGAATTCACTGAAATCAAAGAGGGCGACGAGGTGAAGCGCACTGGCACAATCATGTCAGTTCCCGTGGGTGAGGGCATGATTGGCCGCGTGGTGAACGCGCTGGGCCAGCCGATTGACGGCAAAGGGCCGATTGCTTCCAACAAGCAAATTGCGATTGAACGCATCGCGCCGGGCGTGATTGACCGCCAGCCGGTGCGCGAGCCCATGGCGACTGGCATCAAGGCCATTGACTCAATGATTCCTGTGGGCCGCGGCCAGCGTGAGCTGATCATTGGCGACCGCCAGACAGGCAAGACCGCCGTGGCTCTGGACACGATCATCAACAGCAAGGGCAACAACCTGATTTGCATTTACAACGCCATCGGACAGAAGCGTTCGTCGATTGCGCAGGTAGTCAAGGTGCTGGAAGATTATGGCGCCATGGAATACACGATCGTGGTGGCGGCTTCCGCCTCTGAGCCCGCACCCATGCTTTATCTTGCACCCTACGCGGCCTGCGCCATGGGCGAGTACTTCCGTGATAACGGGAAGCACGCGCTGGTGATCTATGACGATCTTTCCAAGCATGCGGCGGCCTACCGCGAGATTTCATTGCTGCTGCGTCGTCCGCCGGGACGCGAAGCTTATCCCGGAGACGTATTCTATCTTCACTCACGCCTGCTGGAGCGCGCGGCAAAAATGTCAGACAAGAAGGGCGGTGGTTCGCTTACGGCGCTGCCGGTCATCGAGACGCAGGCAGGCGACGTCTCTGCCTACATTCCAACGAACGTTATTTCCATTACTGACGGGCAAATCTTCCTTGAGACCGACCTGTTCAACTCCGGCGTGCGGCCGGCGGTAAACGTCGGCATCTCAGTAAGCCGCGTCGGCGGTTCCGCGCAGATTAAGGCCATGCGTCAGGTAGCCGGGAGTCTGAAGCTGGAACTGGCGCAGTATCGCGAGCTGGCGGCTTTTGCGCAGTTCGGTTCCGACCTGGACAAAGCCACGCAGGCACAGTTGAATCGCGGTAAACGACTGGTGGAAATCCTGAAGCAGGACCAGTACCAGCCGCTTTCCTTCAGCAAACAGATCATGATTATTTTTGCCGGAACCAACGGCTACCTGGATGATCTGGAGGTCGAGCAGGTGCGCGCCTTCTCTGAAGAGCTGAACAAATACGTTGAGTCCATGAACCCCAAGCTGCTGGAAGCGATCATGGAGAAGAAGACGATTGACGACGCGATCAAAGCCGATATTCAAAAGACGTTGAAGGAATTCAAACAGCGTTTTGTGGCTGAGAGACAGTCGGCGAGTGCGAAAGCATAACAGAAAAAAATGGCAAACCTTTTAGACATACGGCGGCGAATCCGCAGCGTGAGGAACACACGGCAGATCACCAAGGCCATGCAGATGGTCTCGGCGGCCAAGCTGCGCCGCGCGCAGGAACGCGCGCTGCAGACGCGTCCTTTCGGCCAGATGATCACCAACGTGCTGAAGTCGCTGGTCGCCCGCGCCGATGTCTATGATCCTGTCACGGGCGAAGCGTTGCATCCATTGCTGGTGCGGCGTGAAGAGAAGACCGCCATGCTGATTGTGGTCTCAGGCGAAAAAGGGCTGGCCGGGGCGTTCAACTCGAACATCCTGAAAGCCGCTGCCAGGTTCATTGCGCTGAAGAAAGATAAGAACATTGACATTCTGTCCCTGGGAAGGAAGTCGCGTGACTACTTCCGCCGGCGGTATCCGGTGGCGCTTGAGGCGGGTGCCGATCGGAAAGGACAGATCCAGGTTGTGGCGGAGTACGTGGGCCTGATGAATCGCGCACAGTTGCAGAGCGCGCGTGAAATTTCGGACAAAGTCATCCATCTGTACACGGAAGGCAAGGTCGATTCCGTTTACATCGTCTATAACGAGTTCAAGTCAGTAATTGCGCAACGGCTGGTGGTGGATGAGGTGCTTCCGATCCGCGCAATTGGCGAGCAGAAGCACGAGATGACCGAGGAAGCCACGGAAGAACAGCTCAAACAGCGACTGGAAGCGGCCAAGCATGCGGGCGCATCCATCCGAGGCGCTGATACTTCAGAAATGGACAAGAAGGCCGCGGGCTTTGGTACGGCGCAGGTGGATTACATCTATGAGCAGCCTCCGGCAGTGCTGTTCCGCGATCTGTTGCCACGCTATATTTACTCGCAACTGTTCCGCGCCATGCTGGAGTCAGAGGCCGCCGAGCATGCCGCGCGCATGACGGCCATGGATTCAGCCACCAGCAACGCTTCTGACATGATTGATTCGCTTACCCTGGCCATGAATCGGGCCCGCCAGGCGAAGATCACCAAAGAGATTATTGAGATTGTGAGCGGAGCCGCGGCGGCGCAGTAGTTTTTGGGAACTCCCGAGCAGAGCGAGGGATCGCTATAGCCGCGAAGAACTTTGGGTCGAGAATAGATTCTGCAGAGGCTAAGGGCTTGGAAGAACATAGTGATCCCTCACCCGCAAACTACGCGGGATTCGGGATTGCAGAAAAGATACGCAAAGAGCGCGAGTTCGGGATATCAGAAAGCAGAACGCGAAGAAGAAAGCAGTTCAGGTTTTGCTAAGTGCTAAGTGCTAAGTGCTAATTGCTGGGAGATTATGGCTACTCAAAATGTAGGCAAGGTTATACAGATCGCGGGTCCCGCGGTTGACGTGGAGTTTTCAGAAGGAAATCTTCCGCCAATTTATCAGGCGTTGCGCGTGACCAGCGAAGGCTTTAAAGTGCCTGACCCGATTGACGTGGTGCTGGAAGTACAACAGCACCTGGGCGAAGGCCGCGTGCGCACAGTCGCCATGCAGGCCACTGATGGCATGGTTCGCGGCATGAATGCGCTGGATCTCGGCGGACCTATCTCTGTGCCAGTTGGCAAAGAGACGCTTGGCCGTGTGATGAACGTGATCGGCGAGCCAGTGGACCAGCTTGGCCCGGTGAGAGCGGCCAAGCGGCTGCCTATCCATCGTCCAGCGCCGGCGTTCGACGAGCAGGCGACCAAGGCGGAAATGTTTGAGACCGGCGTGAAGGTCATTGACCTGATCCAGCCGTTTTTGAAGGGCGGGAAAATCGGCTTGTTTGGCGGCGCCGGAGTTGGCAAGACCGTTGTGATCATGGAACTGATCAACAACGTGGCCAAGCACCATGGCGGTTACTCAGTGTTTGCCGGAGTGGGAGAGCGCACACGTGAAGGCAACGATCTGTGGCTGGAAATGACTGAGTCCGGCGTAATCAAGCCGGGCACTGCGTCGGAATCCAAGGCCTCGCTTATTTACGGACAGATGACCGAGCCGCCCGGAGCGCGCCTGCGCGTTGCTCTGACCGGGTTGACCGTGGCTGAGTATTTCCGTGACGAAGAAGGCGCGGACACGCTGCTCTTTATCGACAACATTTTCCGTTTCACCCAGGCCGGATCAGAAGTGTCCGCGCTGCTGGGCCGCATGCCCTCCGCCGTGGGCTACCAGCCGAACCTGGCGACTGAAATGGGCGAGCTGCAGGAGCGCATCACGTCAACCAAGCGTGGGTCGATCACTTCAGTGCAGGCGATTTACGTGCCTGCCGACGATCTTACCGATCCGGCGCCGGCCACGACGTTTGCCCACCTGGACGCGACCACGGTGCTTTCGCGTCCGCTGACGGCCATCGGAATTTATCCTGCGGTCGATCCGCTGGCTTCAACGTCGCGCATTCTCGATCCGCACATTGTGGGCCAGGAACATTACGATGTGGCGCAGGGTGTGAAGAGAATTCTGCAGCGTTACACAGACTTGCAGGACATCATCGCCATCTTGGGCATTGAAGAACTGAGCGAAGAAGACAAGCTCACAGTTTCCCGCGCGCGCAAAGTGCAGAAATTCCTGTCGCAGCCGTTCTTTGTGGCTTCACAATTCACGGGCATGGAAGGCCGCTTTGTGAAGGTGGCGGACACGGTGCGCAGCTTCAAGGAAATCATCGAGGGCAAGCACGATGAGATTCCGGAACAGGCGTTCTACATGAAGGGCGCGATTGAAGAAGTGCTGGAAGCGGCGGAAAAAATGAAGTCTGGAGCAGCGGCGTAAGCAATGGCAGAGACCATTCAACTCGAAATCGTGACGCCGGAGCGGCTGGTGGTGAGCGAAGCCGCCGAGTACATTGAGATCCCCGGCGAGACCGGGTATCTGGGCGTGCTGCCCGGCCACGCTCCGCTCATCACGGAACTGGCCCCCGGCGAACTTACTTATCGCAACGGCAACCAGACAAAACGGTTGGCGGTGGCCTGGGGATTTGCCGAAGTCCTGCAAGACAAAGTCACTATCCTGGCGGAAGCCGCGGAGAGAGCCGAAGAGATAGACACCGCGCGCGCAGAGGCGGCCAAGAAAAAAGCTGAAGCCGAGTTGCAAAAGTCCGGCCTTGAGATAAATGAGGACGCACAGGAAGCGTTGCAGCGAGCGCAAGCGAGGCTGGACGTTGCCGGCAAGAAGTAATTCTTGCCGCTGATTTATGCGGATGAACGCATCAGAGTAAAGATTTTGCGCATAGAGGCAAAGCGCCAGCTTGCCTCTATTTTTCTTTGCGGGGAATCTTTCTGTACGGATGTTCAAAGCTGAGATAGAAGAAAATGCCTTTTTCGCCGCTCGTTGGCCCCACGCCAACCGGCACTGAAATTCCCGGCACAATCTGCAGTCCGCTGGAAAAGTTATAAGCCCAGCGGATTCCCGGATTCACAAACACCTGGCTCTCCCATTGCGTTTGCGTGAGACCAATCACCGATTCGCCGCGATTGAAAATCGTCTCCATGAACGCATTGAAACGCGGATGGATCGTCCAGACCAGACTGTGGCCCAGGTTGTAAGCATAAGTAGTGGCAGAGTTGCCCGATTCATCCTTGGAGTGAGGCGTGATGGTTGCGCCCGCGTTGAAGTGGGTAGTGAGTTTCTTGTTCAGGACAACGCTCATCGCCCAGTTGGTCTGCACGCCAACTCCGCCGGCGCCGCGTCCGAATTTGGGATCGCCTGAGGGAACAAGCAGGCTCAGGCGAGGAGCGACCGCAACCCTGGTATCTCCACTGCCTACCAGTTGATAACGATAGTTCAGCGCGATGTCGCCAAGGCCTGCGCCTGATCCGGGAAAGTCTCCGGAGTGCGTTGCCAACACCGTGTAACTGAGCTGGTTCTTGGGCGCCGGATCAACAGGCCATTCCTGAGTGAAGCTGTAAACCCACGTCTTGCTCTGCCACAAACGTTCAAAGTTATTGATGTGTTGCACTACGCCATAATCCTGGTTATAAGACTCTTCAATCAAAAAACTATTGTCCTGAATGCCGCTCTCATAGAGTTCAGCTTTCCAGTCATGGTAGTAGGGGTCGTTGGGAGAACGGTCAGGGTCGGCTTTTTGCCCCCAGGCGGCTGTAACCAGATGGAAAAGCAATATGAGAGCAACTGTCTTCCGCAAGAAGTTTTCCCCGAACGCTAAGAAATTTTTACTCGAAATAAATCTACCTGAATAAACGCGGCAGCGAAGGATTTATTCCATCTGAAAAAGTTTTGCTCACTTCAGGCAGCCGGACGTTTAGAATCGTGGGATCGGCCAAAGACCATCTGTTTTAGCTCCAGCGCGTTCTGTGCGGCGTAACCTGCCTGGTCATTATCAAAGTAAATATAGATGGCTTTCAACTTCGCCGACCACTGTTCAATTTGCCGTGCCCATGCGCGCAGTTGTGTATGGCTGTAACTGCCCTGATATTTTCCCGCGCCGGGACCGTGGAGCCGGACATAAGCGAAATCTGCGGTGATATCGAAGGGCGAGTGATAGCCCGCAAGCTCGTAGATGCAGAAAGCTGCGTTGTAGCGCTCCAGCAAGCGATTGACTTCTGGAGTCATCCAGCTCAGTTCGCGGAATTCAAAGGTATAACGATGCTCTCGCGGCAAAATTTCCAGCAAGCCTTTCAGCCGCTCAAGATTCAATTTCCACTTTGGCGGAAGCTGAAACAGCACAGGCCCAAGCTTTTTGCCCAGGTGCTCAGCGCGAGGAAGAATGTTGTCGAGAGCGTTTTCAGGGTCTTTAAGCTTTTTGTTATGCGTGATGAATCGGCTGGCTTTTACGGCAAAGATGAAATTTTTCGGGGTAGCGTCCCGCCATGATTCAAAAGCTTCAATCGTGGGCAGGCGATAGAAGCTATTGTTCAGTTCCAAAGTATCAAAGTGACGGACATAGTAATCGAGCATCTTTGAAGGCGGAGTTTTTGGCGGGTAGAACGTGCCTACCCAATGCTTGTAGTGATAGCCGGAAGTGCCAATGCGAATGTCAGTTTCCATGGTGGTTAATGCGATGAAGTCTGACGGCGGGATGGTTGCAACTAACTGCAGTCAGCCCTCAGCCCTGAGACTGTGTGGATGAAAAATGCAAACCTTGAAACACGGAGGAAAAGAGTAAACGGAGGACTCACTGTGCCTCTGCTACCTCCGTTCCTCTGTGTTTCAAAGGTTTCATTACATTCGCAAGACTGTTGTAGGGCTGAATGCTAATCGCTGAATTCTGATTGCTAATTAAAATCCGCGCTCCCCACGCGCAGTATCGTCCTGGTCTTTTTTCCGCGATCCACCTTTCCTTCTTCGGATGTCTGGTGTGCCCACGCGCCGAACACCTTGTTGCCGAACGCCGAGATCGCAAGGTAGTCGCCCAGGAAATCGCCTTCTGCATCGAAAGCCTCCGGGTCCCAGATGTAATTCTGGAAAGTCTTTCCTCCGTCGGTCGAGCGGGCCAAAGTCACCGTGGTTTCCTTATTGTCTGTCCGGCGATCGTAAAAGATAAGGTTCACGGCGCCGCTTTGCGGATCAATTGCCATCCACTGGAAAAACTGGTCTCGGCCGTTATGGATGGGATCGGTGTTCACGCGGACAGGCGCGCTCCAGCTTTTGCCATAGTCGCCCGACGACGAAACGAAAATATCGACATCACCGTTAGAGTAGTCACTCCAGGCAACATATAGATTGCCGCCATGCTTTCCTCCTCGCATATCCATCCCAATCTGGGGAAAGCCATTGGAGCGGGAGACGCCTGTAATGCCGAAATAGCCGGGGCCTGCCGGAATGATCCTGCGATCTTTGCTGAAGCTATGGCCGCCATCGCGCGAGACAGCCATCATGATGCCGTCACGGTCATCCCAGATTGTGTACAGAGCGCCGTCAGGACCGACCACGCCGTGAAAGCCTTCCAGCGCGCCATTATCGTCGCGCGGCAAACCGGGAACGCTGTTCAACTTGATCGGCGGCGACCATGTCTTGCCGTCATCCGTGGAGCGGGAAAACATAAGGTCACTGGCGGCCAGTGTGAAATGGGTCCAGCCGATATAAAGATTTCCGGCGTGTGTCCCGCTAGTGTCTGCGACGACCCAAGGCTTGTCCTCAAAAGGAATATTGGGAGTGGACTCATGGGAAATCACGGTCACAGCGCCAGGCTCCCACGTCTGGCCGCCATCGAGTGAGCGACGGATGAAGATGCCGTTGCGAGTCGCGCCCTGTGCCCAATAATTTGTCGACCCGAGCTTGTCAAAAGCGATATAGCAAAGAATGGCGTGGCCTGAAGCGTCATAGGCAAGAGAGACGTCGCCGGAGACGCGGTAATCTTTGGGCGCAGTGCCTTCTGCTACCTTCCATGTCTGGCCGCCATCTGTGGAATATGCAGCGCTTGCGTTGACCTGCCAGGCAACCACAGCCTGCTGCGGATTCTTGGGATTCACGGCGAGCGCGGGTTCATTGAAGTAACCGGCTTTCGGAGTTACGTCGACGATGTGGGCCTTGGGAGCTGCCGGCAATGGTTGCGCAAAGAGGCTGCCTGCATGGAGTATGAGCAATAAGCAGAAGATTTTCATAAGTTTAAAATCGGAACACATTCTAAATGACCGGTTCAGCCGAAATGAGCGGCCAGCTGCTTACCTCCGCGGTCAACCTGCGTCTTAATAAGAGATATAATCTGCCTTTCGCCCTAAAGATCCCTTCTGAGGTAATTTCACATGCGTAAATTCTTGTCCGTGGGCTCCAGCATTGCGTTGGCGCTAGTGTTCTGTTTTTCATTAGCCAGTTCAGCGACCGGTTTAGCCGCCAACCCAGCCGAACCCGCCGCTCCCGCACAGGACGGCACCATGCCCGCGCTCACGGCCATCGCCGGACAGGGCATGATGAGCAATGAAGCCTATGACGACCTGGAAGAACTTTCCGACTACATCGGCGGGCGCGTTACCGGATCGCCAGAAGCTGGACAAGCCATCGAGTGGGGCTTGCAGAAGATGCGTGCCATTGGGCTTGAAAATGTTCGCGCGGAAAAATGGCAGATCTCTCGCGGCTGGACTCGCGTTTCCGCCAGCGCCGAACTGGTTGTTCCTATCCATCGCCGCCTCACTGTCGATTCCATGGGCTGGGTCGGCTCCACCAAACAAGGCGGAGAAGAAGCCGAAGTGGTGCCGGTAAACTCCAACCAGCTTGAAGACGAGATGAAGAACAAATCCGCTTCCTGGGCCGGCAAGGTCTTGCTGATTGTGAAAAAAGGCGCTGCGCCGCCACCGAATCCGGCCAATTTTGCAAAGTTTGGCGACTTCCTGAAAAAAGCGCATGACGCTCACGCTGTTGCCATCATTGGCGGCCAAGGCGGCGGATTTCCGGCCGGCATGCACCTTACCCACACTGGCGCCATGGGCTTTGACACATACTATGAAATCCCGGTCGTCAGCATGATTGCTGAAGACCAGCAGAAGCTTGGCCGCTTTCTTGATAAGGGCAAGACCGTTCGCATGCTGATCAACGTACAGAATCGCGTAACCAGTGGCCCGGTGGATACCGCCAACGTGGTGGGCGAAATCCGCGGCACCGAACATCCTGAACAGGTGATTGTTGTGGGCGGCCATCTTGATTCCTGGGACCTGGCAGACGGCGCCACCGACGACGGCTGCGGCGTAGCCACAACTCTGGGTGCTGCAAAGGCCATCAAGATGAGCGGCTTCAAACCTAAACGCACGATCCGATTTGTGCTCTTCACCGGTGAAGAGCAGGGCCTGCTGGGCTCGCTGGCTTACACCAAAATGCATAAGGACGAACTGCCCAACCACGTTGCCGCGCTCGTTCTGGATAACGGCCAGGGGCCAGTCGTGCGGCTTGATATGGGCGGCCACGATGATCTGATTCCCGCAGTTGAAAAATTTTCCCAGTCCGTAAAGTCTTTTGGAGAGGTTGAAGTGGACGACAGAACCGTCTTCGGCACCGACGCAGGCCCGTTCATTCTGGTGGGACTGCCCGGCATCAACATGGGGCAGGATTCACCTGACTACAAATACACGCACCACTCTGCAGTGGATACCTTTGACAAAGTGAAACCTGACCTGCTCACCCGCGACGCCACCGTCATGGGCCTCACCGCTTTCTGGATCGCCGATCGCCCTGAGCGCCTGGCCAGCCCGTGGCCTCCGGAAAAGACTGCCAAGATGCTGGTGGAAAAACATAATGACACGATGCTGAAGGCTTATGGAATCTGGCCGTTCGGTGATCTGGGCAAGCCCGACGAAAAGAAGCCTGCAACGCCGCCAAGCGGAGGGGAGAACTAGGGTAGTCGGAGATTGCTAGGTCAATTCTGTCCGAGAATCTCCTCCGGTCTTTGTACTTGCAAGCCTAACCGTTATTTCCTTGAACTAGGATTCTAAGAAGTCTCTAGGATTAACCTGCTGCATGTGACTGCCCCCTCGGCAGTCGCTTGGGGTACATGGATGTTCCTGCCTGTGATGGAAACTAGGCGTCTGCAAGCTAATCTTCGGGGAAATGTAAATCTTCCAGCAATTCTGCTTGACACATAGCTAGTTCTGTCTATACTCGCATACCCCCTTTAAGGCCCCAATAAAACTTAATCGAGAAAGAAAGGCAAGTATGCGATTGAGATTAATTGTTTTATTGCTGTTAGTGCCATATGCCAAAGGGCAACGGGTGATGACCCATGAAGAACAGATAGTACGAACTTACCCTCGCTTGAGCTATGCAGCCCAGGTCAATGACGTCCAAATGCTGTGGCTGGAAAAAGGACATCGTCAACAGATCGACCCAATCCAGTCCAAATTGCGCATCGACCAGCAACTGCGTTTCGATTTGTCTGGCTTCAAGGCGGAGCCGTTTACGCTGTTGCATTTAGCGGGTACCCCACAATTAAATCGTCCGGTCCAGTTCGGGCCGGTTGTTGAAAACGTTCGCTTTGAGAAAGGCAGTAACATTGCTGTTGCGAGCATAGCCAATGTGTCCGGTAAAGATGTCACCGGCTTTAATCTGTCCATTGAAGTAACTTATCAAGATGGCCGGCAATCCAGTTATGAAAGATTAGTCGATCTCCTGCCGAGGATGCTCTCCTACCAAAACCAAGAGCTTTCAGATAATGGTACATTGCATCCAGGAGACCTTTGGGAAGAACGGCTTGATTTACCCTCGCATAGAGGGGCCAACAATTTAGCGATTGCAGTGTCTGTAAAGTTGGACGTAGTTGCCTATTCTGACCACACCGTGGATGTAGAGAACGAACCAGCTCTATTAAGGCTTGCAGGAGTGAGACATAATCAGGCATTGGCCGATCAAAAAGCTGCGGAGATCATAAATGCTGCCGCGGCCGATAGCGTCACTCCTGATCCCACAGGCATGGCCATTACGCAACTTCGAGCGGTGCTTGAGCAGGCGAGACGGAAGAAAGGAGAGCGCGAACTTGAAGTTGAGTTGATGGCGATTATCGCTGACCTTGAAAGCCGCAAATCGGATGCCAGCAGGTCCGATCTCCAATCATATGCGACAAGAAAAAATGCTGACGTGGAAATATTGTCATCGCATGTCCTTTTTAGGAGGTCGAAATAGCCATGCGCTCAATTTTAATATTGATAGCATTATGCGCTCCCACGGCGATCTTCGGGCAACAATGCAGCGCGCCAAGCTTTATACTAGTGTCGGAGCAAAGCCTTAACAAGGTTGGTTGTCCGGTTGCGCCCCCAATCAACCAACCGGTATCCATCACGGATAACTACGCGATATCGTGTAGTGTTACCTCCGGCAGCGCGAACTTTCCGTCAACATATTTCAGCGATTCAACAACTGTGACCGGTCAAGGTCAATGCCAATTGGATCCGGTTACAGGTAAAGATAAAGCAAGATGCAACCCGGTCATGTCGATGCACGCTACGACCGCGACCGATGCTAGCGGTGTTGGTGCACCTGGTAACAACCAGTTCTTCAACGATGCTAAAGATGAATTCATTGACGTTACCGGAAAATGCAATGCTTCCGGCTTTCATGAGGATTTTCACCAGTGCAGTGGAAAACCGTGTGATGCGCCGATAGGGCCCCCACCCCCTCCGCCTCCTCCCTGCAGCCCGCCTCCGTCCGATCAGGAGTTTACGAACAATAATCCTGGCGATTCCGGTGACTGTGAGCCTCTGATTCTTGATTTGACGGGCGAGGGCTTTCATCTGACCGATACATCTCATGGGGTTGTTTTTGACATTCGGGCTGATGGGCATCCTCTGCGTCTACCCTGGACGGCGGACTCGCGAAATGGCTTCCTCGTTTTGGATCGTAACGGGAATGGTTTGGTGGATGACGGGTCTGAATTGTTTGGCAATGCTACGCCACAACCACAATCTGCTCATCCCAACGGTTTTGGCGCGCTGGCTCAATACGATTGGAATGGCGATGGGATCATAGATGAGCGTGATCCAGTTTATTCTTTGCTGCGAATATGGACCGATGCAAATCATGATGGTATTTGCCAGCCGGAAGAAATGCATACCCTGCCGGAACTGGGTGTTGTCTCGATCAGTCTGGATTATTCTCTCTCTGGGCGAACCGACGAGTACGGGAATGTGTTCCGTTATAAGGCACATGTGAATCGAGGGTTACACGGTCCTTCGGACGTGGGAAAAACCGCCTACGATGTTTTCCTGGTTACCCGATAATCGAATCGAAGGACCTTGCTTCGAGGCTGCATCGCAAAATGCAGCCCCGAGGACTTTCAAGGTAGCCTGAACCTTTTATCCCAATCCGCTTCCTCCGCGAATCTCTTCCGCAATTCCTCCGCCTTCACTCCCTGCTCTCTCAATTTCCTCAGGCTCAGCGCATCATGCCTTTTCGCCAGGCGGATGTTCTTTTCGTCGCGCAGCAGTGGACAATGAAAATATGCTGGCGTTGAATATCCCAGCGCGCAGATCAGTAGGAGCTGTCGTGCGGTGCTCTTCAGCAGATCTGCGCCGCGGACGACTTCAGTGATTTGCATGGCGGCATCGTCAACCACTACGGCCAGTTGATAGGCGGGAATGTCGTCGCGACGCCAGAGAAGAAAATCAGCAAAGTCGCGTCCGGCAATGAATTCCTGCCGTCCGAAATAACCGTCGTCAAAGGAGATCGTCTCGCCGTCAGGCACTTTGAATCGCCAGCTCACACCCGCGGGCGAATCGTAGTCTTTCGCGGTGCCAATTTTTTCTCGGCAGGTGCCGGGGTAGGGGAGTTCGTCGTCAGCCACAACAGATTGGATCGCAGCAGCCGGAGATTGCGATGCAGGTCCTTCCGTAGGAAATTGAACCGCAGCCGCCCCCGGCTGCGATGAAAATCCTTGAAGATTCGCAGGCGAGGGCGAGTCCACCCTAGCTCGTACTTCCATTTCAGATTGTGCGTCCGAAAGATCCTTCTCCGCAGCCGGGGGCGGCTGCGGTCCACATGTGTGTAGTAGTGCAGGTTCTTCGTGCGGCGCGGACAATGCTCGCTCCAAATCTTTTCGCGAACACGTGCATGGATAAATCAATCCGCTATCGCGCAGCTTACGCCAGGCGTCGAGATAAAGGCTGCGGCGTTCACTTTGTGAGTACGGCCCAAAATTCCCACGGCTAACGCCGGCTTGTGCGAATGAAAGATCGGGGTCCCCAGACTGGCCGCTTTTGCCAGGCTGGGGTGAGAGATCAAAACCTTCATCCCAGTCCAGCCCCAGCCAGTGCAGGTCTTCATACATGGCGTGGACGAACTCCGGCTTGCATCGCTGATAGTCGAGATCTTCATTGCGGAAGATGAGTTTGCCGTGTGCGGCGCGGGCACGCTGCCACGCCACCCAGAAGGTGCGCGCGTGTCCCAGATGGAGATATCCGGTGGGTGAGGGCGCAAGCCGCCCGCGATAAGAAGAGCTTTTAGCCATTAGCTCTTGGCCGTTAGCTTTGTATTTTAGCTGCGAGCAGGGTTTGGCTAAAGAATAATTTAACGAAAACCATGAGCTCCTAAGAACGCTAACGTTCCTTATGCACGGCTCATTGTCTTAAATGAAAAGAAAATCTACTGCGTAAATCCGCGGTAACAATTTACTTCGGCCTGATAACGACGAGATTCGGCGGCGCAGGCGATCCGTCGGCTTTCTTGAAGGCCGTGGGAATCTGGACCTCATCGGCGTTGGTGTTCAGATTGATTCTGTCAACCGTATTGGTGCCTGCAACGCCCACCCACAGCGTGGCTCCATCGGGCGTCATGCCGCCGCTCAAAGCTTCAGTAGCTCCAGCGGGCAATGGCACGGAGCCAACTGTGTTTTCATTCAGCAGTGTCAGCACCTTATTAATACCTGCCGGCAACACGGCAATGTGCGTTCCGGCTGAACCAACCAGAAGCTGGTTTGCTGTGAACGTGCCAACCCCAAAATCAAAAAAGTTATTGCTGTAAGTGATAATGCCGGGACAATTCGCCGGCGTGATTGTAGTTGGTGGCGACAGATTGGCGGCATTAGCGCTTTCAAAATCAATCCCCGGGGAATCCACCGCCACAAAATTATTCGTATCCCGCACGGACTGCACGAACTGTATGTTGGTGGAATGTATTGGCGGTGTGGTGCTTTGGATAACGTTGTTGCAGGTGGCGATCGCCTGCAGCCCCGCTGAGTTGGCCACATAGACAAACGGGCCGGAAGGCAACTGGGTCACATCCGTGCTCACGCCGCCAATGGGCAACGTTTGTGGTGACAGCAGTGAGGAGATCACGTAGACATTGCCGTTGCTCGCGGCGACGTAGGCCCTGAAGCCGTCATCGTCAAAGTTTGCCGCAACCGCGCCGGTCAAAATGAAAGTCGTAATGGTGTTGTTGTTCTTGTCAAAAAGCCAGATGCGCTGCTCAGAAGGAAATGGATCGATCGGATTGCCTGTTGAGCTATCAATGGCAGCATTGGAAATAATTACCTGACTACCATCAGCGGAAACTGCCAGCACTTTGCCTATAGGTATGGGTGAAACCAGCGTTACCGCATTCGTGGCCGTATTCAATGAAGCCAATCCATTGCTCGTTCCAATGAAACCCGTAGTTCCCGCGCGGTCAAACAGCATGGAGTTGGGGAATCCAGGAAGAAAGATCGGTGACCCCGCGACCGGTGGTGTCTTGCTGGTATCGATAGGGATCATTGTAATGCTGGTGCCCGGCACATTGGGAAAGGTGCTTGTGGCATAAACCGTGGTGGTGTTGGGACTGGTACCGGCCACAAAGATGCTGAACAGGTTGCTGTAAATCGGCGTATTGATCCCGATGCCACAGGCGGGTGGCGCGCACACTGACTGAAGTCCGGCGCCCCCTGGAGACTGTGCCGTGACGGTGGTCCCAATAAGAGTTGCTACCGTAGTGTTGTTGCTGAGAATCGTTACCGGCGCATTGGGCGTTACCGCTCCCAGTTCGTCCACCATGTCAGCCTGAATCACCTTTGTGTCGGCAAGGTTCATGGTGATGGCTTCAGTGGGAACTCCGGCCGGGTCTCCATTCACGTGCAGTTCAATGTGTACCGGCATACAGGTCTTAAAGAACACAGCCGGAGAAGTTGTTGCCCCTACGCTGGCAACCACGCCGGTTATTCCGGGCACGCGGGCCGATGCTAATCCGTTTGGATCCACTGAAGCCACGCTGGCTGCAGATGACGACCAGTTGAAATCGCCAATCTGGCTGGTGATTTCCGTGCCGTTGTGGAATGCATGTGCTACGAACTGGTGCGTCTGCGCAATGGAGAAGCAGGATTGCGTTACCGGCTCAACACTGACTGAAGTGATTGACGGATGCACCGCCACGGAAACCGGGCCGCTGGTCACGCCGGCAGCGGTAACGGTAACAATGGCTGTCCCGCTAATGGGATTGTTTTGAGCGTCTAAACCATTGCAGACCACAAATGCGGAATCCCAGACCCCGGCGCAAACGTTGCCCTGCGGTGAAATGGTGGCGATGCTGGTATTTGTGGAATTGAAGGTAAACGTGGTGCTGACGGCGGTGTTGTCCGAATTGACAGCCGAGGCGCTTAGGGTGACCACTTGCCCCGCCACCATGGAAAGTGTAGCGGGAGACACAGTGACCGCTGCGACTGCGTTATTCACCGATTTTGAGCCGCCGCAACCCGCCGTCCATGAGACCATGAGAGCAATAAGGGCGATTCCGGTAAGAGATGGGTAGCGTGGGCTTTTTCCCCGCATCTTGAGAAACACTTGGTTGCGCATAATATAGAAGAGAGTTCAGTGTAGATTCTTGCGGGGATTTCTTCAACACCATGGCCAATTCGGCGTCCGTTTTGGGCGATCTTACATGTGGCGCGATGGCCGGGATTGCGCTGTGTTTCAGTGGCGTTATCAGAAAAAATCTCGATTCAAACCTGCGTCAGAGCAGGACCCTTAAAGAAGTGGGCTTTCGAGTTTACTTGGGTGATTCCACGTGCCTTTGCACCGATTTGCAGGCTGGGTCGAGTTGACGGAATCGCGTTCCAGTTGCTATATTTGTAAGGTTCCGCGAGTACAACTTAGCTTGACTGTAGTGAGCTGTAACGTATTTTTTGCCCGATAGCAGGGCATGCCTCGCTGAAATGGTTCGCGCTACCTTCCCACGGAAGGGTATGCGGGCCAGGAGAACGAAACGGAGTGCCCCCGATCAGGCTCGGTGCCACCGTCGTTTCTCAACCACTGATAGGGTAATTCAATATTCTCCGCTAAATTTGGCGGATTTATGGCTGCTTGCATCGCAGCCAGTCTCGCATCGCGGGATCCTGAGCAGGCTGAGGACGCGCCCGTGTGCGCGGCCATTTGCCTGTAAAAAAGAGCAAAAGTTCAGTAGCGCCAGGGCAGGCAGCGCAGCTGTGAGGCCCTTGAATAAAAGAAGGAAGTAACTTTGCCGACATTCAATCAGCTGGTTCGAAAAGGCAGGACGGCGCCAAATTACAAGACGGCCAGTCCGGCCCTGCAGTCTTCACCGCAGCGTCGTGGCGTGTGTACGCGTGTTTATACGCAAACGCCCAAGAAGCCGAATTCCGCATTGCGCAAAGTGGCCCGCGTGCGCCTGACAAATGGGATTGAAGTCACCACGTACATCCCCGGCGTCGGCCACAACCTGCAGGAGCACTCGATTGTGCTGATCCGCGGAGGCCGCGTAAAGGACCTTCCCGGCGTCCGCTACCACGTGGTGCGTGGAACGCTGGATGCCACCGGCGTCGCCAACCGCAAGCAGGGACGCAGTAAGTACGGGGCGAAGAGACCGAAGTAATTCTCAGGTTTTGGCAATAGCGATTTTTTTTGAAGGGTTTTGAAGGAATAAAAAGATATGCCACGTAAAGGACATGTTCCAAAGCGCGATCCGATTGCGGACCCGATTTATGGCTCAACGCTGGTCACCAAGTTCGTGAACGCCATGATGTGGGGCGGCAAGAAATCCACGGCGCAGGGAATTTTCTATCAGTGCATGGAAAACCTGCAGTCCAAGGGCGGCGACGAAGCGCTGAAGCTCTTCAAAAAAGCCGTGGAAAATGCCAAGCCCATGCTGGAAGTAAAGACCCGCCGCGTAGGCGGAGCCAACTACCAGGTGCCGGTGGAAGTGAATCCGGACCGGCGCACCTCGCTGGCCATCCGCTGGATCGTGAGCTACGCGCGTGATCGCGGCGAAAAAGGCATGGTGGACAAGCTGTCGAATGAATTGCTGGACGCGGCCAACGGTCGCGGCGCGGCGATCAAGAAAAAAGAAGATGTTCACCGCATGGCCGAGGCCAACAAAGCCTTTGCGCATTATCGGTGGTAAAGAGTTTTAAGTAAGAGACGCGGCGTGCCGCGGCTTCTTTAAGGATTGAAAAAATTTAAATTGTGAGACGCAGGAATTGCGTCTTCCCCCAGAAGTGAAGAGTTAAGGGAAATGCCCAGACAAGCTCCACTAGAACGTTGCCGCAACATCGGGATCATGGCCCACATTGATGCCGGCAAAACAACTACGACTGAACGTGTCCTGTTTTATACGGGCATCACGCACCGCATTGGCGAAGTGCATGAAGGCACCGCCACCATGGACTGGATGGAGCAGGAGCAGGAGCGCGGCATCACCATTACGTCCGCCGCCACTACCTGCACCTGGCGCGACATCCGCATCAATATTATCGATACGCCCGGCCACGTGGACTTTACCGCGGAAGTCGAGCGCTCGCTGCGCGTCCTTGATGGCGCAGTGGCCGTGTTTGACGCCGTGCATGGCGTGGAGCCGCAGTCGGAAACCGTATGGCGTCAGGCCGATAAATACGGCGTTCCCCGAATTTGCTTCATCAACAAGATGGACAAGATGGGCGCCGACTTTGAGCACGCCGTCGATACCATCCGCAAGCGCCTCAACGCCCGCCCCGTAGCCATTCAGATTCCCATTGGACAAGAAGCAGCTTTTAAAGGCGTCGTCGACCTGGTCGACATGAAAGCCATTTACTGGCGCGATGAGACTCTGGGCGCCAAATACGAAGTTGAAGAGATTCCCGCCGAGCTGAAAAAGAAAGCTGAAGCGTTCCACGCGCAGCTCGTCGAGTCAGTCGCCGAGAACGACGACGAAATGCTGCACAAGTTCCTGGAAGGCGAAGCCATCAGCGCCGACGAACTCCGCGCTTCGCTGCGCAAAAGTGTAATCGATCTCAAGCTGTTCCCGGTCCTCTGCGGTACGGCCTTCAAGAATAAAGGCGTACAGACCCTGCTGGATGCAGTTGTCGACTACCTGCCCTCGCCGCTGGATATCCCTGCTACCCGGGGCCACGATCCCGATCATCAGGAAAAAGTTTTGGAGCGCAAGCCGGCAGATAATGAACCGTTTTCCGGGTTGGCGTTCAAAATCATGGCTGATTCGTTTGTCGGCCAGTTGGTGTTCGTCCGCGTGTACTCCGGCCATTTAAAAACCGGTGACAGCGTTTTAAATACCACCAAAGGCAAATCGGAGCGCATTGGCCGCCTGCTGAAGATGCATGCCAACAAGCGCGAAGAAATCAGCGAAATTTATGCGGGCGATATCTGCGCCTGCGTCGGGCTGAAGAATGTCACAACCGGTGACACCATCTGCTCGGAAAAAGCGCCGATCCTGCTGGAGTCGATTACGTTTGCCGCGCCGGTTATCTCTGTCGCCGTTGAACCCAAGACCAAGAGCGACCAGGAAAAGATGGGCGTTGCCCTGAGCCGTCTGGCGCAGGAAGATCCCACGTTCAAGGTTGCCACCGATCCGGATTCAGGCCAGACCATCATTAGCGGCATGGGCGAACTGCACCTGGAAATCATTATTGACCGCATGATGCGCGAATATAAAGTGGAAGCCAACGTGGGCAAACCCCAGGTGGCATACCGCGAAACCATTCGCAAAGAAGCCCAGGCTGAAGGCAAGTACATCCGCCAGACCGGCGGCTCCGGACACTACGGCCACGTCAAGCTGCGCATCGGGCCCAATGAAATGGGCAAAGGCTTTGAGTTCATCAATGAAATTAAGAGCGGTTCCGTGCCCCGTGAATTCTTCAAGCCCATTGAGCAGGGCGTGAAGCAGGCCATGGAAGGCGGCGTTTTGGCCGGCTATGAACTGGTGGATGTCAAGGTCACGCTCTATGACGGCAGCTATCACGAAGTAGATTCCGACGAAATGGCCTTCAAGATCGCGGCTTCCATGGGCTTTAAGGAAGCGGCGCGCAAGGCCTCGCCGGTGCTGCTGGAACCGATTATGAGCGTGGAAGTAGTAGTGCCGGAAGAATTCATGGGCATTATTATCGGCGACCTGAATTCCCGCCGCGGACGCATTGAGGGCATTGAGCACCGTGCCGGTTCACAGGTGATCAAGTCTCTGGTTCCGTTGGCTGAAATGTTTGGCTACGCCACCAACATGCGTTCGAATACGCAGGGACGCGCGACCTTCTCCATGCACTTTGCGCACTATGACGAAGCGCCGCGCGCGGTGACCGAAGAGATTGTCGCCAAGGTACAGGGCAAGCCGGCTGCAAGGTAATGGCGGGTGCAGGCGAGTACGTAATCGTCTGGGAATTTCAGGTACGGCAGGCAAGAAACGAAGAGTTTGTTCAGAAGTACGGGCCTGAGGGAGCATGGGCGCGTTTCTTCCGTGGGGTGCCGGGCAATATGTCCCCAGGCTACATTCGAACGGAGCTGGTAAGAGATGTTGCTGTTGATTTTCGCTATCTCACGCTGGATTACTGGCAGTCGGAAGAAGAGTTCAAGCGCTTCCGCGAGCAGAATCTGGCCGAGTATGAGCGGCTGGACAAAGAATTTGAAGGTTTAACGGAATCAGAAAGGCGTTTGGGCGCGTTCTGGTCCGAGAGCTAATAGCTAGAGGCTAAAAATATGGCAAAAGAAAAATTTGATCGCAGCAAACCGCACGTAAACGTAGGCACGATTGGTCACATTGATCACGGCAAGACGACGTTGACGGCGGCGATCACCAAGGTGTTGTCGAAGCACAATCCGAAGATCAAGTTTCGCGATTTTGCCTCGATCGATAATGCTCCGGAAGAGCGCGAGCGCGGTATTACCATCGCCACGGCGCACGTGGAATACGAAACGCCGAACCGGCACTATGCCCACGTGGATTGCCCGGGCCACGCCGACTACATCAAGAACATGATTACCGGCGCAGCCCAGATGGATGGCGCAATTCTGGTCGTGGCAGCCACTGACGGCCCCATGCCGCAGACGCGTGAACACGTGCTTTTGGCCCGCCAGGTCGGTGTGCCATGCATCGTAGTGGCGTTGAATAAATGCGATGCCGTAGATGACGCTGAGCTGCTGGATCTGGTTGAACTCGAAGTCCGCGAGCTGCTGAAGAGCTACAAGTTCCCCGGCGACGATGTTCCGGTGATTCGTCTTTCGGCGTTGAACGCTCTGAACGGCGATCCCAAGTGGGAAAAGCAGATTGACGAGCTGATGGCCGCGGTCGATAAGTACGTTCCGCTGCCGGCACGCGATATCGATAAGCCGTTCCTGATGCCGATTGAAGATATCTTCTCCATTCAGGGCCGCGGCACGGTGGTTACGGGCCGAATCGAGCGCGGCAAGGTGAAAGTGGGCGAGGAAGTTGAGATCGTTGGTTTCCGCGACACGCGCAAGACGGTGGTTACGGGCGTGGAAATGTTCAAGAAGCAGCTGGACGAAGGCATGGCGGGCGATAACGCCGGATTGCTGTTGCGAAGCATTGCCAAGGAAGACGTGGAGCGCGGCATGGTTTTGGCCAAGGGCGGGTCGATTACGCCGCACACCAAGTTCAAGGCCGAGATTTACGTCCTGAACAAAGAAGAAGGCGGGCGGCACACCCCGTTCTTCAAGGGTTATCGTCCGCAGTTTTACTTCCGCACCACGGACGTAACGGGCGTGGCTGAGCTGCCTGCCGGCACGGAGATGGTGATGCCGGGCGACAACGTTTCGCTGACCATCGAGCTGATTACGCCGGTGGCCATGGAAAAGGGCTTGCGCTTTGCCATCCGTGAAGGTGGACGGACGGTGGGAGCAGGAACGATCAGCGAGATTATTCAGTAAGAAGGATTGGGTAATTGAGTAATTTGGCAATTGGGTAATTTGAACCCTGCGGCCATTTACTCAATTACCAAATTACAAAATTACCAAATCGGAAAAACGCGGCAGTGACCTTAGATCTTTTAATACTGGCCTGACCGCAAAGATCTTTGAGGGATAAAAAGAGTGATAGGCAAAGAGAGAATTCGCATACGGCTGAAAGCGTACGACTATCGCATCCTGGACCAGTCCACGGGCGAAATCGTTGACACGGCCAAACGTACCGGGGCGCAGATTGCTGGACCGATTCCATTGCCCACGGTGAAGAACAAATATTGCGTGCTGCGCTCCCCTCACGTGGACAAGAAGTCGCGCGAAGCATTTGAGATCCGCACGCACAAGCGCCTGATCGATATCCTGGAGCCGACGCAGAACACGGTGGACGCGCTGATGAAGCTCGACCTGCCTGCCGGCGTAGACGTGGAGATCAAGGCGTTCGGGAAAGAGCACAAATAGGTAGTTGGTAATAGGTATTTGGTATTTGGCTAACTACCAAATACCAAGAGCCAAATGCCAACAACCAAAACCTACAGTTCCTCGAAACCGTTAACGGTTCGGGAATGATGAGGAGAGAGAAAAAATGATTAACGGAATTCTAGGTAAAAAGATCGGCATGACGCAGGTATTTGACGACAAGGGTGATGTTCATCCGGTCACCGTCCTGCAGGCCGGCCCATGCGTGATTACGCAGATCAAGCGCAACAACAAAGATGGCTATGAGGCCGCGCAGATCGGGCTTGTGGAATTTGTAAAAGGCAAGAACGTCAGCAAGGCCATGCAGGGACACTTCGGCAAACATGATCTGCCGCCGGTAAAGTTCATGCGCGAAGTGGCCATGCTGGACGGTACCGAAGCCGCAACGGCGGAAGCGCAGCCCGCGGAAGGCGAAGCAGCCGCGACGAACGGTGATGGTCTGAAAGTCGGCGGGAAGGTCCTGGTGGATATTTTCACCAATGAAAAATTTGTCGATGTGATCGGCGTAAGCAAGGGACGCGGGTTTGCCGGCGTCGTTAAGCGCCATCACTTTGGTGGCGGTCCCGGAGCGCACGGACACATGTTCCAGGTGCAGGGCTCGATTGGCGCATCGTCGTTTCCATCGCGCGTGTTTCCCGGAATGCGTATGTCCGGCCACATGGGCGTGGACCAGGTAACGGTGCGCAACTTGAAGATTCGCGGCATCGATACCGACGACAACCTTCTCTTGGTGGAAGGCGCGGTACCCGGACCTAAGGGCGCGTATGTCGTGATCCTGAAAGCAAAGAAACCACCGCGCGAGCGCCGTGGCTTTGCCGGATCGACCACGCTTGACCCATTGAAGGCAGCGAAGAAGGCAGCTGCTGGCAAGGCGAAGAAGTAATTTTTAGGAGCGCAGGCGAGGGCGCCTGCGATCCACGAGCAATAAGATTTGAGGCTCACTCGGTGAATGAAGCTGCTTGAGCCACGAGACAAGCTAAGAGCCAAAAGCTAATAGCTAAGAGCTGAAAACAATGGCAAAGATTGATGTACTCAATTTAGAAGGCAAGAAAACAGGCTCGCTGGAGCTGGCCGATGAGGTCTTCGGCGGTATCAATGAAGACCTTCTCTGGGAAGCGGTAAAGCATTACCGCGCCGCCCATCGGGCCGGCACGCATGCCACCAAGAACAAAAAGCTGGTGTCGGGCGCGGGCAAGAAGCTCTGGAAACAAAAGGGCACTGGCCGCGCTCGCGTGGGCTCCATCCGATCGCCAATATGGCGGCACGGCGGCACGGTCCACGGACCGCAGCCCCGTTCCTATGACTACCAGTTTCCCAAGAAGAAGCTGCTGGGTGCGCTGCGTTCAGCGCTTGCGTCCAAGCTTTCTGACGGCAAGCTGATGGTGGTGGAAGCGTTCGAACTGGATGCGGCCAAGACCGGCGCTTTTCGTGAAACGCTGACCAAGTTGGGTGTTGGCAAAACAACGCTGCTGGTGGATGGCGCAAAAGAGAACCGCAACCTGGAGCTGAGCTCGCGCAACATTCGCGGCGTGGAATTGATCCCCGGCAATCAGGTGCATCCTTATCACCTGCTGCGCTATGAGACGGCGATCTTTTCCAAGCCCGCTCTCGAGAAATTGCAGGATTCGCTGAAGGCCTCAGCGCCCAAGCACAAAGCGGAGGTGGCGTAATGAAGTCGGCCTATCAGATTATCCGCAAACCGGTGATCACGGAAAAAGGGTTGGGTGTAAAAGAAAACCAGGGCACACTGGTTTTTGAAGTGAACGCCGCAGCCACCAAGACGGAAGTAAAAGAAGCCGTCCAGAAGATTTTCAAGGTAAAGGTTGATTCGGTGCGCACCGCGAACTTCCAAGGCAAAGAACGCCGCCGGGGCAAGTTTGCCGGTTACCGTCCGGACTGGAAGAAGGCATACGTAAGGCTGAAGGCGGGCGAGAAAATGCCCGAGTACGCAGCCAATATTTAAGAAAACCGCTTCACTGCCTGGATCGTGGTTACGGCGATTAGGCTCCTGAGGCAGCGCGATTTGGCGACTGTTGTGCCAAATCGCTTATGAAAAAAAGTTTTAAAGGTTTAGCAATTTGCCGCGAGCTTAGAGACAAAGCCAAAGGCCAAGAGCTAATTACCAAAGGCTGAATTTATGGCAATTAAGACATACAGACCGATTACGCCGTCGTTGCGCTTTAAGACAACGCTGACCAACGATGAGTTGACGACCGATAAGCCGCACAAGCCGCTCACGCGCATCAAGCTGCGCACCGGCGGTCGCCGCAATGCGGGCGACATCACCATCTGGCACCGCGGCGGCGGGCACAAGCGCAAGCTGCGCGCGATCGACTTCAAGCGCGACAAGAATGGCGTCCCGGCTACCGTGGTTTCAATTGAGTACGATCCCAATCGCTCGGCGCGCATTGCGCTGATCGCGTATGCCGATGGAGAAAAGCGCTACATCCTTCATCCCGTGGGGTTGAACGTGGGCCAGAAGATCGTCAGCGGTCCTGAAGCCGACATCCTTGTTGGAAACGCGCTGCCGTTGAAGAACATTCCGGCCGGTACCACGATCCACAACATCGAGCTCAAGCCGGGCAAGGGCGCGCAGATGGTGCGCTCAGCCGGCGGATCAGCTCAGCTCGTCGCGAAAGAAGAAGAGTATGCGCTGGTGAAGCTGCCTTCCGGCGAGACGCGCAAGGTGCTGATCGACTGCATGGCGACGATCGGGCAGATCGGCAACGTGGAGCACGAGAACGTGCACATCGGCAAGGCCGGACGCAATATCTGGCTGGGCAAGAAGCCGGTGAATCGCGGCGTTGCCATGAACCCGGTGGACCATCCGCACGGCGGCGGCGAAGGCAAAACTTCCGGCGGACGTCATCCGGTAACTCCGTGGGGCCAGCCGACGCGCGGCTACAAGACGCGCAACAACAAGCGCACAGACAAGTTTATTGTCAGCAGGAGACAGAAATAATGGCTCGTTCATTAAAGAAAGGGCCGCATATTGACGGCCATCTGTTGAAGAAGATTGAAGACCTGAACGCGAAAAATGACAAGAAGGTCATCCGTTCATGGTCGCGCCGTTCCACGATTTCACCGGAGATGGTGGGACACACCATTGCGGTGCACAACGGCAAAAAGTTTATTCCGGTGTACATCACGGAAAACATGGTGGGACACAAGCTGGGCGAGTTCTCCTTTACGCGGATCTTTAAAGGCCACTCGATGAAGGCAGCGGCAGAAGTTGCCGCCAAGCCGGCAGGCGTACCGGGTGGTCCGGGAGCAATTGCCCCGGCGGCACCGGCAGCTCCTCCTTCTAAATAGCAAAGATTAAGAGCATAGGTTAAACGACATGGAATTTACAGCGAAAGCCCGATTCACCCGCGTATCGCCGCAGAAAGCGCGGCTGGTGCTGGACCTGATTAAAGGCCGGCGCGTGGAAGACGCTTTGACCACGCTTACTTTCACCAAGAAGCGCATAGCTCCGGCGATTTTTCAGCTGTTGCGCTCGGCGGTGGAGAACGCGAACTACCTGAGCCAGGAAAAAGGCATGGACGTTGACCTGGACCGGCTCTATGTGAAGCATGCCATCGCCAATGAAGGGCCGCGTATGAAGCGTATTCGCCCGGCGCCAATGGGACGCGCATTTCGCTACCAGCGCAGGATTTCGCACATGGAAATTGTGTTGGCGGAAAAGGGCGCGCAGGACAAGCAGGACCTGGCAACGGTGGTCGGCGAAGAAGATGCTGCTCCGGCGAAAGCTACGGGCAAGAAGAAAGCGGTTAGCGCCAAGAAGAAATCGGCAGGCAAGAAAAAGACCGCCGCGGCACGGTAAGAAGTTTTGAGAAATGAATTGACGTTCGCGAAGAACGTCGGCAGGGAATAAGAGGAAATAAATATGGGACAGAAAGTCCATCCTTACGGATTCAGGCTCGGTTATACCAAGCCCTGGCGGTCGCGCTGGTTCATTGAGAAAGATTACGACAAGCTTCTTCTGGAAGACGTGAAGCTGAAGGACGAGCTGAAGGACAAGCTCAAGTCCGCGGGCGTAAGCTCGGTGGAAATCGAGCGTCCGGGTAACAAGCTGCGCATCATCATCCGCACGGCGCGTCCGGGCATCATCATCGGGCGCAAGGGCGCGGAAATCGACAAGCTGAAGGTCGAGCTGCAGAAGCGCACGAACCGCGATGTCTTCATTGACATCCAGGAAGTGCACAAGCCTGAGTTGGACGCGCAATTGGTGTCGGAAGGAATCGCGCTGCAGCTGGAAAAGCGCGTGGGCTTCCGCCGGGCCATGCGCAAGTCAGTGGATTCGGCACTGCGCTTCGGCTGCAAGGGAATCAAGGTCCGCGTGTCTGGCCGGTTGAACGGCAATGAAATCGCGCGTTCCGAGTGGTACCTGCAGGGACGTCTGCCACTGCACACGTTGCGTGCCGACATCGATTTTGGTTTTTCCGAAGCCCGCACAACGTATGGCGTAATCGGCGTGAAGTGCTGGGTTTACAAAGGCGATATTCTGCCGCAGAAAAAGCGGCAGCCTGAGCGTACGGGCGCGGGAGCATTTTAAGAAACAGCCGTTAGCACTTAGCACTTAGCCTTTAGCTTAAGTAGGAAAAGGTGAGAGTGCGATTGAGCTAAAGGCCAAGGGCTAACAGCTTTTACAAAGCGTTAGCGGCATAGAAGGAACCGACAGTTATGTTAATGCCGAAAAAAGTTAAGTACCGCAAGCAGCAGCGCGGTCGCATGTGCGGTAAGGCCTGGCGCGGAGGAGAACTCTCCTTTGGCGATTTCGGGTTGAAAGTCATGGAACCGGGCTGGATTACCGACCGCCAGATCGAGGCAAGCCGCGTTGCCATGACGCGTTTTGTGAAGCGCGGCGGCAAGATCTGGATCCGCCTGTTTCCGGACAAGCCCGTGACCAAGAAGCCCGCCGAAACCCGTATGGGTAAAGGCAAAGGCGCACCGGACCACTGGGTTGCGGTGGTACGTCCGGGCAAGATCCTGTTTGAGATGGAAGGCGTGAACCGCACCGATGCTCAGGAAGCAATGAGGCTGGCGTCGAACAAACTGGGCTTGCGGACAAAGTTTGTGGCCCGCGCGGATGCGCACTAGGAATTAGCAATCAGCAATCAGCCTTTGTGTTTTGGATCAAACAAGTTTGACTAAAGACTAAGAGCCAGAAGCTGACAGCTAACCCAGAAGAAGAGACAACAACCATGGATGTCGAAAAACTTAGAAATCTGACCGATGCCGAATTACTGCACCAGCAGCAGGAGCTCAATGACCAGCTCTTCCGCCTCAAGTTCCAGCTGAAAATGGGACAGACGGAGAGCCTGACCAAGATCCGCGGCCTGCGCAAGGACGTTGCGCGCGTTCACACCGTGATCCGCGAGAAGGAACTGGGGATTTCGGCGCCCAGCAACGGCCACAAGACGGAAGCCGCCGGCGACGTCGAGCCAAAGCCGAAAAAGGCCGCTGCCGGCAAGAGCGCCAAGAAAAAAAAGACCAAGGCTGCCGCAAAGGGCAAAACAGCCAAGCCGGCCAAGAAGAAGACCGCAGCCAAAAAGAGGAAGAAGTAAATGGCAGAGACAACTGAGAAAAAGCAAAGCAGCCGCAGCACCAAGATTGGCCGCGTGACTTCCACCAAGATGAGCAAGACCATTGTGGTGCAAGTCATCATGAAGAAGGCGCATCCGCTGTATCGCCGCGTTGTGGCCAAGTCCAAGAAGTTCTATGCGCACGACGAGAAGAACACGGCGCACGTGGGCGACTTTGTGGAGATTGAAGAGACCCGGCCCATGTCCAAGCTGAAGCGCTGGCGGCTGAAGAACGTCATCCAGAAAGCCAAGCTGGTGGGCGGCGAAGAAGCGATCATCGATTCGAAAACCGCTTAAGAGCATGGATCGTGGACAAAGATTTCTGCGCTTGAGGCTGCGCGATTCGGCGGCCAACAGGGCCGAATCGCTGATGAAACGTAATTAAAAGGGGATACAACCATGGCAGTCATGATGAGAAGCATTCTCGATGTGGCCGATAACAGCGGAGCGCGCCGGCTGCAGATGATCCTGCCGCTGGGCGGACACACCGGCTTGAACGCCAGCCTGGGCGATGTGGTTACAGCCGCGGTGAAAGAAGCGTCGCCGGACGGCACAGCAAAAAAGGGCACGGTGGTGAAGTGCGTAATCGTGCGTCAGCGCAAGGAGCATCGCCGCCGCGACGGCACGTATATCCGCTTTGATCAGAACGCCGCAGTGCTGATCAATGAAACCGGCGAACCTATCGGCACGCGCGTGTTTGGTCCCGTGGCCCGCGAACTGCGCGAAAAGAAGTTTTTGAAGATTGTTTCTCTGGCGCCTGAAGTTCTGTAAGAGCGGCACCGTTGTAAAGAAGAAGACGGCAAGACACGAAGATTTTTCCGGCGGATGCAAGGTTGAGGCCGCCAAATGGTTGAAGGCAGACAATGCATATAAGAGTCGATATCAAGCGCAATGACACGGTGAAAGTGATCACTGGACGTGACAAGGGCAAGCAGGGTCGCGTGCTGCGGGTTTTTCCCGGCACCAGCAAAGTTCTGGTTGAGCACGTGATGATGGTGAAGAAGAATGTGCGGCCGAATCCGCAGCGCAACATCAAGGGCGGAATCGCGGAGCAGGAATCACCGATCTCCATCTCCAATGTGATGGTGGTATGCCCAAGCTGCGGACCGTCGCGCATTGGGCACAAAATACAGGGCAGCCGGCATGTGCGGATCTGCCGGCGTTGCGATGCGCCGTTGGATAAATAGCTGCTAGCAGTTAACTACTGGCTTCTAGCTAAAGGCCGGAGCTGCTGGCGGTATCGTTTGCGAATCGGCAATTTGCAGGGATCGAAAGAAGAGTTAGGGGAATTGAGAGACAAGAATCACGCTAGAGGCTAGCAGCTAAAAGCTAGCAGCTCTGGATCACTCACGAACCCGTAAAACCGGAAACCGTGAGAAAGGCAAAAGAAACAATGGCGACGACAAAAGTAACAGCAAGACTGAAAGACAAATTCGATAAAGAGATTGCTCCGGCGCTGGCCAAAGAGCTGGGCGCGACCAATCCGATGGCTGTCCCGCGGCTGCACAAGATCGTGGTGAACATGGGCGTGGGCGAAGCCACGCAGAACACCAAGATGCTTGACCCGCTGGTCCGCGACCTGGGTGAGATTTGCGGGCAGAAGCCGGTTGTGACCAAGGCCAAGAAGTCGATTGCGGCTTTCAAGGTGCGTGAAGGCATGGCCATTGGCGCCATGGTGACGTTGCGCGGTCCTCGCATGTATGAGTTTCTCGATCGGCTGATTAACGTCGCTCTGCCGCGTGTGCGCGATTTTCGCGGTGTTTCGACCAAGTCGTTTGATGGTCGCGGCAATTACACGCTCGGTCTGCGCGACCAGCTGATCTTCCCGGAAATCGACTACGCGAAGGTGGACAAGTTGAAGGGCATGAACGTAACGATTGTGACCACGGCGCGTGATGACAATCAGGCGCGGGCGTTGCTCAAGCATTTTGGAATGCCGTTTAGGCAGTAAGCAGCCATTAGCTCTTAGCTCTTAGCTTTTGGCTTTGTTTGGAAGATGCAAGCAGTATTCGCGAATAAAGATTTGAAGTACTAAAGGCTAATGGCTAAAAGCTAAAGGCCCGAAGCGATGGCCGAGAGGCCGAGCGAAGGAAAAAATGGCAACAACAGCAAAGATCGCCAAGACGAACAAGAAACCCAAGTTTTCCACCCAGCACCGCAATCGCTGCAGCATCTGCGGACGGCCGCGCGCTTTTCTGCGCAAGTTCGGCCTCTGCCGCCTGTGCTTCCGTGGTTTGGCGTTGAAGGGTGAGATTCCCGGGGTTTCGAAGTCGAGCTGGTAACAAAGCGGCTTTTAGCTCTTAGCTTTTGGCCTTTAGCTAGAGTGTCGAAGAGGAAAGATTGTCATCGACCCAGGCAGGCAGATAAGAGCTAAACAGACAAGCTAAGAACCAATGGCCAAGAGCTAATAGCCGGTTTTGCAGTACGTCACGGCAGGTTCTCCGGCGGAGCCGGAGCAAACGGGTGACGATAAGAGGAGATAAACGAAGATGAGTTTGACCGATCCGGTCGCAGATTTGCTGGCACGCATTCGCAATGCGATCCATGCACGTCACCAAAAGCTTGATGTGCCGGCTTCCAAGCTGAAGCTGGAAATTGCGCGCATTCTGAAAGAGGAAGGCTATATCGCCAATTTCAAGCCGACAGAAGAAGAAGGCAGAAAAGTCCTGCGCATTTACCTCAAGTACGGGCAGGACAACAATGCCGCTATCGCCAACCTGCAGCGAATTTCGCGGCCCGGTTGCCGCGTGTACGTGGGACGCAATGATATTCCACGCGTGCTCGGCGGCCTGGGGATCAACATCCTCACCACGCCCAAGGGCGTGATGACAGGACGCCAGGCGCGCAAGCAGGGCCTGGGCGGCGAAATACTTTGCGAAGTATGGTAGTTCACGCCGAAGGCGTGAATTAGCTGCTGGCCGCTGGCTACTAGCTGCTAGCGCAGGGGCTAAAGCCCCTGACTTAAAGGAAGCATCAACGGCAAGACGAAAGTCCTGCCCTATTACGTGTGGCGATCGAAAAGATTTGGCTAGAAGCTAGTGGCTAGCAGCTTTAATGATCAGCGTGGAATTCAGCCTTGACCGGCCAGAAGGACTCGCTTTAAGAGAAGGGTAGAGCACAATGTCTCGTATCGGAAAGAAACCGATTCCGCTCCCGCAGGGAGTGAGGTTTGAAGTAAGGGGAAACACCGTGGTGGTGCAGGGCCCCAAGGGCCAGGTGCAGACGCATCTTCCCTCCGGCGTTGAACTGAAGCAGGCAGACGGACACATAAATGTGACCCGCAAGGATGATAACCATGCGGCTGTCCACGGACTGGCGCGGGCACTGGTGAATAACGCTGTGGAAGGCGTGACCAAGGGCTGGAACCGCGATCTGGAAATCGTCGGCATTGGATACCGCGCGGAGTTGAAAGGCAAAAACACGGTAGTGTTCACTTTGGGCTATTCACATCCGATTGAGTTTCCGCTGCCTACGGGTGTAACGGTTGCGGTAGATCCCAAGCAGACCAAGCTGACTGTGTCAGGAATTGATCGCCAGAAAGTTGGCCAGGTTGCAGCAGACATGCGCGGCCTGCGTCCGCCGGACCCTTACAAGCAGAAGGGCGTCCGCTATGTGGGCGAGAAGTTGAAGAAGAAGGTTGGCAAGACCGGAGCTAAATAATCGCCGTGATCGCGCGTGATCGGGTGATCGCCGTGATCGGAAGAAGCGATTATGGAAGGGGCTTGGGGATTTAGTGAATTAGGAAGGGTGATCACCGGATGATCGATCACCAGATCACCCGATTGACGGACAACGGAAGGACAAATTTTTTGATCGTGCAGCCTGGGGCTGTACGAAGCAAAGGGTAACGACATGATTCCAGATAGTTCGAAAGACGCAACACGGCGGCGGATTCATCAACGGCTGCGCAACAAGCTTTCCGGATCGCCAGAACGTCCGCGGTTGAATGTGTACCGCTCACTGAACCACATTTACGTGCAGGTGATTGACGACGCCTCCGGCACCACGCTCGCTTCGGCAAGCACGGTGAAAGGTAAAAAAGGCGGCAAGAAGACGGGCGGCAACGTGGCCAGCGCCAAGGAAATCGGCAAAGAGATTGCGCAACGGGCGCAGGAAAAAGGAATCAAGAAAGTGGTATTTGACCGTGGCGGCTACCTCTACCACGGACGCATCAAGGCGCTGGCAGATGCCGCGCGTGAAGCAGGTCTGGAGTTCTAAATAAAATGGCAATCGCAACGAAAAGAAAGCTCGATGCCGGCAACTACCAGTTGAAAGACCAGGTAGTGGCCATCAACCGCGTGACCAAGGTGGTCAAGGGCGGCAAAAACATGTCATTCGCGGCGCTGGTCGTGGTGGGCGATCCCACTGCGGGCGTGGTCGGATACGGTTCCGGCAAGGCCAAGGAAGTGCCGCAGGCCATCCGCAAGGGGATTGAATCGGCCAAGAAAAATCTGATGCGGGTCAACCTAAGCAAGACATCGATCCCGCATGCGGTGCTGGGAACGTTTGGCTCCGGCCGGGTATTGCTTAAGCCCGCTCCGGAAGGCACCGGCGTGATTGCCGGCGGCGCGGTGCGTGCGGTGATGACATCAGTGGGCGTACAGAATGTGCTCACAAAATCGATTGGCACAGCCAATCCGCACAACGTGATTAAAGCCACGTTTGATGCGCTCAATAAACTTCGCGACCGCCAGGATGTGGCCACACTGCGCGGCAAGTCGCTGCAGGAGCTATAAAATGACGGCACAGAAAAAGACAATTCGCCTTCAATATGTGCGCTCAAAGATTTGCACCCCGGTGAAACACAAGAAGGTGGTGAAAGGGCTGGGCTTTACCCGGCTTTATCAGGTGGTGGAACGGGAAGATACGCCATCGATTCGCGGCATGGTCGCCAAAATTCCGCATCTGGTGCAGATCTTAGAGAAGTAGATTTGGTAAATGGGTAATTGGGTAATTGGGTAAATTGCCAAATCAAAAACAGGGAAACCGAGTAATCATCGCAAGTTAAGTCGGCGGTGATTGCGCCAAAGGAAATCAAGTGCCAACGAACTTATCGAACTTACGGCCTCCCAAGGGCGCCACGTCCAACAAGAAACGCGTGGGCCGGGGCATGGGCAGTGGAATGGGCAAGACATCAACGCGCGGCCATAAAGGCCAGCGTTCCCGCTCAGGCTCGCGCATGATGCGCGGCTTTGAAGGCGGCCAGATGCCATTGCATCGCCGCTTGCCCAAGCGCGGTTTTACCAACATTTTCCGCGTGGAATACCAGGTGGTCAACCTGGATCGCCTTGTGGAACTGGGCGAAAAGAACATTACTCCGGAACTCCTGATCAAGAACGGCGTAGTACATAAGAATGATCTGATCAAGGTGCTGGGCGATGGCGAACTCAAGACGGCGCTGACGGTTCAGGCGCACAAGTTCTCTAAGTCGGCCGAGGAGAAAATTACCAAGGCCGGCGGCAAGATTGAGATTATTGGCGGCGCTGCCGTTGCGGCAGCGACCAAGGACGAACCCCAATCGGGCAAAAGCAAGGCACCTTCGAAACTAAAGAAAAAGGTGACCTAAATGTTCGAGAAACTGGCGAATATCTTTCGAGTACCGGACCTGCGCAAGCGCGTGTTGTTTACGCTGGCCATGCTGGCGGTCTATCGCCTGGGTTCGCACATTCCCACGCCGGGCATCAACACGGATGCACTGCAGAAGGCGTTTGAACAGCAGAGCGGTGGCCTACTGGGCTTCTACGATCTGTTCAGCGGCGGTAACCTGCGCCGTCTCACGATTTTTGCTTTGGGCATCATGCCGTATATCACGGCATCGATTATCCTGCAGCTGCTGACAGTGGTTTGGGAACCGCTGGCGCGCCTGCAAAAGGAAGGCGATCTGGGCCGGCGCAAGATCACCCAGTGGACCCGCTACCTGACGCTAATTCTTTCCGTCCTGCAAAGCATGGGCATTGCCTTTACCCTGGAAGCGCAAAAGTTTGTTGTCGATCCAGGACCGTCGTTTATTTTGAAGACGATCATCACGCTGACCACAGGCAGCATCTTCATCATGTGGCTGGGCGAGCAGATCACGGAACGCGGCGTTGGGAACGGCATGTCATTGCTGATCTTTGCCGGTATTGTGGTCGGATTGCCGAAAGCCGTGGTTGATTTGGCGCAAAAAGCGAAGTCGTCAGCCTGGGGCAGCTTTACCGTACCCGCGCTGCTGTTCCTCGTCGCGATCATGATTCTGGTGGTGGCGTTCATTGTCTTTATGGAACGCTCAGAGCGGCGCATTCCGGTGCAATATGCAAAGCGGGTTGTGGGACGCCGCATTATGGGCGGCCAGTCCACACACCTGCCGTTGCGCGTGAACTCCGGCGGCGTGATGCCGGTGATTTTTGCTTCGTCACTGCTCAGCATTCCGCAGATGCTTACGCTTTCCAATGCCTTTAAGCCCGGTGGAACGTTAAACCGGTATTTCGGCGGCACCATGGAGCAGCTCAAGTGGGGCGAGCCACTCTACACTTTGCTGTATGCGGTTGGCATTATTTTCTTCGCATATTTCTATGTTTCTATTGTGTTCAACCCGTCTGACGTGGCGGACAACATGCGGAAATACGGCGGATTTATTCCCGGCATACGTCCCGGCCATCGCACGCGCGACTACATCAATGACGTACTGACGCGCGTTACGCTGGTGGGCGGCCTCTACCTGATTTTGATCTCGCTGATTCCGGAATGGATGATCGCCGGAATTCACCTTGATCACATACCGTGGATTGGGCCTCACTTGTTCGGGAATGCGCCGAACTGGGTCTTGCATGGCCTGGGTGTGAATTTCTACTTCGGTGGAACATCGCTTTTGATCGTCGTAGGCGTGGCCATGGATACGGTGAACCAGATTGAGTCACAGCTGGTCATGCGCCACTATGAAGGATTTACCTCTCGCAGCGGACGCGTTCGCGGCAGAAGGCTCTGGGGTTAAGCGGAATTTTCGGCCCGGCATGGTGTTGACGCTATGAGCGGAAGAAACATACCTGTTGGTCCGATCGTCCTGCTGGGAGCGCCAGGAGCAGGCAAAGGTACACAGGCCAAGCTGATTGCCGGACACTACGGAATTCCCCATATTTCCACCGGGGACATTCTGAGGGACAACGTGGCCCGCGGCACGGAGCTGGGCAGAAAAGCGAAAAGGGTCATGGAACGGGGGGACCTGGTCTCTGATGACCTGGTAAACAGCATGGTTTCAGACCGGCTTAAACAGCCGGATGCTGACCGGGGATTTGTTCTGGATGGGTTTCCCCGGACGGTAGCGCAAGCGGAATGGCTGGATCGTGAGTTGAAGGCGAAGGCAGGCGAGAGGAAGCCGACGGTTGTCGTAGACGTTGATGTAAGTTATAATCAATTACTGCAACGGCTTACAGGCCGCCGTACTTGTCCTGTCGACGGCAAGATTTACAACATCTATCTCCAGCCGCCCAAAACTGAAGGCGTTTGCGACGTCTGCGGCACCCAGTTGTTCCAGCGCGTTGACGATACGGAAGAGGTCATATCTGAGCGTTTAAAAAGCTATGAGCGCCAGACCAAGCCTCTGGAAGAGTTTTACCAGAAGCGGGGACGTTTGCGCTGTGTCAACGGGGACCAACCTGTTGAAAAGGTCATGGCGGACATGTTTCGCGCGATTGAAGGCGGAGCGGCTGCAGCAGGCACTGAGTAGTTGAGTAAGAATGATTAATTGCAAATCACAATCCGAACTGGCAAAGATGAAACGCAGCGGGCAGATTGTCCGCCAAGTGCTGGATGCAGTAAAGGCCCTTGTGACCCCGGGCGTTTCCACCATGGATTTGGAAAATGCCGCGGAAGAAAAAATCCGCGAGTTCGGCGCCAAGCCTGCATTCAAAGGCTATTGCGATTATCCCTGCGTGCTCTGCACGTCGGTAAACAATGAAATCATTCACGGTATCCCGTCAGAAAAGCGGGTACTGAAGGAAGGCGACATCGTTTCCATCGATTGCGGCGTGGTGCTGGACGGCTATTATGGCGACTCGGCCATTACTGTGCCAGTCGGCAAGTCACTGGCGCCGGAATTACAGAAGCTGCTCGATGTAACGGAAACCTCGCTGAAGAAGGCCATCGCAGAAGTCAGACTAGGCAAGACCGTTGGAGACGTGGGCGCGGCTGTGCAGGAATACGTTGAAGCGAACGGCTTCAGCGTAGTGCGCGAGTTTGTAGGACACGGAATCGGCACTCGTCTGCATGAAGACCCGCAGGTGCCGAATTTCGGCACGAGAGGTCACGGAACACGCTTGCGCGAGGGAATGGTCATCGCCATTGAGCCGATGGTCAATATTGGCAAGCCGGGAGCGCGTGTCCTGGACGATAAATGGACAGCGGTCACTGAAGACGGCAGCTACAGCGCGCACTTCGAACACACTGTGGCGGTAACGCGGAATGGGCCGCTGGTTTTGACTGAATAAGGCGCGTTTTGGCGTGATTTGGGCTAACAGACGCTGGGATTGGCTGGGGATGAATGGTGTAACTCCTTTAGAATCCTAGTCGAGACCCAGGGGGAGGGGTATCCCTAGATCCTCCAACTGAGAGTGAGAGTTCTCCAAGGAGATGAGTGAGTAAAGAAGACGCGATTGAGGTGATGGCAACGGTCCTTGAGCCGCTGCCTAACGCCATGTTCCGGGTGGAACTGGAAAACAAGCATCAGGTGCTGGCACACGTTTCCGGCAGAATGCGCAAGAATTTTATCCGCATTCTTCCCGGTGACAAGGTCGCGGTGGAACTCTCACCGTATGACCTCACTCGCGGGCGAATTGTGTACAGATACAAATAAGGAGCACAGACAGGAGTGCCTGTGCCACAGGGAATCAGGAAATTATGAAGGTCAGAGCATCGGTAAAGAAAATTTGTGACAAGTGCAAGATCGTGCACCGCAAGGGCGTGGTGCGCGTGATCTGCGAGAACTCGAAACACAAACAAAGACAAGGCTAAATTATCGGGATCGGGATGAAGGCCCGCCGGCTGTAAACCGATCGACACTTGAGTTAAAGGGACGGGTGAAGCGCGAAGAGAGCGCTGTCCCGCGCGAACGGAGCGCGAGGGCGGAGCAGCGAAGCGCGGCGGAGCCCTCAGGAGAAAAGACATGGCACGTATTTCAGGCGTTGATCTTCCGCGCAATAAGCATGTGAACATCGCGCTTACGTATATCTACGGCATTGGCAATTCGCGTTCCGCGCGGCTTCTGGAAACGGCGAAGGTCGAGCCCATGAAGAAGGTCCAAGACCTAAACGAGGACGAGGTCAACCGCATTCGCCAGGCGATTGAAGCTGAAGGCGACGTGGAAGGTGATCTGCGCAAAGACATCTCCATGCACATCAAGCGGCTGATTGAAATTGGCTCGTATCGCGGCTATCGTCACCGCCGCAACCTGCCGGTCCGCGGACAGCGCACGCATACGAACGCGCGCACCCGCAAAGGCCCGCGCAAAGGCACAGTGGCCAACAAGAAGAAGACGGCGGCAAAAACATAGTAGTCAGCGGTCAGCACTCGGCATTCAGCCAAAGAAACAGTGCTGGCTAAAGGCTAAGAGTTGGATCGAACGATAGAAGCGACAGGCTAGTAGCTGATCAGCGAAGCAGTCACCGAATGGTGACCTGAAGGACAAAGAGAATGGCAAAAGCAGCAGCAGCGGCGCCGGGAAGCGGCGCTACCGGAACTAAAGGCAAGAAAAAAGTCTTCAAGAAGAAAGAACGCAAGAACGTTCCGCACGGCGTAGCGTTCATCCAAGCGTCTTTCAACAACACCATTGTGACCATTACGGACAGTGAAGGCAAAACACTGGCGTGGAAGAGCTCGGGTTCGCTGGGCTTCCGTGGATCGCGCAAAGGCACACCGTTTGCTGCGCAGCAGGCCGCGAGCAACGCCGCCAGTCAGGCCCGCGATCATGGCATGCGGTCGGTTGAAGTGCGTGTGAATGGTCCCGGCTCAGGACGTGAGTCTGCGATTCGCGCTCTGGCTGCCGCCGGCTTGGACGTGAAGACGATTAAAGACGTCACGCCCATTCCGCACAACGGATGTCGTCCGCCGAAAAGACGACGCGTATAACGCGCTAGCAACTAGCTTCTAGCCGCTAGCTGCTGGTCAATAAAAAATTTCAAGCTAAGAGCTAGTCGCTAGAGGCTAGCAGCTTGATCAGGATCGGGAAGAAAGGGTAGCCACCCCGTAAACCGATCGTCACTCGAAGAAGAGGAGAGTACGAAACATGGCACGTTATAAAGGTGCAGTATGCCGCCTTTGCCGTCGCGAAGGCATGAAATTGTTCTTGAAAGGGGCCAAGTGTTTTACTGGCAAGTGCCCCGTGGAAAAGCGCAACTTCGCTCCCGGCCAGCATGGCAAGGACCGCAAAGCCAAGGTCGTAGGCTATGGCTTGCAGCTCCGGGAAAAGCAGAAGACCAAGCGCATGTATTTCACCCTGGAAAACCAGTTCCGCAACTACTTTGAGAAAGCCGCGCGCAAGCCCGGTGTCACCGGTGAACTGCTCCTGCAGCAGCTGGAACGTCGGCTGGACAACGTGGTTTACCGGCTGGGATTCGCCACGTCACGCCGTCAAGCGCGGCAGATTGTCCGCCACGGCCATATTGACGTGAATGGGCGTCGCGTGAACATCCCCTCATTCCAGGTAAGCGCCGGGGACGAGATTGTTGTCCGCGAGAAAGCGAAAAAGTTCACCGTGATTGAGGGTGCGCGCGATTACTCAAGCCATCAGCCCGTAGTCGGATGGCTGGAAGTTGATCGCGACAACCTGAAGGGCCGCGTACTGTCTCTGCCGAAGCGTGAAGACATTAATGCGCCGGTCAATGAACAGTTGATCGTCGAACTGTACAGCAAATAAAGCTACTGGCTTTTAGCTGGCAGCTGCTGGCGGGAGAGGCCGCGAGGCCCTTCCGCATGATGAATCAGGAAAGCGAGTTTGAGCATCGAATACGCTCCACTGATTCATCCACTTAAAATTTGGTTAGCCAGAAGCTATTAGCTCACAGCCGGTAGCTTCTCAATTGCCCGCACCAGAACAGCCTTGTGGTCTCCCACCGCATGCGCCAAACGGAGCGGAGTTGAAAGGATAAATAAGCATGGTTCTATGGAGAGGTTTCCAAAAACCCAAGCGTCTGGCGACAGACACTGAAACACTTACCGATAAATACGGCCGTTTTTACGCCCAACCTTTTGAGCGTGGATTTGGCACTACAATCGGCAACGCCCTGCGGCGCGTGCTGCTGTCTTCAATTGAAGGCGCGGCTGTGACTGCCGTGAAAATTGAAGGCGTGCTGCATGAATTCCAGTCAATTCCTGGCGTAGTAGAAGACGCAACTGACATCATCCTTAACCTGAAGCAGGTCCCGTTCAAGCTCAACGGGGACGGCCCAAAGGCCATTTACCTGAAAGCAGAACAGCCGGGCGTTGTGACCAGCAGCATGATTGAGGCTGACGGCGACGTAGAAATTCTGGACAAAAATGTTTACATCGCCACCGTTTCTGAAGGCGGCAAGCTCGACATGGAAATGCGCCTGAAGCGTGGCCGCGGCTATGTGGCCGCCGATAAGAACTTTGACGAAGACCTGGGCCTTGGTTTTATTCCGATTGATTCTGTCCATTCCCCGGTGCGCAAGTGCAATTACACGGTGGAAGCGGCCCGCCTGGGACAGATTACCGACTACGACAAGCTCGATATCGAAATCTGGACCAACGGCTCCATTGCCCCGGCCGATGCGCTTGGCCTGGCGGCAAAGCTGCTCAAAGACCACATGACCATCTTTATCAACTTTGAAGAGGAGTTGGAGACGGAATCGCGTGGTGAAGAGAAGCCGCTGATCAAGAATGAAAACCTGAACCGCTCAGTCGAGGAACTGGAGCTTTCCGTACGCAGTTACAACTGCCTGAAGAATGCGAATATTCAGTCTATCGGCGAGCTGGTGCAGAAGACGGAAGCGGAGATGCTCAAGACCAAGAACTTTGGCCGCAAGTCGCTCAATGAAATCAAGGAAATCCTTGCTTCCATGGGCCTCTCACTGGGCATGAAGATTGACGATCAAGGCAACGCCGTCCCCGGACCGACCAGCCAGATGCCATCCGCAGTGTCTATGGGCGGCGGTGTCCTGGATGACGTTGGCGGCGACGGGCAGGAGTTCTAATATCTGGTAATCGGGACATCGGGGGATCGATAAGCTGCAGAGCAAATCCCACGATATTCGATGCCCAAAAAGGTTTAGCCAAAGGCCAGGAGCGAGGAGCCAAAGGCCTTTCGACCAGGAGCTAGTTGCTGGTCGTGTAACAGAAAATTTTTCTGAAGGACATAAACTCATGCGTCACCAGAGACACACGAAGAAACTCGGACGTAACACCAGCCATCGGCGCGCGCTGCTGCGCAACCTGGTGACCTCGCTCATCATGGAAGAACGGCTTGAAACCACGCCGGCCAAGGCCAAAGCCATGCGTCCGCACGTGGAAAAACTGATCACACTGGGCAAGCGCGGAGACCTTTCCGCGCGACGCCTGGCCGGCAGCTACCTGATGACGCGCGAGTCAGTCAGCCGCCTGTTTGATACCGTTGCGCCCCGTTTTGGCGACCGCAGCGGCGGTTACCTGCGCATCATCCACAAAGGATGGCGCGCGGGCGATGGCGCATCAACCTGCTACATCGAGTTGCTGGGCAGCGAGAAGGTGATTGAGGCCAAGCGCGCCAAGCGGGTAGAGATTCGCACCAAGCGCCAGGAAGAAGTCCGCAAACAGATGGAAGAAGAGCAGGCAGCGGCAACAGCAGAACAGGGTGGCGGCGAGGAAGAGAAGAAGTAGAGACAGCTACTCAGCACATTCGATTCTACCTTTCATTAGGCAGGCTGCCCCTGTTGCCCGTTGGCAGCCTGCGATTCACCTTCACTGTAAACCACAAGGTCCCGTGGATCCATCACTACCGTGGCAGACGTTACAATCCGCCCCGGTTGTACCACAATGGCCACCGCTTGTGCTGGTACTGCAAAACCTCAACTGGCAAAAGGCAGACGAGGCTTTTGCCCGATCAGCCGTCATGTGAAGAGCAGCCAAGCTGAGCGCGAGCACTGCAAACTTGAAAAGCAATCTTTTATAGTTCATCTTTGAAGCTCCTTTACAACTTTCAGCTAGTCTAATGCTCCAGAAAGCGGGAGCAACGGCAGACCGATGGCTTTCTTGTTTCCGAAAATGGCGAAAAAACCCATTTTTGAACGATTCAAGTCTACTGTTGTGAATTGCCTATAAAGGCCTGCACAGCCGGAGCTATGTGCTATACGTTTTGTTATTCCGATGCATTAGCGCGCAGTGGCCTGCTGCTGGCATGGCGGCAGCAGCGCCGGATAATAAAAGTTTGTTTTGCGGTGCGTTTCCGCCGCCTCGCCGCGGAATTGAATTTTCCATTTGTGCGGATGGCCCATACCGGGAGGCAGTTTGATTTCCAGCATGTATCCAGCCCAGGCAAAGCGGATGAGAGAAGCAACGTAAACGCTCAACAGGCCGCCAGTTTCCTCCGTCATGCGGGCGAGCACCATTTTTTCCAGATCGTGCGATTGCCAAAGGAAGTCGCGCTCTACATGGCTGCCTTGCGTCCTGCGCATCATGAACAGCCGGGTTCCATGGGCGATAAATTCTTTCTCCACGCTTTCCGGTGAATGGTGGCTGGCGTCGTCATAAGGATCGCCGACGAGCAGGATGGTGTCTCCCGGCTGGTGCGATCCAAAAAGCGCGAGAGCTTCATGCAGAGCGTCCCACAGCGCCACGCGTTTTCCCAGCGGGGGCGCGCCTTCAACCACTTCATTGATGGCGGCAGTGCGCATCTCCGGCTCAGAAGAGAATCCCTTTGTGAAGGTGGACTTTTCAGCAAAGACTCCGAAGGCCACTGGCTTGCCTGCCGGCGCCTGACGCACCTGTTGCGTCACGGTGGTCACCAGCTCGGCGAGTTTGTCATTCTTGGCCGAGCCTTCAGTTTCCAGCAGGATCAGCAGCCGGTTATTGAAGTCACGGCTGGCACTGAGCACCGGCAGTTTCTTCCCGTCGATTTTTATTTCCAGATCGCCTGGCTTGAGAGTCTCAATTTCATCTTTCGTGAGCTGATCATAGAAGGACGCCAGCACGGTGGTGGTGCATTCCTGGGCAAGGCCCTGGGACGATAGCAGAAGCGCAAAAACTGCGACAACAAGGCGCATGGGGAACACCTCACAGCTAACTATTATCCTAGAATAAGGAATGCCAAAGGTTAAATTTTAGATGCCTGACTACACCAGACTTCCCATAGGCGAAAAGGCGCCGCACCGAATCAACGCGGTGATTGAAATTCCCAAAGATTCAGTCAACAAATATGAGTATGACAAGCAGCTTCATGTGTTCAAGCTTGACCGCACGTTGTTTTCCCCGGTGCATTATCCCGGCGATTACGGATTTATTCCTTGTACGCTCGGCCAGGATGGCGATCCCCTGGATGTATTAGTGCTGGTTGAGTCGCCGAGCTTTCCCGGATGCCTGATCGAGGTGCGGCCCATCGGCGTATTACACATGGTGGACCAGGGCAAAAATGACGAGAAAATTCTGGCCGTGGCAGATAGCGACCCGTTCTACAAGGACGTGAGCGACTATTCGCAGGTGTTTCCGCACAGGACACGCGAGATCGAGCACTTCTTCTCTATTTACAAAGACCTGGAGGGGAAGAAGACTAAGATGGCCGGCTGGGCCGATGGCGATGCGGCACGAAAGATCGTGATGGAAGGGCACAAACGGTTCAAGTGGTAGGGCTGGTTCCCCGCAGATTTGCGCAGATGGACGCAGATCAGGAATGGCCGCGAAAAAAACCAGCAGCTGGCAATTTGGCAAATAGCAATTAACCAAAGCCGTGTAGCAGTAGATCCCCAGTGAAGTCGCGAATGGATGCGAATCTCTATTTCTTTGAGCTGTGATTCTCACCTCTGTCCCAGTCAATGGCATGATCCTGTTCTGATTGCGTCCTGGTCCTGATGCAGCAGCGGAGCCGTTCCCTCACCACTCGCCTTCAGCAAGCCTCCGGCTCGGGATTCGGGATGGCATGTCGAGGGTGGCGGGACTAGTGCTGCTACGGAAAATGAATTCAAAGAGCGAGAAATTATTTTCGATTTGCTCGACCGCAAATGAAATCAGCAAATAGCAATTAGCGCAATTAGTCAAAGCGCGTTCATTCTGAATCTTCAACAAGGTCGAGGATCTTGGTCTGATTCGTGCCGGTTCCGATGCTGCAGCGGAGCCGTTCCCTCACCGCTCGCCTTCGGCAAGCCTCGGGCTCGGGATTCGGGATGGCATGTCGCGGGGGAATGCAGCTTTATTTCGCCGCCATTTTTTTACTTTACAGAGAATTCACCGGGACATCTCGGGTCCGGGACATCTCGAGCCCGGGAACATCTTTCGTCCTCCAAGTGTCAATTACTCAAGCGCGCAAAACTCAAGAGGGATCGCATGTGATCTCTTCGCTAAGGAGCCAAGCCATGTCAATGATGGTTGGAGCGCGCAGCACGCAGTCGTCTGAAATCAATGTCACGCCGCTGATTGATGTTTTATTGGTCCTGCTGATCATTTTTATGGTCATTCTTCCGGACCATAAGTGGGGAGAAAAGACCCTGGTCCCACAGCCGAGCACAGAAAGCATGGAGAAGAATCCTCCGACGCCGATTGTCATTCGATTAAAGGACGTCGGCGAGAGCAAACGTCCACTGCTCAAGCTCAATCAGGAAGACGTTTCCTGGGACGCTTTGGAATCGCGCCTCACCGCGGCGTTCAAGGTCCGGGTTGACCGGGTGGCTTTTGTGCAGGGCGACCCCGAAGTTGATTTTGAATATGTGGCGCAGGCCGTGGACATCACCCATCATGCGGGTGCAGACAAGATAGGCCTGCTGGGTAACAAAGATTAATAGAGTTCCCAGAGTTCGCTGGGACCTCCTGAGAACTGATGCAGAACTGCTAGTAAACAAATGGCTTACAGGCGAAGCGCTTGCAAAGAAAAAGCGTTATGCAGACCGAGTACTCGTTGTTTTTTGTATGGGTTGGGCGTATTATTAGGTAGTGGTAGCTGGTTTCGGCTCAGGCCGGAGGGTGCGTTTCACCCCAACAGGCGAAAGACGAGCCTGTCGGGGATCCCGGATCTGAGTGGGTTAGAAATCCCCAATTCGGCGAACGTACCAGTGGGCGGATTGCCCACTTTATTTTTGGGGAGAAATGGTTTTCACCAGTAACAAACTGTTCGGAAGTGGATGGCGGCAGATCTCGACACAATCCGCGAAATTGCTGGCCGAGTGGCCACGGCACAAGGCATTGAAGTTGTGGATGTGGAACTGCGAGGCGGCGGCAAAGCACGCACCTTAAGAATCACCATCGACAAGCCGGAAGGCGTAACGCACGAAGATTGCGCCATGGTCAGCCGGGACGTTTCGACCATCCTGGATGTGGAAGATGCAGTTCAGGGTGCTTCGTACACGCTGGAAGTTTCGTCTCCTGGGTTGGACAGGCCGTTGAAGCGGCCGGAAGATTACCAACGCTTTACCGGCAGCATATTGAAGGTGACAACGCGCGAGCCGGTGAACGGCAACCGGCATTTTGAGGCGCGTTTGCAAAGATTTGAAGAAGGCAAGCTGATTCTGGAAACGATTCCGGGCAAGAAGAAGCCGAAGCCGGGACACGCGCAGCCAGTGCAACAGTTTGAGATTGATCTGGCGAACGTGGAAAAGGCCAATCTGGTACCGGAGATATAGACCCGCGCCGGATCGCAGTGATCGCAAGGGATCGCCGGAATCGAAGAAATGGTCGCCGGGGATGATTAGTGTAAGTCCTTTGGAATCCTAGTTGAGGGTACCCGGGGTGGGGGCGGCGACTGGGAGCATGCGAAAGTTCAAGATCGAAGTGAACAGGGAATAACGAAATTATGGCAAGTGAAATTTATAACGTGATTGACGCCCTGAGCCGGGAAAAGGGAATTGATCCGCAGATTGTGGTCAGTGCGGTGGAAGACGCCATAGTTGCGGCCACTCGCAAGAAGGAAAAGAGCCAGGAAAATCTGAAGGGCGAGCTGGACAAAGAATCCGGCATGATCCGCGTGTACGCGGTGAAGAGCATTCTGCCTTCAGAAGATGACATTGAAGATCCCCAACTGGAAATTTCCCTGGATGAAGCCAAGGCCATTGATCCGAATGCAGAGGTCGGCGGCGAAGTACGCTTCCTGAAGTCGACGGAAGGGCTGGGGCGCATCTCCGCGCAGATTGCCAAGCAGATCATTTTCCAGAAGGTACGCGAAGCCGAGCGCGACACGGTTTACAACGAATACATTGGCCGCGTCGGCGAGATCGTGAACGCCACGGTGAAGCGCATCGAAGGCCCGGACGTGATTTTCGATATCGGCAAAGCCGAAGCTCGGGCGCCGCGCAAAGAACAGTCGCGGCTGGAGTCCTTCGCAATCGGCGAACGCGTGCGCGTCGTGATTGCGCGTGTGGAGAAAGCTTCGAAAGGTCCGGCAGTCGTGGTTTCGCGCGCCGCGCCGGAACTGGTGCAGCATCTTTTCCAGACTGAAGTTCCGGAAATTTACGACGGCACAGTGGTAATTCGGGCTATCGCGCGCGAAGCCGGCGAACGCACCAAGATTGCCGTGATGTCGAAGGACAAAGAAGTGGACGCGGTTGGCGCATGCGTTGGCATGAAGGGCATGCGGGTGCAGTCCATCATCCGCGAGCTGCGCGGCGAAAAGATTGACATCATCGAGTATCACGAAGACGCCGTCACTTTCGCTGAGAAGGCGTTGCAACCCGCCAAAGTGAGCCGCGTTTCGGTTCTCGATTCAGGCGACAAGCACCTTGAAGTCGTGGTGGACGACAGCCAGCTTTCGCTTGCCATCGGCAAGAAGGGCCAGAACGTCCGCCTCGCGGCGAAGTTGCTCGGATGGAAGATTGATATCAAGAGCGAAGAAGAGAAGCGGCAGGAAGTGGAAGCGCAGATGGCTGAACTCACCAGCTCGGTCGCCACTCCACTTGAAAGCGTCGAAGGTTTGGGCGAAGGCCTGGTTGAAAAGCTCAAGGCAGCAGGCATTTCTACTGTCGAGTCGCTGGCTGATATGACGCCGGAGCAGCTTGAGGCGATCGAAGGAATCGGGCCCAAAACAGTGGAAAAAATCAGCGTCGCGGTCAATAATTACTTTGCTGCGCTGGAAGGCGGCGAAGCCGTGACTCTGCCAGAGAATGAAGGCGAACCTTCGGCAGAGAGCGAGGCTGCTCCGGCGGAGGAAGCCGCGGCCGTCGAGGGTGAAGCCTTAACGACAGAAGCCGCAGATGCGGAAGAGATTCCGGCTGAAGCACCGGACTCGGATCCTGCCGAGCAAGAGGCGTCGGAACAATCCGAGATCGGCGAACCAACAAAGCAAGAGGAATAACGGTCGGCGACCTATTGGTTTCGGTTTTACTGACCACTGATCACTGGCTACTGATCACTGGCTACTGACCACTGAGGTTGATATGAAGACTTA
>DASXKZ010000229.1:0-11759 GCA_036496525.1 Candidatus Angelobacter sp.
AACCGGCCTGCTCAGCCGGGTTATCGTGCTTGAAATTATCGAGAAAATCGCCAATCATCCTGGCTTGAAAACTGGGATTGTCAAGGGCGGAACTGCGCACCCATTGGCCGATTGCCTCATTGCCGATCAAGAGATGGGCAATATGGCCATCTGCATTCACGGAAGGGGTGGTATATAGTCCCAGCCTTTTGCCCAGAAAAATAATGTCCTCTTTCTTACCCGTCAGAAAGGTCCAGCCCGGTCCCACATGAAATTGTTTCATGTAGGCCCTCAATACTTCTGGCGTGTCGTTGTCCGGATCAATGCTGATGGAATAAAAGAAGATGTCTTTGCCTACGCGGTCACCCAGCTTCTTCTGCACCTGCGCCAGGCGCGCCGTTTCCAGAGGACATGAGTAGTGGCACGTGGTGTAAATGAGATCGATGGCGACGATCTTGCCTTTGATCAGATCGTCATAGAAATGGACTTTTTTTCCGTCCTGCGTGATGAGCTCGACGTTGGGGAAGTGGCTTGACTGGCTTGAGTCGGCCCCATTGGCGGCCACCGGTTTGGCCGCGATCACAAATGCAAAGATGGCAATAGTAATGAGCGAAGTTAAGGCTGCGTTCTTCCAACTTTTTGACGACATGTTGTGCTCCTTTGGCCCTGTATTCCGAATCGAAATTGCGATCCCGGCGCGCGCCATTTTCTGGCGCGCGCCCGGAGTTGTGTCATGCGTTGGGGAGAATTTCGTCCGGCGTCTCGAAAGTGACGCCAGTCGGTTTTGAAATGGGTGTCGGCAGCGGGCTCAGGAACGGAGCTCCGCTGTCCAGGTCCCACCGCAACAGCATGGCATTGTCTTCATGCATGGTGTTGTGGCAGTGCTCCATGAACATGCCGCCCCAATCCCGGAATTGCATCTTGAGGGTTACTGAGCCGTTGTCACGCAGACGGTAAACGTCCTTGCGGCCACTTTCGGCCGGTGACGGCGGGTTGCCATTGCGGTTGAGGATTTGACCTTCTTCAAAGTGGATGTGAATGGGATGGTCCCACCCGGATCCTCCTTGCAAGGTCCAGACTTCGGCTGTGGCAAATCCCGGTTGGGAGCTGATTCGGCCATAGTCTGCTTCGAGTGTCCCTCCTGTATCGCTGGCGACGAGGCTATCGCCGCCGTTATTATCGGTCTCGATGCCCCAGCGAAAGGAGCCCTGACCGTTCCCCAGGTAGGTGGTGACGGGATCATTCTGGTTCTGGCTCCCGTTGTCATCAAATCGGAACGTGCGTTGCCGCGCTGTCGTCGGCAAGATGGGATTCGGAATCAGCGCGGTTCGTGGATTGGCAGTTAAATTGACGCTCTGGTCCGGTTGCGGCGGCTGGCCTAGGATCTTGAAGCGCAGTATTGCGCCCACGGCCGGGTCGCTGGTACCGGCGAGAGCCTGCGCCACGGTTACGATATTTGCGGGTTCACGTCCGTCCTGGTGTACCTGCAAGTTGACCATGTCCACGGTTTGCCCAGCATGGTAGCGGGAGAAATCAATGACGATGTCATACCGCTCTGCGATGCCGAGCTGGTCCGTCTGGGTCAGAGGAACGGTGACAGGCAAAAGGTTGCCGTCATTCGCTATCTGAACGAATTGAGAGCTATCGCTCAATGCCAGAACAAAGAAGCGTGACACGCTGGCATTCAGGATACGGAAGCGATACCTGCGCGCATACACGTTGAAGAATGGCTTCCAGGCGAAGTTGACAGTCATCTGGTCGCCCAGAAAACCATCAAAAGCGATATTGTCCATGTTGAGCTGTCCGTTGGCGTCCCAGGCTTTATCCGCCAGCATTAGGTTGACGTCAAAGTCCAGGTTGCCCCAGCCCTTCCCATTGGAGGAGCCGCTGGGCAGGCGCAGGTTCACGCCATCGTTCACAGTTTCGTCGCCACGATCCAGCGAGCTGTAAATGTTGTTCATGCCGGCGTTGCACTTGTACACGTTCTGGTCAGTGAAGGTGAACATGTGATCGTGGAACCAGTGCGTGCTCATGGTCTCATGCCAGTCGCCCGGGACCTTGTTGATGCCGCCGGAATCACTGGGAGCGCCGGCGCGCGGGTCGGTGGCGCCGGTATTAATGCTGGTAAACCCTGCCAGCACCCAGGGCCAGTGGTAGTCGTAGAACTGATTAGGCCAGAAATAGGCCCCGGTGAAGCCATCGTTCTCCGCGCCGTGATGTGCATTGTGTTCATGCGTGGTGAGCGTGTATCGCCCAAAGCCGCCATTATTCTTGATGTTAGTCGTCAAGCCATTGTGATGGCGGAACAAGACCGGTTCGCCATAGCGGACCTGGGTCAGCTTGGGAGGAAAGGTACCCTGGAAGGTCCATACCCGGTTTGCATTCTGAGTTGGGAAGTTGGGATGAAATTTTGCCGGGATGGCTACGGCCGGATTGATTCCCGAATTCAAGTCTGGGGTCACCTGCGGATTGTAGGTAGTATTCGAGGTCACCGGTTTGGTGGTGACCTCAATCGCTACCTGAGGGGGGAACTGTGCAAAGCGCTGGTGCGCCCAGTTCGCTCCCGGGGGACGGCCCTCAATCGGACCCGTGGTTCCAGCGGGAAACCCGAAACCGGGATCAAGCACTTGCTGCGTCTGGTTGGATTGCGCCATCGGCGCGGGAGTTAAGGTTGACACTGCGTTGCGGCGCAGGACGTCGAAACGCGGCATCGGCTGGGTAAACGGCTTTACACCAAAAGTGGGACTTGCGGGTAGTCCCGTAGGGATTCCCTGGTTGTCGGAGTTGCCCGCAAGGACCGCACTCGGTGATTGCGACTGGCCCACCGCATATCTGACAAATGGATTTAAACCACGGATCGGCAGCATAATGCCGGCGCTTGTGAACAAGCCCCATTTGACCAGATCACGCCGTCTAATCTGGCCGTGGGACAGTGCCTTAGTAATTTCCGCGCGGTTTTGTCGTGCATTTTCCGCATCCCTGATTCGTTTCTTATCTGAATGTTCTGACAACCAAATACTGTCATCTCGGTCTTTTCGGGACATGCTTGTTCTCCTATTTAGGGAATCGGCTGTTGTCCGGCTGCGATTCAAGACGCAGTCTGTCAGGCCGACTGAAAAAAGTTCTTCCGGTAGGTCGCAGCTGAAACATTCGATTCCCTGAGTTGCGGAACTTTGGTGGGTGAGTTGGGCTGTGGGTCACCCCTCGCGGTGCTGGAAGCGCGTGAGGGATTTCCACGGGCTGATGTCGACTGTTTGCCCTTCAGGAGGCTTGGTGGGAGCGCCTGAAAGAATGAAGTCTTACCGTGCGCAAAACGCTATCACAGCAGATTCAGCAATTCTGAAAAATTTCTAATTTTCTTTTGTAAAGAGTTCCAAAATGGAACGGATGTTAGTTTTTGCACACTTTTAGCTGCAAATATTGCGCAGGTATCTTTTGGCGTCCTTAGAGATCGCTCTCTTAATGATCACGTATGATGACTGCGGAGGAAGCCATGGTCCTTCCTGCATACGTAGGCGCGCTGGATCGCAAACGACCGAGGGAAACAGCGCTCATCACCGGCGCATCAAGTGGAATTGGTCTGGACTTGGCGCAGTTGATGGCGCCAAACTTTGACCTGATTATCACGGCCCGCAATCAGGCTGGATTAGAAAAAATTGCTAAAGAATTAGAAACGGCTCATGAAAACCATGTGCACGTAATTCCTGCAGACCTGGCACAGCCAGACGCGCCGCACCAGATCTTCGCAGAGATTGAAAGGCGTGGGTTGCCGGTGGACATCCTGATTAACAATGCGGGCTTTGGGTCCTACGGAACCTTCGCGGAGAGCGATGCGAAGACTTCACTCGATATGGTGGAAGTAAACATTGCAGCGCTCACGGCGCTCACCAGGCTCGCGCTGCCGGGCATGATTCGACACAAGCGCGGAAGAATCATGAATGTGGCATCAACTGCAGGCTTTCAGCCGGGACCGCTTATGGCCGTCTATTACGCGACGAAGGCTTACGTGATTATGTTTTCAGAGGCGATTGCCAATGAATTAAAGGGCAGCGGTGTGAGCGTCACATGTTTTTGTCCCGGAGCAACCGCCACTAACTTTGCTGAGCGCGCCAACATGGAAGATTCGCGGCTGTTCAAACTGGGAGCAATGAAATCAAGAGACGTGGCGCTAGCCGGTTATAAAGGGATGATGGCTGGAAAAGGTTTGGTGATTCCCGGTGTCCTTAACAAGACGCTTGCCATGTCCGTACGGTTTAGTCCTAGGAAACTGGTGACGGCAATTTCAAGAAGCTTGCAAGAAAAAGCTAAATAGCGCACCGCAGGGAGTTGCTATGCATCCAATGCATCGATTGCAATAGTTTAATTTCAGGAGGAGAACGATGGCTGTTTCATGGAATAAAGATATAGATGCTGCGCTCAGCCAGGCCAAGGCACAACACAAGCCCGTACTGGTTGATTTTAGCGCCGCTCCAGCTTGAGGAGCATGCGCTCGGCTGGAAGCCGAGTCATACGGGGATCAGGACGTGGCGGGGTTTATCGATGAGAATTTCATTCCTATTTCAGTTCACATCAAAGAAAACCCAGCAGGTTTTCATCGCTTTGATTCAGTGTGGACACCGACTGCACTGATTCTCGACGAGAACGGCAAGGAGCGGCATAGGATTGAGGGCTATCTGCCCAAGGATGAATTTGCAGCACAGTTGCTGCTGGGGGTTGCACGCGTCGCCTTCATGCAGAAGAAGTGGAAGGACGCGGAGGCACTCTATGACCAGATCCTAAACGATTATCCGAAGAGCACCGCAGCTCCTGAGGCGGTGTACTGGAAAGCAGTAAGCCACTACAAAGGCACCAACGATCACACGGTGCTGGGCGAAGTGCCGAAAACACTTCAGCAGAAATATCCCAATAGCGTTTGGGCCAAAAAGGCAATTCCCTGGGCAGCGTAGTTACCCCAACAAAAAGATGAAGCGGCAGAGTTGATCTGCCGCTTTATTTTTGCCTGCAAGTTCGGCTGAATGATGAGTGCTTTGCACAAAAGCAAACCTCACCACGGATGCCACGGATTTATAAATTCAAAACTTCTTGATCCGTGTAAATCAGTGTCATCAGTGTTATCAATGGTAAGGTTTGGATTTTTGTGTCGGGCCCGAAGTGGAACTGGAACTCTGGAAATTTATTTCCTTTCCCGTTTCGGGGCGGCAATTCTTGTTAATATCCGGCTCAACTCCACCTGCGGAGCTTAAGCAGCGCCTGGGCAAGAACAAGATAGCCATTGCGTCCAATCAATACAGAACGCAATCATGAAAGATTTCCGCAGCGTTGCACGAAAGTTGTTATGAAAAAGGAGAATCAATCATGCAGAAGAAAATCCAGACTCTTTTGCTTGCAGTCATGGTCATTCTAGCTCTCAGCGCCGGAACGCTTTCTGCCCGGCAGTTGCGAAGCGAGTCAACCAGCGTTACTTGCGGTGGAAGCTGCGGTGCGGGTCACCCATGCAAGACCGGCTGCATCTGCGCCTTCCCGCTGGAATCAACCACGGGTTTTTGCTCGACGCATCCCACGGGAGTTCAGCCGCAAGCTAAATAGCTGTGGCTTATTTATCTTTTTCTGCTTCCAGCTTGCTGGAGCAAGGAGGACGAACCATGAATAAGACAATCAAGAACATCGTTTTTACAGCAATGGCCACTACTGTTCTCTGCGCGGGAACGCTTTCCGCCCGCCAGTTGTCCCTGAATGTTCAGGACACAACTTGCCAGCACCATTTCTGCAGCAGCAAACAACACTGCCCCAACGTTCTGGGCTGCGGATGCGTCCTACAGCCCGGCTTCGACTCCGGCGTATGCGGGTTCATTGCAGCCAAGCGGTGACATTCGCTGGCGCGAGATCTTTTTTTGCCTTTCATAAGAAAGGAAGGTGAATCATGGGCACGAAAACAATCAAAAATACAATCATGGCCGTTGTCGTTGCGGCTGTTCTAGGCGCGGGAAGCGTTTCCGCCCGGCAACTGCAAACGAAATCCAAACTGTTCCCCGCTTGCCGTGGCACCTGCAGCGCCACCCAGCCCTGCCTGGGTGGTTGCATCTGCCAGGACTTTGGGGGACCCACCAAAGGGTGCGTCAGAGACCCGGGCCTGGTCAGGCCACCGCAGCCGCAGAAGAATTGAGACTGCGACACTCAGCCTGGAACAGAAAGGAGGGCGACCATGAGCAAGAAAGTCAAATCAACATTCCTTGCGGTAACCATAATGGCGGCTTTGTGCGCCGGAACGGTTTCCGCGCGGCAACTGCACAAGAGCGCGGGAGTGGTCGGCGTTTGCAAAGGACGTTGCAGCGCCACCCAGCCGTGTAACGGCCCGTGCTCCTGCGTCCATATCAATGGGGCAACCCTCGGATCGTGCGTTTCCGATCCGCCATAAACCAAATCAAATATCCCAACAACGTTTGGGCCAAGAAAATACAATTCCCTGTGCGGGTTAACCCGCCTGTGCAGCGATCGTAGGAGCGGCAGAGACAATCTGCCGCTTTACGTTTTCTGCCTGCAACAGATGTCGCCGCTGGTGCGCCATCATCCAAGGCAGCGCCGCGGCAAGACGCATTCTAAAAGCTCCCTGCCCGACTTTGATTGCCGCCAGATCAAGTCCTTCCTGCTCCCGCATCAGCCGCTCCCATTCATCCTGCGCTTTCATAAAAGCCGACAGCATTCGCAGGGGATCGTCGATTGCTGCGGGCGGACGCACGTTCTTGGGTGCGCGAATCCTGAACTTGGGCGGAGGTTCAGCAATCCAGATCATCAATCGGCCTTTAGATCCGATGGAAAATGGGCCACTGCCAAATTTTTTCTCCTGCTTGGCCTGCTCAATTCCGCGCGCCATCAACTTCTGCACCGTAGCCGCGGTTATATTGAGATGCGCCAGGCATTCGGCAATTGACCATTTGCCGGGATCGGGACGGCGCATCAGTTGATCAGCAGAGACGCCGTCAACCAGTGCCTGAGAGCGGCTCCGCGAATCCGCAATATCGCGAGAGACGGATTGAGTATCAAATTTCATGGCCGTTTATGTTACTCCCACTCAATCGTTCCAGGCGGCTTCGACGTAACGTCATACACGACGCGATTGATGCCGCGAACCTCGTTCACAATACGTGTCGAAATTGCTTTGAGAACATCATAGGGCAGCGGAACCCAGTCGGCAGTCATGCCATCTTCAGAATGAACCGCGCGGATGGCGCAAGTATAAGCATAAGTCCGCTGGTCACCCATTACGCCGACTGACATTACCGGCAGCAGCACGGCAAATGATTGCCATATCTGGGTGTAAAGGCCGGCGCGACGGATTTCATTCACAACGATTTCGTCCGCTTCCTGAAGCAGCGCAACGCGTTCTGGCGTGACTTCCCCCAGGATGCGTACAGCCAAGCCGGGGCCGGGGAAAGGCTGGCGTTGCAAGACCTCTTCCGGCATTCCCATTTCCCGACCGATACGCCGGACTTCGTCCTTAAACAAATCCTTTAAGGGTTCGATCAGCTTGAGTTTCATCTTGTCCGGCAGGCCGCCCACGTTGTGATGCGTCTTTATGGTCTGCGACGGGCCGCGCACGCTGCGGGACTCAATCACGTCAGGATAAAGTGTTCCTTGAACCAGCCAGTCCACTTTGCCGATCTGCTGTTCCAGACGGTGGGCTTCCTGATCGAAGACCTCTATGAATTCATTGCCTATAATCTTGCGCTTCTTTTCCGGATCGGTGACGCCAGAAAGCTTGCTGAGAAAACGGTCAGTGGCGTCAACGGCGACCACGTTCAGGCCCAGGCGGTCGCGCAAATTTTGCTGGACCTTCCCAAATTCGTTCTTGCGCAGTACGCCGTTATTAACGAAAACGGAGATCAGGCGGCGGCCAATGGCTTTATCGACCAGCGTGGCAGCCACTGCGGAATCTACGCCGCCGGAAAGCGCGCAAATCACTCTTCCCTGCTCGCCCACGGTCTGCCGGACTTGGCGAATGGTTTCGTCGATAAAGTGCTGCGGCGTCCAGTCACCGCGAGCGCCGCAAATGTTGACCACGAAGTTGCGCAGCAAATCCACGCCGCGCTTGGTGTGGTGAACTTCAGGATGGAACTGCACCGCCCAAATTTTTTGCGACTCATTTTCCATTGCAGCCAGCGCATTGCTACTGCGGGCCATTACGCTGAAGCCCGCAGGGAGTTCAAGCGCTTCGTCGCCGTGAGACATCCAGACATTGAGCGAGGGCGGCAGACCCTCAAACAGTCGCGATTGGCCTTTGACATTGATTTCCGCGTGACCGTACTCACGCTTGGGACCCGGACGGACTTTGCCTCCGAGCTTGTGCGTGATGAAGTGCAGGCCGTAGCAGATGCCGAGCACAGGCAGACCGAGTGCGAGCACCCGATCGTCGGCCGGAGGAGCGTCATGATCGTAAACAGAAGACGGGCCTCCGCTCAGAATGATGCCGGCAGGCCGGTAGCTCTGGATTTCATCCAGTGGGGCCGTGCAGGGTAGGACGACGGAAAATACTTTGAGTTCGCGGATGCGGCGCGCAATGAGTTGCGTGTACTGCGAACCGAAGTCGAGGATTACGATGGATTGTTCTTCCACGAACAATTATTTCCGATTCGCGCCAGTGTGTAAAGATAAAAGAGTAAAGGTAAATCAGAGAGGCGTGGTGTTCTCAACAGGCAGAGCGGATGAAGTCGCCACAAGTATTGGCCCGGCGGGATCGACATGTGCGGCAGCCAGAGCGAGATATGCCGCCATTCTGGCCATATAGAGGAAGTCGGCCACGGCGAAATATGCCAGAGAAATGACCATCAGGACAACGAAGTAACTTTGTGGCGCAGTTCCCGCCATACCTGAGGTAAGTCCGCAAATGGCCACCACAATAAGCAGAATGACGGTTCGAAACAGCAGAAAAACAAAGCCGGTCCCAGCGAAGTCAGACCGCTGCCGGCGAACAGTTTGGCGGGCTTCACGAAAAGCGCCGCGAACGCTTTGCCCTTCACGCCCAAAGATTGCCGCCAATGAAAGATACCAGTTCAATATCAGCCAGGAAACGCTAATCAGGACGACGGTGGGCATAACCATCAAGTAGTAAAGAACAAGGTCGGGCTGGGTGCCGCGGGTAGCAATAAACGCTTCACTAATTGTTGCGGCAAACAACAGGACGAGCGCAAACCAGCTAATCAATCCGCGCAATAGCTGGAGCGCGAATACAGTCAGGAAACGCAGCGACGTAAGCCCGGAGCGCAGCCGCTTGACGGTAACAAAGCGTCCGAAAGCAGCAAGAATGCTCCAGAGCAGCGCGATAGCCAGGGATAAGGCAATGGCAGCAATGATAAGCTTGACTCCCAGCAGCAAAATTATCGCCACCAGCAGCTGCCCCATTCTTTGCGGATCGCGGCTGCTCCACGCTGTGTCCCAGGCTTTTCCAACGTGCAATGGGCCTAAAAGCATCAGGCCAACGCCGGCGATCAACAAACACGCCAGCAGCGCAAACAACCAGCGCCAGAGAATCTCGACAAGAAAAATGGCGGGATCGCGCGCGACGGCGCGGAGCCCCTGCGTGATGGGATTCGGTGGCTTAGACATCGCGTCTCTTTGCCGTCATCATCTCACCACCACGTTAACAAGCTTGCCTGCCACAACTATTACCTTGGCGACCTGCTTGCCATCCATGGCGGCCCGCACTTTTTCATCGTTGAGAACGCGCTCACGCACAGCATCTTCAGGCGTGTCGGCGGGAACGACGACGTGACTGCGGAGCTTTCCGTTTACCTGAACGGCATAGGTGATTTCTTCTTCCTTTGCCAAAGCAGGATCGTATACCGGCCAGGGATAGCGAAGAAGATTTTCCTTTTCTCCAAGGACTTCCCACAATTCGGCGGCAAGGTACGGCGCGAACGGAGCCATCAAAAGCACAAGTTTCCGCTGGACATCCGCCAACAATGCGGGCGGGAACTTGCCGGAACCGATTTCATCTTCCGCAGCGTAAAGCTGGTTGACGAATTCCATGATCGCCGCAACCGAAGTATTGAAATGCCAGCGGCCCTGAAAATCTTCAGAAATGCGCTTGATGGTCTGGTGAAGCTTGCGCTCAATCTGCCGGGCCTTGGGTGAAAGTTCAGAAGACGATACGGAGCCAGCGCCGTTGCCAGATGAAGTTTTGCCGGTGGTTCCGGCATTGCGCATCACAAAGCGATACGCCCTGCCAAGGAACCGATGCACGCCCTCAACGCCTGCTTCCTGCCAATCAAGCTCGCGATCAGGCGAAGTAGCGAAGAGCGCATACATGCGCGTGGAGTCCGCGCCGAACTTTGCCACCATATCATCCGGAGAAACTACATTCCCTTTGCTCTTGGACATCTTGGCGCCATCTTTAATCACCATACCCTGGGTAAAGAGGCGCGTCGCCGGTTCATCGTTGCGCACAATGCCGAGATCGCGCATGAACCGGGTCCAGAAACGCGAATAGATCAAATGCAGGATCGCGTGTTCCACGCCCCCAATATATTGGTCGATAGGAAACCAGTAAGCGACAGTAGCCGTATCAAGCGGACGGTCCGTGAGATGCGCGTTGGTGTAGCGATAAAAATACCATGACGAATCCACGAACGTGTCCATGGTGTCCGTCTCACGGCGAGCAATGCCGCCGCATTTGGGACATTTGGCATTCACAAACTCAGGCACACGCCCAAGGGGAGATCCGCCCTGCAAGGTGATGTCAACGTTGTCCGGCAACACGACCGGCAACTCGCTCTCAGGCACCGGCAACATGCCGCAATGCTCGCAATACAGCATTGGAATTGGCGTTCCCCAATAGCGCTGGCGGGAAATGCCCCAATCCTTCAAGCGATAGGTGATGGTGCGCTTGCCGAAGTCGCCGCTCTCCGCATAGGCCGTCATCTTTTCAATAGCTTCCTGATTAGAAAACTCGCTGAACTGACCTGAGTTGATGAGCAGGCTGTCTTTCTCTGTATAAGGAAGGACAGGAGGCTCGGGTTCGCCCGGCGCAGGCGGCTGAACGGTCCTGCGTGGCAGAATGACGATGCGAATTTCCAAACCATATTTCTGGGCAAACTCGTAATCACGCTCATCGTGTGCGGGAACTGACATGATCGCGCCGGTGCCGTAGTCCATCAAAATGTAATTGGCCACCCAGATGGGTATCCGTTCCTGATTGAATGGATTGCAAGCGTAACGTCCGGTAAAGACACCGTGCTTTTCAATGCCGCCTATATCGCCTGCTTCCCTTGCCCGCGCTTGGTCCCGGATAAGGTCTTCTACTTTGGAATACAAGTGAGGATCGTTGCCGACCAACTCAGCCACCAGGGGATGCTCGGGCGCAAGCTGGATGGACGTTGCGCCGTAGATCGTATCAATGCGCGTAGTGAAAACCGTGATCTTGTCAGTGGCGGAAACGGCCCTATCGATCTTAAAATCGACAAGCGCGCCTTCACTGCGGCCGATCCAGTTGCGCTGCATGGTGCGCACTTTTTCCGGCCAGCTCTCAAGCTTGTCAAGTCCGGCAAGGAGCTCCTCAGAATAATTTGTGGTGCGGACAAACCACTGCTCCAGGTCGCGCGTCTCCACCTGCGTTTCTTCATGCCGCCAGCAGCAGCCGTCAACAACTTGTTCATTGGCAAGCACGGTGGCGCATTCCGGACACCAGTTTACCCGGCTCTTTTTTCGATATGCCAAACCCTTCTCATAAAGCTTTAAGAAGAACCACTGGTTCCACTTGTAGTAGTCAGGAAGACATGTAGCGACTT
>DASXKZ010000230.1:0-60947 GCA_036496525.1 Candidatus Angelobacter sp.
TACATTGAGCACTCCATGTGCATGTACCATCCAGAATCGACGTTCCATTTCTGGGACTTTGACCGGCTCAAGCGATGGATCGAGCTTGTGGGGCCGGAGCACACGCTTTTAGGCTCCGATCTGGGGCAAAAAAATAATCCACTGCCGGTGGAAGGCCTGCGCTACACGGTGGAGAAGCTGCTGGACATCGGCATTAAAGAACACGAAATTGAATTCATGATCAAGAAAAATGCAGAAGCGTTGCTGGGCCTGGAAGAAACAGCCGAGCGACGCCTGCCGGCAAAGAAGGGAGCATAGCCAGATGAGTAGCGCCAAGACGGAACAGAAATCGAGCGGCAAGGCTTACAACTGGGAGAACATCCCTTCTGAAGTGGTGCGCGCCGGAATCAGCCGCAAGGGCTTCCAATGGAGAGACATGATGATGGTGATGAATGAATGCCACCCCGGCATGAAGCTGAATCCGCACAATCATACATTTGAGCAGCTGGCATACATTGTGAGCGGGCGCGCCATTTATCATGTGGGTGATGTTGGCCATGAAGTTGGAGCGGGATCTTTTCTGGTGATTCCTGCCGGCGTGGTGCATTATATTGAGCCGCTGGGTACTGAGCCGGTCATGAACCTGGACTTTTTCCTGCCGGCGCGTGAAGACTATCAGCATCTGGTGAAGTATCTGGATGACGACAAGTAAGTTGGCTTGTGGCCGCAATGTCTATAGCCACCGGCTGTATCTAAGCGAGTTATAGTTGGAGGGAATGATGAATGTGCAAGCGTTGAAGTTCGATCTCTGCTGCGCCGCGCGGCTGCTGTTCCGCTTTGGACTGAGCGTGGGTAACGCCGGGCATCTGAGCATCACCGTGGGTGAAAATCGAATGCTGGTAAACCGTTTTGGGCCGTCTTTTGCTACTATGACGCCAGCCGACGTGCTCACCATGGACTTTAACGGCAACGTCCTGGAGCATGATCCTTCCATTAAGCCGTATGTGAATGAGACGATCCATCTTCACGGAGTGATCCATCGTTATAATCCGCATATTGCCGCGGTAGCGCATACACATCCGCCAAACACGGTAACCTGGACCACCTTCCGCAAATTGCCGCAGACATTTGACCAGGAAAGCTGCCTGTTGGCAGACGATATCGGAATTGTTGACGAGGAGTTCACCGGCCTGGCCCAATCGGAAGACCGCGTGCGTCCGTTTGCCGAGGCGCTAGGCAAAAAGCCCGTAGTATTGCTGCCGAATCACGGAGCTATTACCAGCGGTCCAAGCATTCAGTCTGCGCTGTTTCGTATGATGCTGCTGGAAGGAGTATGTCAGCGAAATATATCGGTTGCTTCCGCGGCGCAGGTCACCGGCTTTGCTCCACATGCCATTGCACCAGAGCACGCGCTCACTGCGAAGAAGGAGCTAGCCAAGATACCGATTCTGGATGCCCTGTGGGAGGACTTGCTGAAACGCCTTCACCAGACTGATGCAGATTTGTTTCGTATAGAGAGTAACCGACCCCTATCAAAAAATGCCGTCGAGCGTGTTTCATAAATATCAGATAGTGAATTGACAGCCGCCGTAAGGTCGAAAAAATCGTTCAGGCTGAGACTTCTGGCATCGTCAGTACTTCATTTCCGGGAATCTGCCGTTAACTCCTGCCAGATAACTTCAAAGACAGGAACTGCCCAGGTGTTGATAAAAAAATGGCCGCCAGGAAGCATGCGGAGCTTGAATCGTCCTTTTGTGTGATCCTGCCACGGTTCAAGGCAGGCACGGCCACACACGTGATCTTCAAGACCGCCAAAGACTGTAATTGGGCATTCAAGGGGCGGCCCAGGCTCATAAACATAGGAAGAGCACAGTGCCATGTCCGCGCGGATGACTGGAAGCACCAGCCGCATCAGCTCACCATCATTCAATAACTCCCGCGGCGTGCCTTCATAGCGCGCCAATATTTCAATAAGTGCTGCATCAGAAAGCTCACCAACTGCCGGATCTTCAGGACTCTGCCGTGGCGAGCACTTGGCCGAGATAAAGAGATGAACAGGTTGGATGCCGTGCTGTTTGCGCAACTCACGCGCCAATTCAAATGCAATCAGCGCACCCATGCTGTGGCCGAAGAGAGCAAAAGGCTTCTCCATCTCGGCGGCAAGAGCTTCACTGGCAGAGCGAACGAGTGGACGAAGCTCCGAGTAAGGCGGCTCTTTGATGCGGCTTCCCCGTCCTGGTAATTGAACCGGAAGAACCTCAATATTCTCCGGCAGTTTTTGCTGCCAATGGCGATAAGCAGACTCATTGCCGCCCGCGTATGGAAAACAGAAGAGGCGCACGCTGACGTTTAGATTTGTCCTGCGAGCAGGGAGCCACCGTGATTTGGTAAGCGAGTGCATTCGGATGATGGTGTCAACTGCAACGGAAAAGTGGTCGAGCCTACGCCAACTGCTTTTTTCTGAGATCCGATCTTAATGCGTTATAAATATTTCGATATTTTCCGGCTCAGACGTTTCCAGGCGGATATATTCATCAGTGAGACCGAACTCAGAGCCCCACATCACTGAAATTCTGCACTGTTCGAGAGAATTTCGCAGCATGAATGCTTCCAAAGCCGGCCGAATCAGGACATAACCGGTCTCTACACGGTGAGGAGGCCTTATCAACTCGAACTTGCCGTCAGTTTCGGCCGCGCGGAGCAGGGCGAATGACTCCGAAATCAACTTTGTCACCGGAGAATGTGACTCCAATTGCCGCAACGCGTGCTCCACTGAAATAGACGACACAACATTGCGGTTCTCCTGCTTCAACTGCAATGCATCCTCAGGATTGGCACAGATCGCCCATCCAATGCGATATTCCGCCGTGTTGTGCGACTTTGAGGTTGAGCCAATGAGAAACAAGTTCTTTCGTCCAAGGAAGTTTCGGAACAGCTTTTGTGTAAGTGCCCGCGTATCCATGGCTCGGCTGGGAAGCGTCAAGTCGAGGAGGACTGCTGTACACTCAGGAACGTTGCTGACAATCATCTCCGGGCCAAAGATAGCCCCGGTGGGATTGTTGGGAAGGCTGAGATAGATGACATCCGGGCAGACTGCTGCGGCTTTGTTGATCAGCTCATTTTCATCAATCCGGAAATTTCCAGCGCGCGTTTTCACGGCGAAAACCTTGAACCCGAATCCCTGGAATGACTCCCGCGCGCGCCAATAACCGGGAGAAACGGTCAGCATGATCGGTGCAGGCTTCAGCGCGCAGCGAAAAACGTGGTTTCTGACCGCTTCAATCGCACCAGTGGCGCCTGAAGCAGGGATCACCTGCCCGGGTTCTACACCAAAATATTCTGCAATCGCAGAGGCAAATTGCAGGTGACGAGCGATCAAACTCGCATAAGGCGCACCTGTTCTCAGTTCCACCTGCGGAGGCCGTGCCTCTGATGCGGGGAGTTGAACGGTCTGATTCTTCATCATGTCTGCCGCTTTCTGCGTTGCCAGTTCGAAAATGTTCTAGAACAATTTCCCGCCCACAATTGCTTCCATTTCCGGAACTACCAGCGCTGTGCCCCGGTCCTGAGTGGGCACTCCAAGCACCAGGACCTCTGATATATGTTTCCCGACCTGACGAGGTTTGAGATTCACCACGGCAAGCACCTGCCTGCCCAGTAATGACTCACGTGGGTAGTTGGTGGCTTGTGCGATGCTTCGTCGCGTCCCCATGTCAGGGCCGAAGTCTAATGTCAGCTGGTAAGCAGGCACTCTGCAACCTTCCGCCGGCTCAGCGGAAAGAATACGGCCTACCCGAACATCAACCTGCTGGAATCCTGCAAAATCAATGAAGCGCGTTTGATCTTCCATGTTTTCAGTTCTTAAGCTGCTGCACTGGATTTAGCAGGCAGATTGGCAATCTCATCATGCAGGCCCTTCCAGAAATTAAATATAAGGTCCAAATGGTGGACATAGCCCTCTTCGATTTTGGTAACGCTTTCCTGATCGATCGCATAACGCTTCACTGCATGAAGAGACTCTTCTTTATGATCTTTTTCAGTAGCGCCAATGTGGGCATAAAAATATTCACATGCCCCATGGAATTCATCGGGATCAGACCATAGATCCAGATAATTTCGAGCGCCGTCATACAGCTTGCGCAACATGGTATAGGCCTGCCATTCAAGCGCCAGTTGAGCCCCGAACGACATCTGCGTGTCACCATAAAGCTGCTGCTCTCCTTCAATAAGGGCCTTGGCGGCGGGAAGCAATTCGGTGCTCTTGTTCAGGATTGCACGGTCGAGCTTATGCTCATGTCCCATTTTGCCGGCAAGCTCCGCCAGGAAGTTATCGAGCAGGACACTATGGACCTTGGTCGCATTTCCATATCCCATTTCAGAATACAGGGTCTTTGCATATTCGGTTTTTGCTTCAAGATCATGTGTTGCTGTCAACAGAATGGCCAGGGCATCCGGGAACGATTTGACCCATGCGCCATAATTTCTGGCAAAGATTTGCAGTTCCTCAATCGTGAACCGCCGCGAGGCCCACTCGCGATAGAATGCGTTGTCAACTGCCGGACTGCTTGTAATTTGAGCGAGCATTGCTTCAAGAGCACCAGTCACTGTAATTTCTCCTTTGGAATTGATTTTTCGCGTTTGTCGTACTTGGATTTTCACGGCATCAGTTTTCACCCTGCTTCCTTTGCTTTCTTGCGGCGAAGGAGTTCTTCCAGATCGTCTGTGGAAAGGTTTTCGATCTTGCGCATCAACACCAACATTTCTTCTATCCGTCCCGGCACAGTCTCATGGCTTTTGAGAAACTCTGCGACTTCCGCTACCGTGGGATTTTCAAAGAAGTTGCGTAAAGGAAGTTCGGTGTTAAACATCTTGCGGATGCGGGCCACGACTCGCGTAGCCAGCAGGGAATGTCCGCCGAAGTCGAAGAAGTTGTCATGAACGCCAACCTTCTCTATGCCAAGGACCTCGGTAAAGATTTCCACGAGCGTTTCTTCCACGGCATTGCGCGGGGCCGTGAAAGTACTCCCACGCTCGCGATGGCTGCGGTCCGGCTCTGGCAAAGCGGCCCGATCCAGCTTGCCAGTGGCGGTGAGCGGCAGTTGATCCAGCAATACAAATGTGGAAGGCGCCATATATTCAGGCAATCTCTGTTTCAAGAACGCCCGCAACTCAGCGGCAGCCGGAGCAGGTTCGGGTACCGGCACGACGTAAGCGGCGATATATTTTTCGTCGTTAGCACTTTTTACTACCGTTACAGCTTCTTTCACTGCCGGGTGCTCGCGGAGCGCTGATTCGATTTCGCCAAGCTCAATCCTGAATCCCCGTATTTTCACCTGATGATCAAGGCGTCCAAGAAATTCAATTCTGCCGTCGGGAAGATAGCGGGCACGGTCCCTGGTGCGATAAAGCCTTGCGCCGGGTTCGTCACTGAACGGATCAGGAATGAAACTTTCTGCCGTCAGATCACGCCGCCCAAGATAACCGCGGGCCACTCCCTCGCGTCCGATGAAAACTTCGCCAGTAACGCCAACAGGGACCGGTTGCAGATGTAGATTGAGAATGTAGACCTTTTTGCCAGCAATAGGATGGCCAATCGTGATCTGATCTCCCGGATGAAGCTGAGCAGCTGTGGCCGTGGCAGTGATCTCGCTTGGGCCGTATAAGTTCCAGAGCGATAATTCCGGCAGCAGAGCAAACGAGCGGTCGGCCACGCTCTTCGGCAATTCCTCACCACCGATGAAGGCGCGCGTAATCGTGCCCGGAGCAAGTTCGGCCTGGCCGGATTCGAGAGCATCCAGCATGGCTTTCCACAAAGATGGAACAGCGCTGAACCTGAGATTCTTGTGGCCGTTCAAACTGCGAATGAGCGATACAGGTTCCGCGACCTCATCCTTTCCGAGAATCCAGATGGCAAGACCGCGCAGAAGCGGAGCAAAAAGTTGCTTGAGCGATCCATCAAAAATCAGATTTTGAACGGCAGGAACGATCTCCACTGTTTGATCGAACATGAATTCACTAGCCCAACCGGCATAATTGGCCAGATTGCCATGCTCAATCATGATGCCTTTAGGCCTGCCGGTCGATCCCGATGTATAGATCACGTATGCCAGGTTCGGCGGGCCAACTGCTCTTGCAGGATTTTCAGAACTTTCCCGGGCGAGATTGTCTTTTTTGGTATCAAGATAAACGCAGGCTCCGCCGAAATCTGAAAAGCACTGCGCCAGATGTTCCTCAGTAACCAGCACCTTTGCCTGAGAGTCCTGCAGCATGAAGGCGATCCTGGCTTTGGGGTAGTCAGGATCGAGCGGAAGATAAGCGCCACCAGCTTTGAAGATGCCCAGCAGGCCTACCATCATTTCAATCCCCCGCGGGAGACAAATACCCACAATGACCTCAGAACCAACTCCCAGGGTGCGCAGATGATGTGCAAGCTGGTTCGCCCTTTGGTTCAGCTCTTTGTAAGTAACGGTCGTGCTCTCAAACTTCAGAGCAATTGCTTGAGGTCTGCGTTCAGCCTGTTCTTCAAATACTTCATGGATCAGCCGGTTTTTACCGTAATCCCAGCGCAGATTATTCCATGTAAACAGCACGTGGCACTGTTCTGAAGACGTAAGCATTGGCAAGCTGGCGATCTGGCTGTGTGGATTGAATACTGCGGACTCAAGCAGAGTCTGGAAATGCGCGACTATTCTGGCTGCAGTCTCGGCTTCAAAAAGATCTGTGTTGTAGGTAAGCAGTCCTTGCAGGCCGTCAGGTGATTCTGCCATCGTGAGCACCAGATCAGATTTGGCTCTCGTAATCGGTGTATCCACCATGCCAATGGAAAGGCCATGAAGCTTAAGCACATCCGTCAAAACGTTCTGTAGATGAAAAACAACCTGGAAAAGCGGCGAATGACTCAGGCTGCGTTCAGGTTGAAGCTCTTCCACCAGCTTTTCAAAGGGAACATCTTGATGCGAATACGCTTCGAGACAAATTTCACGAACGGTTCTTAGAACTTCCAGAAAAGTGCTGCTGGCAGAGAGTTTTACCCGCAAGACGAGATTGTTAATAAAAAAGCCAATCAGATCTTCAATTTCGCGGCGATTGCGATTGGCGATAGGTGTGCCTACGAGAATATCTTCCTGGCCAGTATATCGGTAGAGCAGGATGTAATAAGCAGCCAGCAAGGTCATGAACAAGGTTGCGCCTTCGCGGCGGCTCAGCTGTGCGACCTCTTTGGTCAACTCTTGCGATAGCGTGAATGGAACAGCGGCGCCGTTGGAGGTCTTGTGCGCTGGCCTGGGATGGTCCAGAGGTAATTCGAGCGCAGGAGAAATTCCTGCCAGTTGGCTTTTCCAGTACTCAAGCTGCTGGATGAATGCCGGCCCTTGCGATGACTGGCGCTGGCGTGCCGCAAAGTCGGCATATTGCAAACGAAGCGCAGGAAGCGAAGGCGAACGGCCTGCGCAGAATTCCTCATAAAAAATTGCCAACTCGCGTATGAAAATCTGCATAGACCAGCCATCGGAGACGATGTGATGCATGGTCACGATGAAGATATGATCGTGATGGGCAAGGCGCAGCAATTGCGTCCGAAAAAGAGGTCCCTGGATCAGGTCGATAGGCGTCTCCATCTCCTGCCGGACAAGAGATGCTGCAATATCTTCTCTTTGCTGTTCAGGAGAGCTTTCGAGATCTGTAAACACCATTTTCCAGTCACGCGGTTCATGAACAAGCTGTACTGGGCCGTCATTCGCCATCCCGAAGGTGGTGCGCAGGGCTTCATGCCTTCTTACAATCTCGTTGAGGCTCTGCTCCAGCGCGTTCACGTTTAACGGACCCTTCAAGCGCAGGGCCGTAGGCAAAAGGTAAAGCGGACTTTGCGGCTCAAACTGGTCCAGGAACCACAGCCGCTGCTGGGAAAAAGAAAGAGGGATGGAGCGGAGGATCTTTTTCTCGAAGATCTGTTCGCTTGCTGATTCCAGCATTACTGCTGATGGTGTCGACGGCTCGGTGGGCGGCTTGAGTGATACAGTTGGCGCGGAATCTGGATGATTTTTTGTCCCCGAGAGTTCGATCAGGAGTTCTGCGGTGCGCTCGATTCTCGGGCGCTCGGCAGAGCTCTCAAGAATGGAGCGGGCCAAGCCGGCAACCGCGGGTTCTTCAAAGATCTTCCTGATAGGTAATGCGATCTGGAAGGCCTCGTTTATGCGTGAAGCAACCTGAGTGGCCAGAAGAGAATGACCGCCCAGGTCAAAGAAATTGTCGATCGCGCCAATATTTTGCCTGCCCAGCACATCGGCAAAAATTCCTGCGAGCACCTTCTCAACCGCCGTTCGCGGGGTAGCATAGTCCGGCTCCAACTCTGAGTCGTTTGCGGGAACAGGCAGAGACAAACGATCGACCTTGCCGGATGGCGTCAGAGGAAATTTCTCAAGCACGACAATGTAGGTAGGAACCATGTGCTCAGGCAGGCGCTCCTTAAGGAATGCGCGCAGCTCTTTTGGCGAAAGCTGCTGCCCTGGGTGGGGAACGATGTACGCCGTCAGCCTTTTCTCTGGCCCTTCTTGCCGGACTGTGATAACTGCATCCTGCACTTTTACGTGTCTGCTGAGTTCCACCTCGATCTCACCTAACTCAATCCGCATTCCGCGAATCTTCACTTGGAAGTCGTTGCGCCCAAGGAACTCTATGTTTTTGTCGGGAAGATACCGGACGATGTCACCGGTTTTGTACATTCTTGCGCCCGGCTGCAAGCTGAACGGATTGGGGAGAAAGCGCTCGGCTGTCAATGCCGGCCGCTTGAGATAACCATGTGCCAGACAATCGCCCGCGATGTACAACTCCCCAGGCACGCCTACCGGCACTGGATGAAGATGCCGGTCAAGCACGTACATCTGGCTGTTTGCTATGGGACGTCCTAGAGGAGGAAGAGGTGGCCAGGTTTGGGGATCGTCTGGCAACGGGAATGAGGTGACGACATGAGTTTCTGACGGGCCGTAGTGGTTGTAAAGCGTGCAGTCCTTTAAGCGGCTGAACAGTTTCACAATGGAAGAAGTAATCTGAAGCTGCTCACCGCCAACCATAAATTCGCGCAAGCTCCGCAATGGCCGTGGATCTTCACAAAATTCTTCAGCAAGCTTTTGCAGGACTATTACTGGCAAATGAAATCTCTCAACCCGGTGCTGCTCAATGAGCTTACCCAAGGCACGAATGTCTGTACGCACCTGCTCTGGCGTTAAAACAAGAGTTCCGCCGAGTGCGAGAGTTGAAAAAATCTCCTGAAAGCTGACATCAAAGATGAGCGAAGCAAATTGCAGCACACGTGCGCTTAGAGAGCCGCTGGCGCGGTGCCACTCCACAAGATTGATTAGTGCGCTGTGTGGCAGCAGAACTGCCTTCGGCCTGCCGGTAGAGCCGGAAGTGTAAATCACATAAACAGCATTCTCCGGGTCTGCGGTCGTGGGAAGATTGCCATCTCTTTCCTGGGCGATTCTTTCCCGATCGGTGTCCATTTGAATCACGCGCGCTTGCGCTGGCGGCAGATTGGCCGCCAAATGCGCCTGCGTCAAAACAGCAAGAGCGCCGGAATCTTGGAGCATGAACGCCAGACGGTCCTGGGGATATGAGCAATCCAGCGGTAAACAGGCCGCGCCGGTTTTTAAAATGCCGAGGACTCCAATGAGCATATCCAGAGAACGTTCCACGGCGATGCCGACGATATGCCCTGGAGCAGCTCCCAATGATCGAAGATGATGGGCCACTCTGTTGGCGCGGCAGTTCAGTTCGCTATAACTCAGTTGCTCGCGTTCAAAAACGGCGGCAATAGCTCCAGGCGTCCGCTCCACCTGCTGCTCAAAGAGCTGATGAGCGCAAACCTGCGGATAGGCTACAGGCGGATTATTCCACTCAAGCAGGATCTGGCGGTTTTCATTTTCGGTTAGCAGCGCCAGATCAGAAATGGGTCTGTCAGGATTGGCCACGATAGATCGAAGCAATGTGCAAAAGTGCGCGGCCATGCGATCTATGCGGTCAGGATTGAAAAGATCAGTGTTGTACTCAATGGCGCCGGCAATCTCTTCCCCCAGATCGTAAAGATAGAAGGTCAAATCAAACTTGGCGGTAGAAAAATCACTGTTCAGCGGCGTTACCTTGACATTGGGAAGTTTGAGTTCAGTTTCAGACGCGTTCACGATCACAAACATCACCTGCACCAGCGGACTGTGACTTAGAGTGCGCTGAGGGTGCAGTTTCTCTACAAGGTATTCAAATGGCAGGTCCTGATGTGCGTAAGCATCGAGCGCGGTTTCGCGAACTCTCTGCAACAACTCACAAAAACCTGGATTGCCGGAAAGATCAGTATGCAGGGCAAGTGTATTGGTGAAGAATCCAATCAGATGCTCGATTTCCTGCCGCTGCCGGTTCGCAATCGGAGTTCCCACGATAATGTCGTCCTGCCCTGTATAACGATGGAGCAGGACTTTAAACACGGCCAGCATCGACATGAACGGCGTTGCTTCCTCTGAACGGTTTAGGGCCTTAAGTGGCTCAGTCAAGTCGCGCGGGACCCAAAAAGAAATCCTTGAGCCATTGAAGGTCTGCAGTGCAGGGCGTGGCCTGTCCGCAGGCAGTTCCAGGACGGGTGAGCTTCCTGCAAGCTGCTTCCGCCAGTACTCAAGCTGCTGTTCCAGAACAGCGCCGTGGAGCCACTGCCGCTGCCATACGGCAAAGTCGGCATACTGAATTGGCAGCGCAGGAAGCGATGGTGTTCTTCCCGTCGTCAACGCAGCATATAGTTCACCTAATTCATGGACGAGTACACCAACGGACCATGCATCACTCACGATATGGTGTACAGCAAGAAGCAGGAGGTGCTTGTCTTCCCGCAGCTGTAGCAGTGTTGTCCGCAATAAAGGTCCGTTCTTCAGGTCAAATGGCCGTCCTGCTTCGGTATGAAAAATATCCTCTATCCTGTTCTGCTGCTCTTCTTCCGGCAGGTGAGTCAGATCGATAAGATTTATCCTGATTGACTGGTCGGGCATCACGATCTGGACAGGTTGGCCTTCCTTGAAATCAAAGGCTGTGCGCAGCGCCTCATGACGTTGTACGATTTCGCTGAACGACCTCTCTAACGCTGGAATGTTGAGATCTCCCTCGAAAAGGACCTTTGTGATCAGGTTATAGACAACGTTGCCGGGCTCAAATTGATCAAAAAACCACAACCGCTGCTGCGCAAATGAGAGTGGAGCAGGGCCATGGCCGCCGCGAGGGAGAATCCTGTCGGCTTTAGGCGGCGCGACACCTTCTTTGCGCAAGATGGCATCAATTAATGCGCGCTCCTCGGGAGTCATATGAAGGCCGTCCGTGCGAGTTCCGCTCATGACATCTGCTCCCTGGATATGGAAGCGGCCGTTTGCCGCAGGAGCTTTTCCGCTTGCTCGCCAGAAAGACTGGAAAACTGCATCAATAACTCTGCCGTGCGCTGTATTCGCGCTTGTTCGGTGGAATCACGCAACATTGCTTGCGCCAGACCGGAAACTGTGGGCTCTTCAAAAATCCGTCGCAGAGGTAATTCAATTTGAAATACCTCTCGAACGCGCGAAGCCACCTGCGTGCCCCGCAACGAATGACCACCCAACTCGAAGAAGTTATCGAAGGCGCCTACGCGCGCAACGCCAAGCACCTCAGAGAAAATTCTTGCCAGCACCTTTTCTAAAGCTGTCTGGGGAGCGCGATATTCGCCCGACGCATGTGACTTCACCGGCCCGTAAAGCTCCAGTGCTTTGCGGTCTAGTTTTCCTGCGGATGTCAGCGGCAGAGAATCCAGCGTGGCGAAACCAACTGGCAGCATGTACTCCGGAAGCTTGTTCTTCAGATACTCCCGAAGCTCGTTGGCTGTCACGTCCACCCCGGGCCTTCGTACGATGTACGCAACCAATTGGCTGCTTTGCTGCGCATCTTCTCGCATCAGCACAGCAGACTGCTGCACGGATGAGTGCTCCGCCAAAGCCGACTCAATCTCTGTGAGTTCAATCCGGTAACCGCGCAACTTGACCTGAAAATCTCTTCGTCCCAGGAACTCCAGGTCGCCAGTGGCTAGATACCTCGCGAGATCGCCTGTACGATACAATCTTGCGCCGCGTTCTCCACTGAATGGATCGGGAATGAAGCGTTCGGCTGCAAGTTCAGGATGATTTAGATAACCGCGCGTGACTCCGTCGCCTCCGATGTACAGCTCGCCGGCTACTCCCGGCGACACGGGTTGCAAACGAGAATCCAGCAAATAGATTCGCGTGTTTGCGATAGGACGGCCAATCGGGAGATTGTCGCGATTGACGTCATGGCGACATTCGTAAACGCTGCTCCACACCGTGGCTTCAGTCGGCCCGTATTCATTAAAAAGCGGGATTCCAGCCAGTGAAGTGTGATGATGACGGACTACATCAAGAGGGCACTTTTCACCAGCCACAATGGCTGTTTTCAGTGATGCCAAACGAGAGCTTGCCTGATCCAATAACAGCCGATAAAAGCTCGGGAGACAGAGCAGATGCGAGACAGAGTGGCTTTCACAGATTCTCAGCAGATACGCCGGGTCCTGATGATCTGCTTCCTCTGGGACTACTAACTTGCCTCCTTGACATAACGTCCAGAAAAGGCCGGCAACGGAACTATCAAAACTGAATGATGAAAGCAGAAGGAAAGCGCGGACGGGTTCGCGGTAATACAAGAGGCGGGCAGAAGTTGAATGCAGCAGATTTCGATGCGAAACAATCACGCCCTTGGGCCGGCCAGAAGAGCCAGAGGTGTAGATCGCATAAGCGGCATTGGCAGGGGAGACCTCGACGGCCAGATTCTCCACGCTTTCCTTGTCGATTTCCTCTCTTTGCCGATCCATACAAACGATCTGCGGCATACTCTGCGACAGAGAGAGTGTATGTGTGCTTTTCATGACCACCACTGCGGGCCGAGCATCATTGGTCACGAAGGCCAGTAGCTCTGCAGGATATGAGGGATCGAGCGGCAAATAAGTCCCGCCTGCTTTCAAAGTGGCAAGTATTGCCACCACTGTTTCAGCAGAGCGTTGCATCAAAATCCCAACCATCGCTTCCGGCCCCACGCCACATTTTTTGAGATATCGGGCGACCTGGTTCGCGCGGGAGTTCAACTCGCGGTAGGTTAAGATTGCGTCTCCGCAGACAAGTGCGGGCCTCTCTGGCGTGTTTTCCGCCTGCCGTTCAAATAATCGATGAATAAGAGCATCTGAGGCGTAAGGTTGAAAGGTTCTGTTCCACTCAGTCAGGATTTTTCGTCTCTCAGCTTCAGCCAGAACCGGTAATGATTGGATTGCTGCATTGGGATTCGCTGCTATTCCATGCAAGAGGGATTTGAAGCTCTCAACCATTTGCCGGACTGTGGCCTCATCAAATAAATCGGTGCTGTATTCGAGTGCGCCATCCAGCCCATTTGCTGTCTCATTGAATGTAAGTGTCAAATCGAACTTTGAAGTTTCGGGCTCAAACGGAAGAGGAGCCAAACGCAAGTTTTCCAGATGCATCGGCTGCCTCGGCGCATTTTGCAGATCGAACATCACCTGGAATAATGGCGAATGGCTCAGGCTGCGCTCCGGATGAAGCTCTTCAACCAGCTTTTCAAATGGAACATCCTGGTGCGCATAGGCAGAGAGGCTCGTCTCTTTGACTTCCCGCAAAAGCTCGCGGAAGGTAAGCTCACAGGAGCACTGGGTGCGCATCACCAGCGTATTCACAAAGAACCCGATTAGCTGTTCTACTTCGGCGTGATTACGATGGGCTATGGGCGTCCCTACCGCAATATCTTCCTGATGGGTATAGCGATATAGCAGAACATTGAATGCCGCCAGCAGCGCCATGAAGAGTGTTGCCCCTTCACGTTGGCTGAGTCCCACGAGTTCATCCGTCAATTCGGTGGAGATGGCGAAAGGAATCCCTGCACCACGAAAGGTTCTACTTGCTGAATGTGGCCGATCTGTGGGAAGTTCAAGCACTGCAGGAATCCCCGCAAGCTGCTGCTTCCAATAAGCAAAATGATTTGCCAGAGAAGATTTACGCAACTCCTGCTGCTGCCACACGGCGAAATCGGCATATTGAATCGGCAAATCATGGAGCTCGGCCGGTACTTCGTTGTCTGCAGCATAGAGAGCGCAAAGCTCCCGCAACAAAATACCCATAGACCAGCCATCGGAAACAATGTGGTGCATGGTGAGCAGCAATACATGTTCTTTCATGCTTAGCCGCAGGAGCCTGGCGCGGAACAACGGCCCGCTGCTCAGGTCAAAAATAAACTGACTCTCCTTCTTGAGCCATTCGTTAACTTTGTTGTCGCCGGAAATCTCAATGGGAACAAGCTCCACACGTAAGAAAGGCTTTACGAACTGCATTGGCTCTTTGCCGACTTGCCTGAAAGTGGTTCGCAACGCCTCATGGCGGCGGACGATCTCGTTGATGCTCTGCTCAAGAGCGGCAACGCGGAGTTCACCTTCAATCTTGATTGGCAGATGGATGTTATACAGGTGACTTTCAGGATCAAGTTGCTGCAGGAACCATAATCTCTGTTGGGCAAAAGACAATGGAGCAGGATGATTTGGGTGTTCGCGCGGGGCAATTCTGTCAGCACTGCCGGCGCGAAACCCGTACTGGCGCAGAAGCTTCTCCAGCAAAGCCAGCTTGTTGGATGAAAATGCAAGAGGGCTGCTCATGATGCCTCCTGCCTTCTGGCGCGGTTCGGCTCTTGCAACATGCTTGCTGCTTCTTCCTCTGACATTTCCGCGATCTGCAGCAATAATTCAGCAGCATGTTCGATTCGCAGAGGGTCGCCGGACTCCCGGGAAGCGGCCTCTGCCAGACCACTGACTGTTGGCTCTTCAAAAAGCTTCTTGAGCGGAAGATTGACTGACAATAGTTGCCGAATGCGTGAAGTCACCTGAGTGGCCAAAAGAGAATGCCCACCCAATTCGAAAAAGTTGTCCTGTATCCCTACGCGCTCGACTTTCAATATCTCCACAAAAATCCCTGCCAGCACCTGCTCCAATGCGCTTCGCGGTGCAACATATTTCTGCGCAAGTCCCGGCCTTACTTCCTCCGGCCCGGGCAAAGCAGAGCGATCAATCTTTCCCGTGTCCGTCAGCGGCATGGAATCTACCATGACAAATGCAGATGGGAGCATGTAGTCGGGTAATCTTCCCTGAAGGTGGCTACGCAACTCGGTCGTAGACGGCAGTTGACCTTTGTGCGGAAGAATATAGGCTACGATTCGCTTCTCGCCAGGCCGGTCATCGCGGGCCATGACTGCGACTTCTCTCACCAAGGGATGCTCGCCCAGCGCAGCTTCAATTTCTCCCAGCTCAATGCGGAAGCCGCGCACTTTTACCTGATGATCGGTGCGTCCCAGGAACTCTATATTTCCATTGGCAAGGAAGCGCGCGAGATCGCCGGTCCTGTAGAGTCTTGCTCCCGGCTGCATGCCGAATGCATGCGGAACAAATCTCTCTGCTGTCAGCTCAGGCCGATTCAAGTAACCACGCGCTACACCTGTCCCGCCGATATAGAGTTCTCCCGGCACACCCGCTGGTGTCGGCTGGCCATTTTGATCGAGCAGGTAGATCTGCATGTTTTGAATCGGACGGCCAAGCGGCGGACGCTGTCTCTCTCCTTTCGCACACAACATGGTCGTGGCGTAGATTGTGGCCTCGGTTGGCGCATAAGCATTAAAAAAGAGGTGCCCACGCGACCACCGCGCAGCCGTCTCTGCGTTGCATGCCTCACCTCCGACAACAATGGAGCGCAACGCCGGATAATCGCCTGCTGGAATCAGGTCAAGCAGCGAAGGCGGAATCGCCATCGTGGTAATTGCATTCTCGCGAAGGAACTCGCCAAGATCAGTTCCTGACAACAGAGTCTCGCGGCTCACCAGATACAGAGTTGCGCCACTGAGCAGAGCAGTAAATATCTCCAGCACGGAAGCATCGAAGCTCAGCGAAGCCAATTGCACAACCCGGCTGCTAGGCCCGTTGTCAAATGTCTTAATTGCCGACTCAATCACATTCACGACACCCCGGTGCTCAATCAGCACGCCTTTAGGCTTTCCGGTTGAACCGGACGTGTAGATCGTGTAAGCAAGATTTTCAGGCAAAGCTCCGGCCCGCGGCCCTACTGGAAGTTCCTGGCTGATTGCAGGCCAGTTGGAGTCCAAGCAAACCTGTTGGATGTTTCGCTGAGGAAACCGGTCAAGCATCTGCTCCTGCGTGACCACGATCTCGACCTGCGCATCATCCAGCATGAAGGCCAGTCGCTCCTTCGGATATTCAGGATCGAGTGGCAGATATGCGCCACCCGCCTTGAGGATTCCCAGCAAGCCCACCAGCATCGCTGTGCTGCGTTCTACACAAATTCCAACCAGCGATTCTGGGCCTGCGCCGAGGTGCTTCAGATAATTCGCCAGCTGGTTCGCGCGGCGGTCCAACTCTCCATAGCTCAATGTCTCGCTGCCAAAGACAACGGCCTGCGATTCAGGGAGCTGCTGCGCACGCTTTTCGAATAGCTGGTGCAGTGTGCAGTCGGCGGAGAACGGTGCAGCAGTGGCGTTCAGTTCAATGACATAACGCTGATAATCATCCTTTGCGAGGAGGCATACCGAATCATGCGCAGCTGAAGGATCTGGCGCGATTGCAGAAAGCGCCCGCTGATAAAATCCGGCGATCTCCCTGACCTGCTCTTCCTCAAGTTCCAGGGTGCGATAATCCAGCACCAATTCCACAACGGATGAAAACTCGTTGATGCTGAATTGAGCCGTAAGCGCGTAATAGGTTTGTTCCGATCCTTTTAGCTCTAAGACTTCAAGCCCAGGTATCGCCGCCAGCCTGCCCATGACGTGGAAATGGGTATAGTTAAAGATCGTGTCGAACAAGCGTTCTGCACCATGGACGCGCTGGAGTTCCTGAATCGGATAGCGGCGGAAGGGCAACAGATCATTTTCGGCTTGCTGGGCTTGGCGCGCTAAATTCGCCCATGTGCCGCTACTCAAATGCAAACGAAACGGCACTGTATTCAGAAAAGCTCCAATGATCTGCTCGCCATCACGTTTTTCCGGACGCCCATTGATCAACAGCCCTGTAAACGCATCCGTCTGGCCGCTCAAGCTGCCGACTATTTTCATATGTGCAGCCAACAGAACACTCTTGAGTGAGACCCCGGCTGCTTGCGCTGCTTGTTTCAGCCCGCCGGAAACTTCCCGCGAGAGAGAAACGGGCAGTCTTTTGACCGCTGGCGTTCCAGCCTCAGGCGTGGATTTTCTACAGGCAAGGCGGCTTGCGGTGGCACCAATCAGATTCCGTTCCCAATAACTCCTGCATTGCTCTGAGTGAAGCACCTCCAGTTCCAAGGCGATAAAATCCTGGTAAGAAGCGGCGAGCAGCTCGGTGCGAAGCGGACTTTCCTTAAGCAAGGCAAAATAGCGCTCGAACAATTCGGTCAGCAATGACGCTACGCTCCAGCCATCGAGAAACGGTTCGCTCATGCTGAACTGGATTGAATCATCGCTGCGCAGGTGGACATAAAAACGGAACAGCGGAGCTTCACTCCAGTTGAACCGGCGCTGTGATTCCTGGCAAAGCCAATGGTCAATTTCCTGCTGTTGCTTATCGGGCGAAACGTGGCGCAAATCCTCTACCCGCAATGGCAGGCGCACTGCACGGTGAACGAGTTGTAGCGGCTGGCTAAAACCGTTTACCGCAACCGATGTTCGCAGCATTTCATGCCGGAAAGCCAATTGGTCGAGTGCCGTTTGCAGCAACGCGGCATCAAATTGCAGGCGCAAATGAAGACTGCTGACATAAACGATGTAATCCGGGCTGTACTCGCTGTGAAACACCATGCCGGCCTGCAACTGCGAAAGCGGGTAAGCATTCTCCACGTCTGAAGGCAGCTTGCTCCGATCATCGTCAGAAATCATGGTGAACGGCCCTTGGCGAAGCGCATTTCCATTCGCAGATGCAGCTCCTGTAACATAGGGCGCAAGCGTGCGAATGGTAGGATTCTCAAAGAGCTGCTGCAATGAAAAATCAATCTCCTTCTCCAATGCCTTGGCCCGCACTTTGATGCTTAGGATTGAATCTCCGCCTAAATCAAAAAACTTGTCGTCGATTCCCACTTTGCGCAGACCTAACGACTCAGCCCATACCTCTGCAAGTGTGGCTTCCACAGCGGTGCGCGGCGCAATGTAAGTGTCCGAAGCCGCCGCCTGCTGCAGTTCAGGCTTGGGGAGCGCCCGCCGGTCTACTTTTCCGTTTTCAGTCAGCGGCAGCTGCTGTATCGGGACGATGACTGTCGGGACCATATAATCCGGCAGTTTCTCCTTTAAATAACCACGCAAGCGTTCGATTGCGAGTGTGCCTGTAGGAACGATGTAGGCAAGAAGCCTTTTCCCGCCGTTCTCGTCATCGCCGGTTATAACTGCGCATTCCCTCATTCCGGGAAATTGCATGATCATCGTTTCAATTTCGCCCAACTCAATGCGGAACCCGCGCACCTTCACTTGCTGATCTACACGACCGATATATTCAAGTTCGTCTTCCGCCAGACGCACCAGATCGCCAGTCCGGTAAAGCCGCGCTCCCGCTTCGCTGGAGAAGGGGTCAGGGACAAATCTTGTGGCTGTAAGCTGTGGCAGGTTTAAATAACCGCGCGCAACACCTCGCCCGCCGACATAGAGTTCTCCGGTTTCTGGCACTAAATTGAGTTGATCATTCAGAACATGCGTCTGAAGGTCTGGGATTGCCTTGCCAATCACGCTGCCGGACTGTGCCCGCAGGTCTGCTTCCCGAATTCGGCGGAATGTCACATGGACGGTAGTCTCGGTAATACCAAACATGTTAATGAGGCCTGGATTCTCATTCCCATGTCGATCAATCCATGGCTTGAGGCTTTGCAACTCCAGGGCCTCGCCGCCGAAAATCACATATCGCAAGGATAAGCCAGCAGAGTGTTTGGATTTTTCTTCCGCGCGAATGAGTTGCCGGAATGCCGAAGGCGTCTGGTTGAGTACCGTGACTCGCTCTTTCCGTAAAAGCTCATAGAAAACTTCCGGAGCGCGGCTGACAAAATAAGGAACAATGACCAATTTGCCGCCATAAAGAAGCGCGCCCCAGATTTCCCACACGCTGAAATCAAAAGCATAAGAATGGAATAGCGTCCATACATCGTCCCGGGAGAACTGAAACCATTCCTGGGTCGTCATGAACAGAGGGACCACATTTGCATGGCTGACGATCACTCCTTTTGGCTTGCCTGTAGAACCAGAGGTGTAGATCACGTAAGCAGCGTTTTCTGGAAAGGTCAGCGCTCGAGGATTCGCATCGTCTTCTTGGTCGATCTCAGGCCAATTCCGGTCCAGACAAATAATCTCGCCGACTGGGTGATCAAACCATTCAGCAAACTTTCCTTGCGTCAGCACAATTGTTGCTTTTGCATCAGAGAGCATGAATTCCAGCCGCTCTCTGGGATAATGCGGATCAAGGGGCAGGTAAGCCCCTCCTGCTTTCAAAATTCCCAGCATGCCCACCAGCATCTCGATCGACCGCTCCACGCATAGGCCGACAACAATCTCCGGCCCGGCACCCCGCTGTTGCAGGTAATGAGCAACCTTGTTCGCTTTCTGGTTCAGTTCGCGGTATGTCAGCTCGGCGCCTTCGAAAACCGCGGCGATTCGCTCCGGAAAACGCGCTGCCTGCTCCTCAAACCCCTGATGTATGGCGTGTCCAGCACTCCATATCGTTGCTTCAACTTGGACTAAGCTTTCAGACAACTTGTGGTCTCCATTCATGACTTATTCAGCGGAAGCCGAGACCACCGGAGCATCTTGCAATTCATCGATCCCGGTTCTGGCATTCGGTGTTTGCTTGACTCTGGTGATTGCTCGTAATAGTTCAGTAGCTTTACTCTGCAGGTTGGCGGCCATTGATTCCAGCAACGCACGATAATCGTCCAGCAGGTCCGTCATCTTTGCAGAATCGAGGTGCGAGGCGTCGTACCCGATCTTCAGCGAAATCTCGCGGCCAGGCATCACCCAGACCGTGATGGGATAATTCGATCTTTCCAGCGCCCGAACGTTGCTAATCTGAATTCCATCCGGAGAGCCATTCAGCCAGCGTGCCGCTTCGATATCGGGATAGTTTTCAAAGACGAGGATGCTCTCAAACAACCTTGTTCGCCGCGGCAATTCACTCCATGCTTGTACTTGTGCCAGCGGAACATGGCTGTGCTGGCTGATTTCTGCCTGCTGCATCTGCAGCTCTTTTACCCACGGAACCAGGTCAGCTTCGCCGGTGACATGTGTGCGTATTGGCAGCGTGTTAATAAATACACCCACCATGGATTCAACATCCGCGATCTCCGCAGGGCGACCGGAAACCACCATGCCGAAGACAACATCGCGGGTTCCGGCATAGCTGCTGAGCAGCAGTGCCCATGCTGCATGGACGAGAGCGCTCAAGGTCAACTGATGCTTGCGCGCGACAGCTTGCAGCAACTCGGTTACCGTTCGCGGCAAGCGTATCTCCTGCTCGATGAATTCTTCTGCCTTGCGGATTGTTGCTGTACTCTGCAGATTTCGCAGCGAGACAGGAGCAGTAAAACCTGCCAGCAGATGACTCCAGAACGCTTCTGCATCTCTGCGCTCCTGCGCTTTGAGCCAGCCGATGTAATTCTTGTACGGACGCCCTGGCTTTATCTGCGGCTGATGGCTGTGTTGTATTCGTTCATAGGCCGCAAAGATGTCTTTCAAAATGATGGGAAGCGACCATCCATCCATTAAAAGATGGTGGCTGCTCCATATAAATATGTTGCAGAACGGTTCCGTTTGAAACAGCGCAAAGCGCATGAGTGGAGCTGCTTTCAGATTGATGTCCCGCTCGCGGTCCTGTTTCAGGAACTCGCGCAATCTATGTTCCCGCTCCGCGCCAGTCGCGCCGCTCCAATCGTCGTAATGAAAGTTCAGATCAACTGAATTTGCAATCACCTGCACCGGCTCGTCAGAAACAATTTCCGCCTCAAAACATGCCTTCAATGCAGAATGGCTGTTCACCACGTGCTGCCATGCCGCACGAAATGTCTCTTTGTTCAAATTGCCGGTCAGCTCACACACAAATTGGGTCAAGTATGTTCCATCACCCGGCTTGAGCAGGCTGTGGAAGAGCATCCCTTGCTGGATTGGTGAAAGCGGATATATATCGGCAATGCCGCCGTATGCCTTCTGCAGCCGCTCAAGCTGCCGCTCAGTTAGTTTGACCAGCGCGAAGTCTGAAGGCGTGTGTTCGCTCTCTATGCGTGAAGCACAATGCTCGACCAAGCGGGACAGTTGATGAATGAAGCTGCCTGCCATCTGGGCCATAGATTCTTGACTATGCACATTCCGGCTGTAGGTCCACTCCACCTGCAGACGCCCATCCTTTATATAGGCGTCAATTTCAATCAAATGGCTGCGCCGGCCCCGACTGCTCCGCATCGGGCCTACAGGATCATTACTCAGCCTAAATAAGGAAGATTCCGCGCATATCTGGTCCCACTGCCCTAGATAGTTGAAGCTGATTTCCGCCTGCGGGAACTGCGGCATGGGTTTTGCCAATAAATACCGGAGCAGGCCATAGCCTATCCCTTTGCGCGGGATCTGGCGCAACTGCTCTTTGACTGAGCGCAATAATTCACCCGGCGCCGAGTGAGGTTCCAACTCCAGCACCACAGGGAAGATTGTGGTGAACCATCCAACGGTGTTTGATAAATCCAATCCGGGAATGATTTCTTCCCGCCCATGTCCCTCCATGTCAATGAGAACGGTTTTCGTTTTCACCCAATCCGCCAGCGCTTGCCCCAGCGCCGACAGTAAAACATCGTTGATCTGTGTGTGATATGCATGCGCGGTCCGATGCAGAAGCGTTTCGGTGTCTTCCGGACCAAGCGCAATGGAGAAAATTTCTGAAGATTCCGCGGTGTTCTCTCCATCAAAGTCCCTGGGCAGCGGTTTGATGGTCTTGAATGCCTGTGTTGTCCAGTAGCTCAGTTCTTCGAGCGTAGTTCCCGTTTGTGCCTGTTGCAATAACAGATCAGACCATTGACCAAAGGAAAGCATCTCACGCGCCAGCCTGACCTTGTCGCCACGTTCCAATTGGTCATAGCTCTTCTGCAGATTTTCCAGCAGGATGCGCCAGGAAACTCCATCAACCGCCAGATGGTGGATAACAATCAGCAAACGGTGAGAGCAGCCAGTCCCACCATAGAAGTACACAGCGCGCACCAGGTCACCTGCTTCCAAATTCAGGCTGCTCTGGGCTTCGTTCGCAGCCCTTTCAATCTCTCTGGCGTGATTTTCTTTTGAGCCGGAGAGAAATTCACGCCGCAGCACCTGATGATTAACGAGCGCTGAGCTTGTCTGCCGCCATCTCTGTTCCGTTCGCTGAAAACGCATCCGCAATGCGCTGTGATTTGTCCGGAGGGCCTGGAACGCTTTTTCCAGGATGTTTATTTTCAGAGGGCTCTTTATCTCCAGCGCAACCGCCTGGTTGTAATGATGGAAGTTCGGTAATTCCTGTTCAAAGAACCAGCGTTGAATGGGAGTAAGCGGTACCGGGCCATCCTGCGGAATTGGAGGAGCCAATATCTCGACCCAGCGCTTCGCCATCGAGGTGAGTGAGGCGACCGTCTGGAAACGGACCACCTGCGCCGGAGTGATTTCCAGGCCGGCATTTCGCGCGCGCACAACCACTTGAATAGCCAGGATCGAGTCTCCGCCCAGCGCAAAGAAATTGTCGTGGATTCCTATGTCTTTCCGGTGCAAAACTTCCTGCCAGATCGTGACGAGTTCATTTTCAACTTGGTTCTGCGGTGGCGCAAAACCAACTTCTCGTTCCGGTTCGGGCAGGGCACGCAAATCCAATTTGCCGCTGGGCAAGACGGGAAATTGATCAAGCACCATGATTCCAGCCGGCAACATGTATCCCGGTAGGGTCGTCTCCAAATGACTTCGCAATAATGCAGAAGTAACGCCCCGCCGCGAGGTCACATAGGCCAAAATCCGATTACCCCCTGCGGCACGGCTTCTGGCAATCACCACCGCATCATCAACAGCCTCGTGTTTGTTCAGTTCCGCTTCAATTTCATCGAGTTCAATACGGAAGCCGCGGACCTTGATCTGTCTATCTGCTCGCTGAAGATACTCAATATTTCCGTCTAGGCGATAACGGCCCAGGTCTCCTGTTTTATAGAGACGCGACCCTGGTTTGCCGCTGAATGGATCAGGTATGAACTTCTCCGCCGTCATAGAGGGCGCATTCAGATAGCCGTGCGCCAGACCCTGGCCGCCAATATGTATTTCCCCTACCACGCCGATTGGTACAGGTTGAAGCGCCTGATCGAGAATATAGATCTGGGTATTGGAGATTGGCCTCCCGATAGGAACGGAAGTTTTGTCCTGGGGATTGCATCTGTAAAACGCTGTCGTAATGGCAGCTTCGGTCGGACCGTACGCATTTACCAGCTGGACCCAGTTGAGACGCTTGTGGACTGCTTGTTGGATCTCAGATGCAAGCGCCTCACCGCCACTTATAGTCAGCCTGAGGCCCGTGCATTTTGTAATTTCGTCATTCTCTATAAGGGCCTTCAGCATTGCTGGGACTGCGTCGATGGCGGTCACGTGCTGCTTCCGTATGATTTGAATCAGCGCGCCAGGATCATATTCCGCGCCGGGAGGCGCGATCACGAGGATTGCTCCGCTGAGCAAGGGATGCAGTATTTCCGACAGTGCCGCATCGAAACTGATCGAATGCTTGTGCAGCATACGCCCGTTCTCTCCCAAAGGAAACTCGCGCATGATCCACTGCGTGTGATTGCTGGCCGCGCCATGGCCCACCGCAACGCCCTTCGGCCGCCCTGTTGATCCTGACGTATAAATGACGTAGGCTCCATCCTCAGCATTTGCGTTGCTGCGCGAATTCTCAGCCTTTTGGCCGAGGATCACCGCTGCTTCGCCATCTATGCATATGAGCCGTTTCTGGTTTTCCGGCACTGACTGCAGCAACGCTGTTTGTGTCAGCACGACTTGAACATCAGCGTCTTGTACTAGAAAGCTGAGCCGGGATTTCGGATACCTGGGGTCAAGAGGAACGTAGGCTGCACCGGCCTTGAGAATTCCCAGCATGCAGACAATCGCTTCAATCGATCGTTCAAGACAAAGTCCTACTCGCGATCCGCGCCGCACTCCAACTCCACGCAGATAATGTGCTATTTGATTGGCGCGCTCGTTTAATTCCTTGTAAGTCACTCGCTGCTCTTCATAGATAAGAGCTAAAGTTTCAGGCTTGCGTGCGGCTTGTTTCTCAAACAATTCATGCAGAGTGCAACTTGGAAATTCGCGTGGTGCAGGATTAAAGCTCTCAACAATTTGCCTGCACTCAGCTGGTGTGAGCAGCGAGAAAGAAGAGATTGGCTGAATAGAATTCGCGACGATGATTTCCAGCAAGCTCAGAAAGTGCCTGGCCATCCGGCGGATGGTCTCCGCTTCGAAGAGATCAGCGTTGTACTCAAAGCCGGCGGCCAGATCATCTCCGCCTTCGGCAACCATCAGCGTCAGGTCAAACTGGGAGATGCGCTGCGGGAGCGACATTGACTCCAGTTCCAGTCCGCCTAAATTCATTCGCGTTCCGGCTTCGCCCAGTGCAAACAGCGGCAATCCTTCTTCATGCAGCAGGTGCGATCTCTGCATTGCGAACATCATCTGGAACAGAGGAGACCGTCTGGGATCGCGCGCTACATCCAGGCGGTCTACAAGCAGAGAAAACGGATAGTCCTGGTGCCGCAACGCTCCGAGCGTAGTTGCCCGCAGCTCTGCAAGCAAAGTTTCAAAAGCCATGGCAGCAGAAACTGAAGCCCGCAACGGCACAGGGTTCACAAAATATCCGACTGTTGATGCGAACTCGGCTTTGGCCCGTCCAGCAAACGGCGTTCCCACGATGATGTCTTCTTGTGCTGTGTACTTATGCAGCAGAACGTTGAAGGCGGCCAGAAGTACGACATAAAGCGTGGCGCCATGATCCTTGCTCAACTTCTTTAGCTTCGAGCTAAGTTCCGCATCGAATCTGAACGAATGATAAGCGCCTCTGTAGGTTTGAGCCGGCGGCCTCAGATGGTCTGTGGGCAGACTGAGAACGGGAAGCTCTCCTGCCAGTTGCTTGCTCCAGTAGGCGTACATCTCCTCGCCTTGTTCTGCTGCAAGCATGTCCTGCTGCCAGGAAACAAATTCGGAGTACTGCTGAACTGGAGGAAGAAACTCAAGCTGGCCCGAAATTTCCGCAGCATAGAGAAGGCCCAGTTCATGCATCAACTGAGCCAGCGACCATAGATCAATGATGATGTGGTGCGCTGTGATCAGCAGAATGTATTCGTTTTGCAGCCGGGTGAACAGATGTATGCGAAAGACCGGCCCGCGTTCGAGATCGAAGTGATGGTGGGCCTCCGCTGAGAGCCGTTCCTGCAATTGTTCATCATTCCATTCGCGGGCGTCCTGCTGGACGAAAGCAACTTCAGCATTTTCGTGCACGCGCTGGAAAGGTTTTCCATTTGCCATCGCAAACGTAGTGCGCAGGCTACCGTGGCGGCTTACCAGTGCCTTAAATGCTGTTTTGAGAGCTGAGACATCAACTCTAGATCTGATCTTGATGGCCTGCACGATGTTGTATGCTGTGCTGTCTGGCGCAAGCTGATGCAGAAACCACAAGCCCTGCTGGCCGTATGAAAGCGGATACTCCGTCTGACGTTGAGCAGCGGGAAGGCCTTTTTTAAAGCCCTGGCCCGTTGCAGCAATCCCCACCGCATCCTTTGCCAGATCAGCAATGGTTTTGTCTTCAAGGAAAGTGGCAGCGCTCCAGGTAATGCCGAGTTTTTTCTCAACCGCTAGCGCCAACTCAATCGCACGGATGGAGTCGAGCCCACAGCGCGATAGCGGTTGATCGGCATCGACGCGATCCTGCTGAACCCCTAGTGTCGATGCAACTTTGCGCGCCAGCCATTTCTGGATGTGTTCAGCCGTGCACGGCAGCTCACCCTCGTCATCATGTAGTTGGACGGCAGGGGCGTGCCACCGGCTTAGGATTTCAAGATTCTCCTGAAGAAAGTCTTCCCGGCAAAGCCGACGCTGAATTTTTCCGCTGGAAGTTTTTGGCACGGTGCCGCTCTTCACCAGCACGATTTCGTGCGTCTGAACCTCGTACTCCTCGGCAATTGCAGTGCGAATCGAGCCAAAAATCTCTTCTTCGGCAACATGCGCATGCCGGCTGATCTCCTGCACCAGCACCAATCGTTCCTCGGCTCCCAGCGGAATCGAAAAGGCGGCGCCCGTGCCGAGCTGAATTGATGGGCAGCTCTCGCGCGCGGTTCGCTCGATATCCTGTGGGTAACAGTTGCGCCCGCGGATAATGATCAACTCTTTCAGCCGTCCCGTTATGTAGAGATACCCTTCATAAATAAAGCCCAGGTCCCCTGTCCGCAGAAAACGCTGTTCATTGCCGTTCACCAGCCTTGCTCCAAACGTCTGCTCGGTCTCTTCTGCGCGCTTCCAGTAACCCAGCGCAATGCTCGGCCCGGAAACCCAGATTTCCCCGATTACATCGTCGGCGCACCGGCGGCTGGATTCGGGATCGACAATAGCCACACCCATTCCCGGACCAAACATGCCTGATGCAGAAAGCATGCGAGCACCCGGTTGGCTTTTCTGCTCAAGAACTATCTTGTTGCGCTCCAGCGCATCAGCCACTACGCAGCAGCAACCAGCTTGAGTTTCATCCTTGGCTCCAGAGACCACCAAAGTTGCTTCCGCCAATCCATAGGCTGGATAAAACGCGCTTCGCTTAAAGCCATAATCGGCAAAGGCCGCGGCGAAGCGATCCAGCGTCTCCGGAACCACGGGCTCAGCGCCGTTCAGCGCCATGATCCAACTGCTTAGATCCAATCCCGCTTTTTCCTTCTCGGAAATCTTCGTCGCACATAATTCATAGGCAAAATTTGGTCCATCACTATGCGTGATTCGGAATTGCGAGATGGCCCGCAACCAATCCAACGGGCGCTGCAGGAATGACATTGGCGCCATCAGATAACCGGGAAACCCGGAGTAGAGCGGTTGCAGGATTCCATGCACCAGTCCCAGGTCATGGAAATGCGGAAGCCAGCTCAATGAACGGTCGTCTTGAGAATGTCGAAATGCTTTTGCTATGTAACCAGAGTTATGGAGTACGTTGGCATGCGTGATCATTACTCCCTTGGGAGTATCAGTAGACCCTGATGTGTATTGCAGATAAGCCAGTCCGTCCGCTTCGATGGGAACTGCTCGCCAACTCTCTGCCATACCATCGGGAAGCTCGTCGGTAGCCAACCATCGCATTTTTCCCAAGCCAGGAGTATGTGCAGCGAGCGATTCCAACCGGCGCACGATCGCAGTCGTGCTCAATGCCAGTTTTGCTTCGCTGTCTTCCGCAATGACAGTAATGCGCAAGGCATTACGATTCAGCCGCGGAGGATATGCCGGAACCGCAATCACTCCCGCATAAAGGCATCCGAAAAATGCCGCAATGAAATCCAGCCCTGGCGGATAGAGCAGCAGGGCTCGCTCACCGCGTTCCGCCACAGATTGCAGCAACCCCGCGATCGCCCGCGCTTGTGCATGTAACTGGCTAAAAGTTAGAGTGGATTGTTGTAAACCTTCGCCGGACAAAAAGATGTAAGCAGATCTCTCAGGGTTCTCCTGAACTCTCTTCTGCAGCAAAGCGACGAGATTAGAGATAGCAAGTGGCATTGATGAGTAGGGGGTTGCTCATACTTGCTGGGTTTGCTAGCTGTGACGTTCTATTTTGAAACTTGCGATGTTCTATTTTGAGACGAAGGAAGTCTATAGCCGATGCACTTCTCAGAGCATGATAGCCACGCTACTACTCACGCTCAACCCAAAAGCTAAAATTTTCTAATTCCAGAATTTTTTATGATATTAGTGCAGATCTTTCGTCCCGTTGGACATGCGTGATATGTCCTTTAGGCCAAGCAGAGGCACTTTCACACCCATGCTCTGCATTGGTTCGTGTATAGTTGTCCTCCGCCGTGAGAAGCATTGCACAACTTCTTGGACATTCTTCCAGCTCCAAGCTCCTGATCATCCATACCGATGACCTGGGCATGTGCCATTCGGTGAATGCCGCCACATTTGCCGCCTTTGAGGTGGGAGCAGTCAGCTCTGCCAGTGTCATGGTTCCTTGCGCATGGTTTCCTGAAGCGGCCCAATGGGTGGTCCAGCATCCGCAATACGACATTGGCATTCACTCGACTTTGATCAGCGAGTGGAAAACTTTCAAATGGGGACCGATTTCGAAAAAAATTCACACTGCTAATCTCACGGATGAGGTGGGGCACTTCTGGCCAAGAAATGGTTTGCTGCGCGCCACCCCGCAGGAGATTGAAGAAGAAATTTTTGCTCAGATGATTCTGGCAAAGCAGGCAGGCATCAATCCAAGCCATCTTGACAGCCACATGCTTTCCGTCGCGCGGCCTGAATATATTGGCAGTTATATGAAAGTTGCCCGGCAGTTCGGCCTGCCTTTTCTCATCGATGAACACTGGCACGCCTACTCATCTCCCGATGATCCGGCCACAGCTACGGATATCATTGTCAACGGACTCTTTCAGGCGGGTCCTCAGGTTTCACCGGATTCTCTTGAGGACTACTATTTTTCTGTTTTGCGGGAGCTTCAGCCGGGATTGAATCAACTGATTGTTCACGTTGGCTTCGACGATGCCGAGCTGCAGGCCATCATGCAGGACCAGCAAGCTTACGGCGCAGCGTGGCGGCAGCGGGATTTTGAAATTGTCATGAATGAGAAATTCAAAGCCGCTCTGCGGGAACACGACATTCAAATCGTGAATTGGGGCATGCTCAAGCCGCTTGTTCAGTCTGCCAGGCATGAAGCGCAAGTGCTCTAGCAAATCCGGCGAAAACCTATGGCCAACATCGTATTCATGCCATTTCACTGGGCAGCAGACATGAACGCAACTTTTGCCCTGGCTCGCAAACTGCAGCATCGAGGACACCGCGTTTACTATGCCACCATTCCCGATACGGAAGAGCGCATTCGCACGCAGGGCTTTGAATGGGTGCCTGCCTTTCGCGAAGTATTTCCAAAAGGGGAACTGGCCCGGCAAGACGTCGCCGAGGCGCAAGGTCAGGCTTATGGCGTGGACCAACTCAGGAACAGAGTCCGGGGAATGTGTGATCTTCTTCGCAAGGGAGAGATCAACCGCGCAACTCGCGAGATAAAACCTGATCTTCTGGTGGTCTCCAGCGGCATGCCCTGGCTGGGCATAGCAGCGCCAAGCTCTGGTATTCCGGTCGTTCAATTTTCCAGCACATTGATTTCAGTGGAGGATTCCTCTGTCCCGCCGTTCCGAACCAGCTTGATGCCTGCTAACTCGCTGAGCTCCCGGCTAAAAATTGCATATACCTGGAAAAAACTTCTTCTCCGACGCAGGCTCCGGAATAAAGCGTTTGATTTCTCCGATGAACTGAAGCAACTGGCACGCGACTGCGGGTTCCCTGTGAACAAAATAGATTTCTTGGTTGAAACCTGGCCGCGTCCCTTGCTTCCGGAGCTGGTGTTTTGTCCGCCGGAGTTCGACTTCCCCCGCCGCAAAATGCCGGCGTGTGCTTTTTTCGTTGAGGCCTCGATTGACCTCGAGCGCAAGGAGGAGACTACATTCCCGTGGTCGCGTCTTCAACAAGGAAAACCCATCATCTTGTGCGCCCTCGGCAGCCTGGTGACTGTAAGGGCCGCCTCCGAAGCTGCCCGCTTCTTTCAAATGTTGCTTGATGCCATAAGCCAGCGCCCTTCCATCCAGGCTGTGGTAGCAATTGGCAGCGCGCTAAAATCGGAGAGCTTCAACTGTCCTGAGAATGCATTGCTTGTTCCTTATGTCCCGCAAATCGAGCTATTAATGCAATGTGCCGCGATGGTTGGACACGGCGGTTTCAGCAGCGTGAAGGAAGCAATCTTTATGGGTGTTCCCATGCTGCTGATTCCACTTGCCTATGATGAACCGGGCAATGCCGCTCGCGTGGTCTATCACGGTCTTGGGCTGCGGCTGGACCGTGAGCAGGTTTCACCAGACACACTCGGGAATTCTATAGATAGATTGCTGAATGACGGCTCTTTTCTGGCCAATGCCCGGCGGATGTCGCAGAAGTTCATTGAGGTAGAGCAGCGCTCACCGGCGTGCGAAATCATCGAGAAGATGCTTGCGGGGCAAGCTCCTTGATACCGAATCCAGATTTGCCGGAAGTTTTGGCCTGCCCTACTCATACCGCAATGCTGTTATCGGATTCACTCGTGTCGCGCGCAGGGCCGGCAAGCATCCGGAGATCAGAGCGACAAAGCACAGAATCCCGGCTGCGGAGAAGATTGTCAGCGGATCGAGAGGGCTCAAGTCATATAGCCGAGACGCAATGAAACGCGTGCCCACACCGGTAAGAACCATGCCGAGAGCCAGCCCAATCAGCATCATCACTCCAACTTCACGCAAGATCAGCAGGACCACACGTTCTCTTCCGGCGCCCAACGCCATGCGAATGCCAATTTCATTGGTGCGCCGGGCAATGTTATAGAAAAGTACGCCATAAAGCCCTATGGCCGCGAGCAGCAAAGCTACACTTCCAAAGACTACGCAGAGGATGGCGATCATGTGCGGCTGTGCGTTGGTGCGATCAAGAGAGTCCTGCAGCGACCGTACATCGTCAATGGGAAGGTCCTGGTTCACTCCGAATATTGTCTTGCGTACCGAACCTACCATGCGTTGCTCATCGGCGCTGGTGCGGATTTCAAAAATGGCCCACGGGGAAGGGCCGTCCATACCCTGGTCCGCGGCAACATAGAAACGTGGCGGTACATCGGTGCGCAGATTATGATCGCGCGCGTTGCGGGAAACGCCCACAACTTCCATCACGTTTTTCTTATCGCCAAATTTTTCCGTAACGTGGCTTCCGATGGGATTGCGCCCAGCAAAAAAAAGCTTGGCAAATGCTTCATTGATCACGCAAACGTGGGGAGCAAATGCAGTATCTTGCGCACTGATTTCACGTCCTGTCACTATAGGAATGCCAACAGTAGAAAAGTATCCGGGAGAGACCATATCAAAACGAGAAAACTTTTCGTTATCGTGCTGAGGTGTGAAGCCCTCTACGTCAATTTCATCGGCTGACTCGGACCCGCCCATGAGTCCATTTGCCGAGTAAGTGACTCCACGCACGCCGGGTAGCTGGCGAATCCGGTCAGAGAGTTCGTGCCAAAGATTTCCCAGGCGTGCGTCCTTGTACCCGGCCGTTACGCCGTCCACGGTCAACATCAGCAACCGCTCTTTTGCATATCCCAAATCTACTGCCTGTAATTTCCAGAGCGTTTGCAGGAAAAGGCCCGCGCTAACCAAAAGCATTAAGGAGATAGCTACCTGCGCGACAACCAAACCTTTTGCCATATTCAGTCGCCCACCCGAAGGAGTCAACCCGCGCCCTGTGTCCCGAAGTCCCAAATTGAGGTCAACTCGGGTGCCGCGAAGGGCCGGGGCTAATCCAAAAAGAACGCCCGTGAGCAGTGTGACAGCTACGGTGAAACCGAGCACGTGCAGGTCGATAGTGGGTGAAATTTGCAGCTGATTTTGGGGACCTGACAGCAGGACCATCAGGAGACGCGCGCCACCCCATGCCAAACCCAGACCGGCGATCCCGCCCAGCAGCGCAAGCATCAGGCTCTCAGTCAAGAACTGCTCTATCAGACGCCGACGCGAAGCGCCGATGGAGAGACGAATACAGACCTCTCTGTTTCTGGCCGCCGCCCGTGCCAGCAGCAGATTGCTGACATTTGCGCAGGCAATTAACAGCACCAGTGTAGAGACCGCCAGCAGAATCAGGAGTTCCTGCTGCAACTCATTGCGCCCAGTGAAAGTGCCTGTACTGGCAGAGTGCAAGACCAGCCGCTGATTGAGCGCTTGTTTGCGGGTTGCAGGCGCCAGGGTTGCCGGATAACCAGCTTCCAGAATATTGCGGAAGAGCACATCCATTTCAGTTTGTGCTCTGGCCAGGTTCATGCCATCTTTGAGTCTGCCAAAAACATGCAGCCACATGACCTTTTCGAGCGATTGATTTAAATCTTCGTGCAGCCAATCTCGGCCGGGCATGATCAGCGGCTGCATCATCATCGGGACCCAGAAGTCAGGATGATCACTGGTACTGGTTCCTTGAAAGCCGCGAGCTGCCACGCCAATCACGTTCAAGGTGGCGCCATACATGTGAATCGAAGTACCGATCACCGAGGTATTCCCGTTGAACCTGTGCTGCCAGTAGTCATAATTCAGGACCACGAATGGGTCCTGGCCCGGTGCTTGCGCATCCTGTGGAGAAAAAACGCGGCCAATAGCGGCATCTACACCGAGCACGGAGAAATAATTTTCTGAAACCAGGCGCGCTTTGGCTATTTCCGGAGTGTCGCCGCCGATTCGCACCTGGCGTCGGTTAGGTTCAGACTCTGCCGCGCACACGCCGCTAAGCGTTACAGCGTTATCTCGCAAATGCGCAAATTCGGCATAGCTCAAGAGTTTGCGGACTCCGGGGAGCATGCCAACAGCAACGCCTCCGGAGTTGGGATCGGTGACAATGATGAGCTGTTTCGGATCGCGCACCGGCAATGAGCGGAGCATCACCTGGTTCATGATGCTGAAAATGGCACTATTGGCACCGATTCCCGCAGCAATGGAAATGACTGCGACGGACGTTAGGAGTGGGCTGCGTACGAATTGCCGGAAGGCATAACGAACGTCTCTAACAGCCGTATCTTTCCACGATGCAAGACCCATGCTCTTTTCTTTTTCGCGATGTGCGGCAGGCGCAAAGAATTACTTTATGTAAACAGCGGTTTCCTCTTCTTCTTTACCCTCACGGCTTTTAATAGTAATGGTTTTGCCATCATCGGAAAGCGTTGCTGTCTCTTCCAGAGTTGATCCCCCCAGCCCCTTACCCTGGGCCGTATATACGCGTTCCGACTGCCAGGCGAAGGCAATTTTCCCCAGCTCTTTTCCGTTCACAAGAACGGGATAGGTATTGCCATCGAGCTTGCCATCATAATTTTCAACGTATTCCTTGCCCTCGTCTGAGGTGCCTCGTATCGAATATTTAAGGGAGTCCTTGCCGGCTGTATCGATCTGCATTGTCTCTTGCTTTGGAGCTTCGTGGAGCTTAGACCTGGTCATATCCAGCTTCCACACTCCAACCCAGGAATTCGCTTTCTCTATATTCTCCTGTTTTTTGCAGGTGCTCATGCCAAGCAAAGAACTGACTACCAGAACAAAAAAGATACATCTCTTCATCTCTGGCCTCCAGAAAGCCGATTGAAAAGGCTTCCATTATTACATTGGTTGTAAAGTTCAGGTCCGTCAATGTGAGTGCAGCAATGAAACGCGAAATCTACCGGAAGGCTATACCAAGAGTTCAGATAATGCACATAAGTCGAACGCTTTCGGTTTTTGATATGGAGTCTAAAAGACTTATCGGGAATCATCCCTGTCAAAAATTCCGTTCTGATTGAAAGCGCCGGCCTGTTGCTGGCGACTTCCATGCTCGTGATTTTCCTCCTGGTTCATTGCTTTAAAGTTGCTGCGACCTATGCTGTGTTTCAAGCTGAGATCATGGCCCTGCGCCATCACTTCTTGTCCTGCACATTCAACTGGCGGCTGCCGATTCCGGCGCACCTCAATAGTTACTGCGTGATGGCGATAGGGAGCGATGGAGGACATTTCAACAGGGCGTGATGATAGAGCAGGTGAAAACGAACTAACAAAATATTGTTTTGCGCGAACAAGTTGACTATGCTTCTGGTCATAATTTGTTCGATTGCCAGGCAACTCACGTCACAAACCTTGCGAAGCATGGAGCACTTTTCCTGCCAAGAGCTTGCACGCCTTGTGATGTCTTCAAGAAAAAATGGCCTCGCCAAAGCCCCTCGGACTGATAGACTGCTTGATCCGAAGCCATGTCGTGTTATGGGGGAGATGAATGAATTTTGGAAAAACCGCGAATCGGAGGTGGTACGGGGGGCTGTTAGCGCTGATATTTCTTACAGCTTCAACTACGGTGGTCAGAGCGGGCGACGACCTGCCGGGGCGCGATCCAAAACAAGCGATCGACGCCGAATACACCAAAAAGATCCTGGAATATACCACGCAGCCGATGTTCGCCTCTCCGCTGGTCGATTACTTGCCTGCTTCAAAGACCGTCCCGACACCGAAGGCTGTGCTAGGCGACATTGAAGGCGCACCCGGCATTCTTCCTTATTCAAAACAGGTTTATGAATACATGCGCATGTTGGAGAAAGCCAGCTCGCGCATAAAGGTCTATTCCATAGGGCATACGGAAGAAGGGCGGGAGATGATCGCGGTGGCGGTCTCCTCGGAAGCCAACCTGGCGCATCTGGAAGAGAACCGTTTGCGGCTGGCCAAATTGGCCGATCCGCGTACGATCAAGCTGGATGACGCCGAGGCTGAGCGCATTATCAGCGCCGCAGTGCCGGTCTACTACATTACCGGGACCATTCATTCTCCGGAAACGGGCGCGCCAACTGCGTTGATGGAGCTGGCCTACCGGCTGGCTGTGGACGAGAGCCCATATATAAAGGATATCCGCAACGGCGTTATCACGCTGATCACGCCGATCGTCGAGGTGGATGGCCGCGACCGTATGGTAGACCTGTATCGCTGGCACCTGGCCCATCCCAAAGACTATTACCCGCCGCTGATGTATTGGGGCAAATATGTGGCCCATGACAACAATCGCGATGCCATGGGTGTGAGCCTGAAGCTTACCGAGAATGTTCTGAACACTTTTGTCGGCTGGAAGGCGCAGGTCCTGCACGATCTGCACGAATCCGTTCCCTATCTTTATGACAATACCGCGGGTGATGGACCATTCAATGCCTGGGTGGATCCGATCCTGACCAATGAATGGGAGCTTCTGGGCTGGCGCGACGTGATGGACATGACGCGCCTGGGCATGCCCGGCGTTTTTACCCATGGAAATTTCGATACCTGGTCGCCGGGCTATCTGATGTTCATTGCCGCCATGCACAACGGCATCAGCCGCCTCTATGAGACTTTCGGCAACGGCGGCGCTGATACCGTGGAGCGCCAGCTTCGCCCGGAAGAGTACGGCCGCACCTGGTATCGCCAGGACCCACCGCTACCGAAAGCTCTGTGGTCGCAACGCAACAACAATAACTACGAGCAGACCGGACTTATCACTTCACTCCATTACTTCGCCAAAGAGAAGGAATTCTTCCTGAAGAATTTTTACCTGAAAGCGAAGCGCTCGGTCTCAAAGCCGGCCAAAGAAGGCCCTGCCGCTTATGTGTTCCCGGCAGACGATCTTCGGCCCGGCGCGCAAGCTGCTCTCCTGGAAATTCTGCGCAAGCAGGGATGTGAGATTTCGCGGTCCACGGCTGCGTTCACGGTGAAACTGCCGGCGAAAAAACCAGCCAGGCCCGCCGGCGCTTCTTCTGATAAGGAAGCGAAGCCAGGAGAAGCTCCGGCGCAGGCGGAGCAGCAGCCGAAGGAAGCTGCTCCTACGGCCACTCCGGCGCCTGAAGCTCCGGCAAAAGAAGCCGCCGCCCAGGATGCCAGCTCAAAAGACGCAAGCGCGAAAGCCGCCGCCGGCAAAGAGGCAAGCGCGGGAGACAAACCCAAATCACCGCCTCAGCCAACCATCGTTCAATTGCCCGCCGGTAGCTACATTGTGCGCATGGACCAGCCATATTCGCGCGTTGCCGACGCTCTGCTTGATCATCAGTACTGGAGTCCGAATGATCCGCAGAAAACTCCGTATGACGATACCGGCTGGACCTTTGGCGAGCTGTTCAACGTCCGCGTGCTGCGCGTGATAGATGCCAAGGTGCTAGAAACACCGATGGAAAAAGTAAGTGAGGTCAAAGTTCGCGGCGGCATCAGCGGCGGAAGCTCGGTCTTTGTGATCAATGCAAACGCTGATACGGCCCTGGCGACTCTTCGCTATCGCTTGAAAAACGCCTCAATCGAAGCTGCCGAGGAGCCCTTTGAAGCTGGAGGACGCAAGTTCGCGCGCGGGTCATTCATTGTCACCAAGGTCGAAACAGAAGCGCTGCGGTCGGAGGTTACAGCCCTGGGGCTGCAAGCTGTAGGATTGTCCAGCGCGCCTGCCGTCAAGTCTCATCCATTGCGTGCCGCTCGCGTCGCTCTGTTGCACACATGGCTCAGCACCCAGGGTGAAGGCTGGTGGCGTATGGCCCTTGACCAGATGGAGATCCCCTACAGCTACATCAACACACAGCAGGTTGCGCGAGATGACGATCTCCGTTCCAAATACGATGTGATCCTCTTCCCGCCAACCGGCCGCGGCGACACCATGGCGGTGATTAACGGTCTGCCGATGAGTTGGGGAAACGCGCTGCCGTGGAAAAACACGCCGGAGACGCCGAACATCGGCAAAGAAGATTCGACCGAGGACATCCGGCCCGGGCTGGGATGGAGCGGCGTAGAACATCTGCAGAACTTTGTTCAGCACGGCGGCGTGCTGGTGACGGTCATGAACACGGCAAACCTCGCGGCGGATCTGCGCATGGCGCCCGGAGTCTCTATCGAGCCGCCGAAACAAATGAAGATCGTCGGCTCGATCCTTAAATCAGTGAACATGGATACTGCCAGCCCGATCGCATACGGATTCAGCGATAACTTGCCGGTCTACTGCGATAACGGGCCGATTTTCAACATCTCAAGCGTTGCCGGAGGCCGCGGCGGCCCACGCCGCTTGGGTTCGGAGCCGGGCCCGCGCCCGACGGGACGCGGCAGCACAGAAGATCCTGACTTCACTCCGGGGCGTCCAGGCGCGGAAGCTCCGGAAGAGCCGCACGCCGAAATCTGGGAACCGCAGCCACTCACCGACGAACAGCGCCGGAACAACTTTGCGGTCATTCCGCCGGCCAGCCGCCCGCGTGTAATCTTCCGCTACGCCGATGCGAAAGATCTGCTGATCTCGGGGCTGGTGGAAGGCGGGAACGAGATCGCGCAGCATGCCGCAGTGGTTGACGTGCCGGTAGGGAGCGGCCATATCGTTTTGTTTTCCACAAATCCCATCTATCGCGCTGAAACCATAGGCAGCTATCCGCTGGTGCTCAACACGATACTCAACTTCGACAGCTTGAACGTGGGAAGGAAACTCGCGGAAAAATAGACTCCAACAAGCCTGCGAGACCAACACTATCGCGTTTTTAGCTTTGCTTGTAACACCGCGCGATCAATTCCTCGTCATAATCGCACAAGGATTCCAGGCCTTATACTCGTCCGACCAGATTCTCTTCGCACTTTCGCGTCTGGATCAAGCTTCGCAGGTTGCATTGTTATACGGATTGGCTGGCCGCTACGCACCACCGGTTCTGCCATGGGCGCTCGTCCCTGGCCAATAAGCGCGCTTTGCACGGAGGTATCAGACGCTCCGATGGAAAGGACTTAGCACCCGTGTACTCCTTAGGACGGAGGTATTGACACCCGTATAGAGAAGACCTTAGCACCCGTGTACTGTTGTTGCCGCCGGGCAATCTGCCCAATACTTAGTGACGTCGGAAACGACTGTCTAAGGGCTGCGTGGGAGTACGTAGATGAAAAAAACGCATTTATCGGTTTTGAGTGCTCTGGTTCTGGCGTTATCGTGTGTAGCGCTCTCGGCATTACAGGCTGCGCCGGTGCAGGGAAGCAAAGACGCCGGGCAGAAAGATACCAAGAAGGCGGAACAGAAAGCCGCCGCTGCCAATCCTGACCAGCGACAGATGAGGGACCTCGACGAACAGGTCCAGCAGACCAAATCAGACGTCCTCAGCATTGCGGCGGAGCTGAACCAGCTGGAGGAAAAACTGCTCTACCCGTCAGGTACGCAGGTCGCGATCTTCGTCGCATTGGCCAAGGGCGACGAACTGCGCCTCGATGCCGTTCGGCTTCAGATCGACGGTCAGCTGGTTGCGCACTACATCTATAGCGCCAAGGAACTCGAGGCGCTGCGCAAGGGTGGCGTGCAACGGATCTACGTCGGCAATGTGGCCACGGGAGACCACAAGCTCAACGTGCTTGTCGATGGCAAGCTTAAGAGCGGTGGCGACTTCAACCGCACGGACCACTTTACGTTCCGCAAGGAAGTTAAGCCAAAGCTGGTGGAACTCACAGTGGCCGGACCGGATGCCGGCAGCGCCCCGATCGCGCTTGGGGAGTTGTAATCGATGCGAGCGACTCGCCGCATCATCGGACTGGGCCTGGCCCTGGCAATAGCTGCCGCTCCCGCCTCGGCTGGAGACCAGAAGCCGGCAGGGAATGAGAAGCCTGCGAACCAGAAGCAGCCTGGGAGCCAGAAAGACGATCTCTTTTTCGACGAAGCGTTCTATCACGCCTACCAGGGCCAGTTTTTTGAAGCAATCCAGCGGCTTGATACCGAACTCGAACAGTACCATCGGCTGGATGAGCCCGGACTCGATACGCTTCACCGCAACATCGGCGAGGCCGAATTCTCAGTCGGCGATTTCGAGCTCGACTACCGCATGCACTACAAAGCTGGGCGGGCTATCAAGCGGGTGCTTGAAGGTGCCGTCGATGAAGCCGTACGAAACGAAGCCGCTTTCAGGCTCGCCCGCATTCACTTCCAGAAGGACCAGCTCGACGATGCGCTGCAGGCGCTCGGACGGATCCAGGGTACTGTCCCGCCAAAGATAAAGAACGATGTCGAGTTTCTGCGGGCGAACATCTACATGGCGACAGACAAGCCCAACGACGCCATTGAAGTGCTCAATCACCTGCAGAACGATCCGAGCCTTGCCGGGTTTGTCTCCTATAACTTAGGGATCGCTATGTTGCAGGCAGGTAAAAACCAGGAAGCGGTAGAGCAACTGAACAAGGCCGGACAGCTTTCGGCAAATGATCCCGCTGGCCTCGCGATCCGCGACAAGGCCAACCTGGTTCTTGGCTCCATCCTTTTCGAATCGGGCAACTTTGAGCGGGCTAAACAGGCACTCGACCGCGTCCGGCTCGATGGACCGTTCTCCAACGAAGCTCTGCTGCGGGCCGGCTGGGCAGACACTTCGTCCAAACAGTTTGACCGTGCTCTGGTTCCCTGGAATATTTTGGCCGATCGTGAGCCAACGGATATCGCGGTTCAGGAAGCACTGCTTGCCGTGCCGCACACGTATGCGGACCTGAAGCTATACGGTCGCGCCGCACTCACCTATGGTCGCGCGCTCGAGCAGTACAGCAACCAAATTGAAAAGGTAGACGCATCCATCAATAGCATCAGGGAAGGGCGATTTCTCAAAGCATTGATCCGCGAAGAAAGCCGCGAGGACCAAACCTGGGTCATCCGCTTGCGCGGGCTTCCCGGTGCGCCGGAAACATACTACCTGATGGCGCTCATGGCGTCTCACGATTTCCAGACCGCGTTGCACAACTATCTTGACCTTGAGGACCTTCGATCGAAGCTCATCGGCTTCCAGGCCAGCCTTGAAGCCTTCGACGATATCATCCGGCTGCGTAAACAGAACTATGAGCCGCTGCTGCCGAAGATTGACGCCAAGTTTCGGGAGCTGGATTCGAGGATGCGTGTGCGGCTCCAGCAGCGCAAGCAATTCGACGATCGCTTGCACGCCATGCTTACTGCGCCGCGGCCGGAACTTCTGGCAACCACGGACGAGCGGAACGCCAGCGAGCGCATCGCACTCATCGAAAAACAGCTCGGCAACTCTGATAGTTCCGAATCAGTCGCGCTTCGGCAGCGCCTGGCCCGCCTTCGCGGTGTACTCACGTGGCGCGTGGAAACCGAGTACCCCAAGCGGCTGACCACGGCATTTGATCACCTCAACGACTTGAATACCCAGGTGGACGCTCTCAACCAGCAGCATGAAGCCTTCGTCAGGACGAGGCAGGCGGCGACGCACAGCTACGTCGGATATGACGCTCAGATTGCACAGCTCCGTAAACGCGTTGGCAGCGCGTTAAAGAACGTCGATCTCTTGATGGCCCGGCAGGGAGAGATGATCGAGAACGTCGCTGTCAACCAGCTTGAGGCTCGCCGGGACCGCCTGGTGGCCCAGCAAATTCAGGCTCGCTTCGGCGTCGCCGATAGCTACGATAGAGCTTCGCGCGCCGAGTCTGGCGCAGGGGGACGATGATGCTTCGACGCGCCATTCCAATCGTGGTTGTGTCGGCTTTCCTCGGCGGCTGCACCGCGCATCACAAGCCGGTTAACACGCAGGGGACGCTGGCAGACCTGCAAAAAGTGGCTCCGGACGTAAAGGACGCGGATACGAAAGAGAGCGTCGATCAAGCCATGCAGCAGTACCGGAAATTTCTCGAGGAATCACCAGAGACCCCGATGACGCCCGAGGCAATTCGTCGTCTCGCCGACTTGGAACTCGAGAAGGAGTACGGCATACACACAGGCGAGGGCAAGGCAAAGCCGATGCCGGCTCCTGAGTCCGCTAAGGCACCTAAGAGCAAACCAGATCAAAAGCCCAATTCGGCTGCTACAACTGTCCGCGCGGGCCGTGGGGAATCCGATCAGGAATTTGAGCGGCGCACAACTGCGGAGAGCAAGATCCCGGCAAGCAGCAATAGTGCGGCCACGTCGACGGAAGTGCCAGGCGCTGACGCAACTCCTAAAGGTCCTCTGGAGGCGATCGCCCTCTATAAAAAGCTGCTCAAGGAGTACCCACAATATAAGGATAGCGACCAGGTCCTCTATCAGATGGCGCGAGCGTATGACGAACTCGGCCGCACCGAAGAGGCCATGGAAACCATGGAGCGCGCCATACGCGCGAACCCGAATTCCGTGCACTTCGACGAAGTGCAGTTCCGGCGGGGTGAGTACTTCTTTACGCGCAGAAAATTTCGCGATGCTGAAAACGCCTATTCAGCCATCACGAATCTGGGGGCCCATTCCTCATACTACGAACTCGCTCTCTATAAGCTCGGTTGGACTTTCTACAAGCAGGATCTATACGAAGAGGCCGTGCAGAATTATATGGCGTTGCTCGACTATAAGGTCTCGACCGGCTACAACTTCGATGAGAAGCACGAGAAAGAGGACGAACGCCGCGTCGCCGATACTTTTCGGGCCGTCAGCCTGAGCTTCAGCAACCTCGGCGGGCCGGATGCGGTCCAGCAGTACTTTACCAGCACCAAGAGTCGAGCCTATGAAGACCGCGTTTACAGCAATCTTGGCGAGTACTACCTGGTGAAACTGCGCTACGATGACGCCGCGAAAACATACAACGCTTTTATAACGCTCCATCCTTTCCACCCAGCTGCCCCACGCTTCAGCATGCGCGTGGTAGAAACTTTCACCAAGGGCGGATTCCCCAAGCTGGTTCTGGAGTCGAAGCGGGACTTTGCGTCCAAGTATGGACTGCAGGCGGAATACTGGAAGCACAACAAGCCGGAAGAGTTGCCGGAGGCGATCGCTTACCTGAAGGCGGACCTGAAGGACCTGGCGACGCATTACCACGCTGAGTATCAGAGCTCGCAGGATGCCAACGAGAAGCTGGCGAATTATCACGAGGCCCTCCGTTGGTACGGAGACTATCTCAACTCCTTCCCAAAGGACGCAGAGTCGCCGGCAATCAACTACCGGATGGCTGACCTTCTCTTTGAGAACAAAGATTTCGGCGAAGCGGCCAAACAGTACGAGCGCACGGCCTACGGGTACCCGGCAAACGCTCAGTCGCCAGCCGCTGGTTACGCCGCAGTCTACGCCTATCGCGAGCAGCTAAAGGTCGTAGCCAAGGAGAATCTGGAGGCCGTCAAGCACGATACGATCGCAAGCTCGATCAAATTCGCGGACACGTTCCCGACCCACGCACAGGCCGCGGCGGTCCTGGGAGCAGCCGCCGATGACCAATACGAGATGAAGGACTTTCGCCCCGCCGTCACCTCCGCCCAACGCGTCATCGATAAATATCCGGGCGCGGGGACGCCCATCAGACGCTCGGCGTGGATTGTGGTTGCACACGGGTCGTTCGAACTCGCCGAGTATCCGCAGGCCGAAAAAGCCTATACGCAGGTGCTGGCAGTCACGCCGGAGAGCGATGAGTCGCATGCCAAGTTCGTTGACAACCTGGCAGCTTCCATCTACAAGCAGGGTGAGATTGCAAGAGACGCGAAGGACTATCGCGCTGCCGCCGATCACTTCCTGAGGATTCGCACGGCAGCCCCTACTTCCACAATCCGTGCAACGGCTGAATACGACGCAGGCGGCGCGCTGATTGAGTTGAAGGACTGGAAGGCCGCCGCCGGTGTGCTTGAAGCTTTTCGCAGCACCTATCCCAAACACAAAATGGCGGGCGAGGCCACCAGGCTGATCGCACGCGCCTACCGTGAGAGCGGCGAGTTGGCGCACGCCGCCGGAGAGTATGAGCGTCTGGCATCGGAATCCACAGATGAGGCAGTGCGCAGGGAATCGCTGCTGGTGGCAGGCGATCTCTATCAGCAGTCCAACGCAAGCGACAAGGCGCTGGCTGCGTACCAACGCTACGTCACAGATTTTCCGAAGCCGCTCGAGATGGCCCTCGAGGCGCGCTTCAAGATTTCCGAAATATACAAAGCGGCGCACAACGACTCTAGTTACCAGAAAGAACTGATGAATATCGTGAGTCTTGACGCAGCGGGCGGATCGGAAAGGACCGGGCGGACGCGCACGCTCGCGGGCCGCTCAGCACTGGTCCTGGCGGAGCAGCTCTATCAGGCTTGCGTGGCCATTAAGTTGCGGCAACCGTTCGAGGCCAGCCTGAAAGAGAAACGGACGCGCATGGATGCCACCATTAAGGCCATGACTGGTCTGGTGGATTATCAAATCGCCGACGTGACGGCAGCTGCCACGTTTTATATGGCCGAGACTTATTTCGATTTCAGCCGTTCACTGAAAGAGTCTGAGCGTCCCGCCGATATGAAGGGTGCGAACCTGGAAAAGTTTGAGGCGGACCTCGATGAGGCAGCGTATCCATTCGAGGAGAAAGCCATCAAGGTACACGAGAAGAACATGGAATCTCTGCACGCCGGCGTCTTCAACACGTGGACTGAGAAGAGTCTAAGCAGGCTCGCAGAGATGGTGCCGGGCCGCTACGCGAAAAACGAAATGAGCAGCGGCTTCATCGGCACAATTGATCGTTACGTGTACCAATCGCCATTAGCGCAGGCCGCGATCCAGGCAGCGGCAGCGAGCAATGCCGGCACAACGCCGACCAATGGCGGCACGACATCGAATAACACCAGCGCGACACCGAACAACAGCGGCACGACACCAAGCAACAGCGGTACAACGCCGACCAACACGGACCAGACGACGCAGCCAGCACCCGGAGCCGGCACAACGCCGAGCAAGCCGGACGCGACACACCCGGCGCCGATGGCGGCAAACCAAGGAGCGGTGAAAAATGCCAATCCGCAATAAGATCCGATCACTAAGAGCGATTTGCCTCGCGCTACCTTTGCTGGCCTTGCTCTTCGCGCTGGGCTGCGTACCGGATGCTGAACGCACGGTGACCGCCAAATCGACGAAGACGAATCTGCCGCCGCCACCACCACCACCGCCGACCGCACTTCCGGACTTCACGCGGGATGCAAATGGGGTCACGATAACGCAGCAAGCGCCCGTCCCGGACGCGGTGCGCGCCGAATACGACGAGGCGTTGCGCATGCTCGAAGCGGCGCAATACGATCGCGCTATCCCTTTGCTGGTCAAGGTAACCGAACAGGCGCCCACAACAGCGGCAGCGCACATCAACCTTGGCATTGCATACGCCCGCACCGGGGATCTGGACCACGCCGAGGCCAGCCTGAGCAAGGCGCTGGAATTGAATCCACACCACCTCGCCGCCTACAACGAGCTCGGCCTGGTGCAACGGCGCAAGGGAGAGTTTGCGAAGGCGCGCGGCAGTTATGAGGCGGCGCTGGCACAGTTCCCTGACTTCCACTACGCGCACAGGAACCTGGCCATACTGTGCGATCTATATCTCGGGGATTACGCGTGCGCTCTGGAACATTACCAGGCATACAGCCGGCTTGCTCCGGATGACACCGAGGTCGTGAAATGGATTGCCGACCTTAAAAACCGCAGGAACCGAAAGGAGAAGTCATGAGGAGGACCTTGTTGTTCGTGTTACTGCTGGTGGCGACAGGTGTCGCACAGACCGACAAAACGCTGGATAAAAAGACGGGGGCCGAACCCGCCGCCGCTGCCGCCAAGAAGCACGTAAAGACGGAAGCAGTGAAGGCGCAGAAAGTAGCGCCGACAAAAGCAAAGCCAGCTCAGGAAGGCGCGGCAGAAGCGCAGGCAGAAACAAAAAAGCAACCGGAACAGACTGAAGTGGCGCAGACAAAGACGGAAGCAGGACCGGCGGAAGAGCCCCAGGCACAAACGGACCAAGATCCAAAGTTAACTTCCGTGCCGGGAAGCAAAGCGCTGGGTATGTCCATTCTGGGCAATCAGGAAGCGCCCACGTCGCTGGTTATCGTTCCATGGAAGAGTTCGGAAGTTGGCCGCGCGACCGGCATCTCGCCGATGCTCGACGACTCCAGGCAGCCCGTAGACAAGGAAGTTTTCATGCGGGAGCTGCGCTATTACGAGATAAGGTCGGAAAAGAAGCCGTGAGCCGGTTGCGTTTCGCTGAAGTGGAGTTTAGAAGCAATCAAGAGACTAGCTGCAGGCTGCTTGCGTGGAGGGCGTGCTTTGTAGTGGTGCAATTTGAATTGCTTTGGAAGAATCATTACCGTCCTTATCGCACAGATCGTCATCCCGAGATCCCGTCAATGAGGGCGCTCCGTCTTCAGCGACCGAATAGGGTCGAGGGACCTTTTGTTTTTGACACGTAAACACAAGGTCTCTCAGGGCTACTCGCCCGCTGATGAAAACGCGGGGCTCGCTTTTACGCCCTTCGAGATGACGATTTGTAAATAATTTGAATAAACGAAAGAATTCAAACTGTAACACTGCCCGTGCCTTGCATTCAAAGCTGAGATTCTCCATAGCGGGTCCATTCATGGCGACCATCCTGATCCGCGAATCTGCCAATAAGAAACTCTTAGAGCATCCTTAAGTATCTGTTCCCGCTCGCCAAGTCGCATCGTTGGTCACTTCTGAAACGGTCGCCGGACATGAAGAGCTCTGTTCCGGCTGTCATCCCCTGTCTGATGCATTGATGCCTATCAATGTGGGGTGGCCACTTCAAGGTGAGAGCTTCTCAGCCTGCCGCGCTCCGCACGCTCTTTGATCGATAGTTACGTTCGGCCATCCCGCATTGCCCTGGTGGACAAAGTGGATCGTGATTTTCATCCGTGGCACCGTGCACCTCTGGAGGTATTGGCCCCCCTAGAGAGAGGACCTTAGAACCCGTGTACTGTTGTCGCCGCAGCAGTTGTGCTCAATACTCTTCGAAGTGCGAGAGTACTGCCCAGGAACTGCGTAGGGAAATGGGAGATGAAACATGCGGCATTCATTCAGTTGTAGTCGCTCTGGTTGTGAAAGAGCCGCTAGTCATCTCACAGCTTGAAAACGTCCGGCATCTAGAGGTGCCCGACGAGTTGAGGCGACCCCATGGACAAGGAATCATTCATGCGGATGCTGAGTCATAACGAAATCAGGTCGCAAACGGTGCCGACCAAAATGAAAGGCGTCGCAGCCCGCGGCTGCGGCACATAGGAGAATGCCATGACCTTTACGGAGCTGCTGAAAAACGTCGGCCTATTTGGCGCCGGCGTGATGTGTTGTCTTGCGTTGCTGTCCATCTTTTCGGTGGCAGTGATGGTTGATAAGTACCGCCGCTTCCGCGCGGCCGCCAGCGAGACGCAGACTTTCAAGCCCTTGCTGTCGAAGTTCACCCACGGCGGAGAGGTCCAGGAACTGATCGAAGCCGTGCAGCAGCATCAGAAATCCCACGTGGCGCAGGTGGTCGCGGCGGGCATTCTCGAGTATGACGGCGTTCGCGAGGCGGGAGGCGATCCATCCGCTTCATTCGACCAAGTCACGAGCGTGCTCAGAGACTCCATGTCGGAGACGCTAGTCGAATTGAAGAAGGGTCTCGGGTTCCTGGCTACGATCGGCTCCACGGCCCCTTTCGTCGGCCTCTTCGGTACCGTCGCAGGAATCATCAACGCTTTTCGGAACATCGCGGCCACTGGGTCCGGCGGTATGTCTGTAGTTTCAGGCGGCATCGCAGAGGCTCTGGTCACGACGGCGCTGGGAATCTTCGTCGCGATCCCGGCCGTTGCTGCGTTCAACTACTTCACGGGCAGGATTGAAAATTTCCACATCGAGATGAATCGGGCTTCAACTCAGTTGGCGAACCGCCTCTTCAAGGCGCCGCAGATCGATCGGGTCGCAAAGGCGTCCGCGGACTCGAAGGAGAACGCGTATGCGGCTCGGTGAAGGCGCCAAAATGCAGGCGTCCATCAACGTCACGCCGCTCGTTGACGTGGTGCTGGTGCTACTGATCATCTTCATGGTGATGGCGCCGCAGATGCGGAAAGGGCCTGAGGTCAGCTTGCCGAAAACGGAGAAGCCGACTCAGCAAGGCGATGAGAGAGGCCGGATTCTGGTCTCCATCGATGAGGCCGGCGGGCTGTGGGTCAACGATAGGCACGTCGCAGCCGAGCAGTTCGGCGACGCTCTCCGCGCTGCAGTAGCCGCCGAGACGGACCCCAAGGTCGTGATCCGGGGCGACGCAAAGCTCAATTTCCGCCAGGTCAGAGAGGCCATGCAGGCGGTCGAGCAGGCCGGCTTCCGAGGCGTGGGGTTGATTGCCAAGGGCCGCAACGCAGGGACGCAAGGAGAGTAAGTTATGGAGTTCAACAGAGGCGACTCCGGATCGAATCTGCAGTCCGAGATTAACATTACGCCGCTGGTCGACGTAGTGCTCGTGCTGCTGATCATCTTCATGGTCGTGGTTCCGTTACTGATGCAGGGCTATGACGTGAACATTCCTAAGACTTCAACGAATGCCGCGCCAGCGCAATCCCAGGAGTCGAAGCTGATCTTGATCATCTCCGCCACGACCTGCGGCATCCTCAAGCCTTCGGCAACAGAGGGGCTTCCGACGGATTGTCGCGTGATACTGGGCGATCAAAAAATCGCTGCAACCGAGTTGCCCGCGCGCGTGGGAGACATTCTGGGCAGCCGTCCCCCGGATAAGCGCGTACTGTTTCTGGCTGCCGACGACCGCTTGAACTACGAGGGCGTTCTGCGCATCCTCGATCTTGCGAAGTCGGGCGTCGAAGACTTGAAGGTCGAATTTATTACGGCCAATTGAGGTGGCTGCTTTGGTGACAACCGTGGAAATCGGCAGGTTCAGACAATCCGGGGCTCTATCCGCCCGCAGCATGATGGAGAGCATTGTTGTCCATACCATCTTGCTGGCCTTGCTGATGCTCGTAGGGGCGTCATTCCTGGCTCGAAGCGGCGCGTCACGCACGCAAAAAGAGCTCGACATCGTCTTCTATCGTCCAGCGGCGGTTCCAGTCACGCCGACTGCGGCCCCGCCTCCTCCGCCAAAGGCAACTGGGGAAGCAAGGGCCAGGGCTGAAGCTCCAAAAGGACCTGGCAAACCTGAGCTTCCAGCAGGTCCGGCAAAGGGCTTCTCCGCGGATGCGACGCCGCCTGAGCCAAACATTGGCAGGGCCGGAATTCTGGCATTCAAAGAGCAGTTCGCAAGTCTGACCCAAGATAAGGACGCGCCGCGTCTCGGAAACGATGCGCATTACGCTGCCGCCGACGAAGTTGGCCAGGCATCATCACACTCAATATTGACGACCAATACGCCGGGATCAAGTGGTGGTATTGATTCTGGCTCGCTGAGCCGCAATGTGGGTGGTGGCGGCGGCAGAGGCGGTGGCGGTGGCGGCATGGGCGGGCCCGGTCTGCAGGTGGCCCGCGCGAAAAGTTCGATCGCGGGGATCGGCGGCGGCGACGGCCGACCCAAGGCCCACAGCGGCCCAGGAGCTTCCCGCACCGACGAAGAAATACAAATCGTCTTTGATCGTTACAAGTCGGCTTTCTACCGGGATTACAACCGGACACTGCGCAGCAATCCGACATTGCAAGGCAAGATGGTGTTGCGCCTGACGATTGAGCCGGACGGCTCCGTGTCAATGTGCCAGCTGCAATCGACTGACATGGATTCGCCGGATCTCGTCACTCAGGTAGTGAACCGCGTCAAGACAATCAATTTCGGCGCGAAGGAAGGCGTGCAGGCCGTAACAATCTCGTACCCGATAGATTTCCTGCCGGCGACGTGACGCCGGCGGCCGAAGCGGAAGAGCAAGGATAACCCGGAGGTTTGGAGAAGCTCAAGAATCTGATCATTTAAAACTCGACGCAATTTTGACAAAGGCAAAGCCATCGAAAGATGGCGACGCAAAGTCACCGGTCTAACGGGCAACGAGCCCTATGACGGCGGGACCGCCGAAATTCAGTCCCACGGTGGACTGCCTCGGTCCCGAATTACTTAGTGAGTGGAACGAGGCGTAGATGACTTTCCCCAACACGAACAACGCGAGGCGGCACGGCAGCTGGATCGCAATCCTGCTTGATCAGCTGCGCCTCACTCTCCGCTTTCGCGCGCGACTACTTATTTTCAGCATCGTCTTTCTGATGATGGGAGCGAACTCTGCGTTTGCTCAGACGCAAACGTGCGCCATTATCACCGGCGGCACTGCCGGTGCAGGACGGGGTGTTAGTCCCACATATCTCGCCAATCAAGATGGACGCGCCAATGAGGGTTGCACCATTTTGATCACGCTCAACGCTAACGGGTCTATCGCAACAACTTTCCCCAATCCTGCGCCTTCTTACGATGGCGGCCTTGACGACAACCTGATTGGTGTCGTGAACAACACCAGTAAAACCATTACCGCCTTGCAACTGACGAGCGCAACAGTCCCTATTTTTGGTCTCGAGGACGATGGGGTGTGTGGCCTCCCGGGATGGACCTTTAGCACTCTTGGGCCGAATCCCAATTGCGCAATCGCAACGGACCCGCACGGTTATGGTCCCGCGGGAATTAACTACACCATATTTAACGCGAACAGTGGGATCGTCAATTTCGGCAACGGGGGCATTGCGCCAGGTGGTAACGCGTTTTTCAGCCTTGAGGGTGGGAACCTCACCAAGATCGTCGTGGTTGTGATCCCAGGGCTGGCAATTACCAAGCTAGTCACCGTGGTGGGCGGCGGCGCTGTGCTGCCGGGCAGCCAGCTTGATTATCTGGTACACGTGAACAATCCTTCGAACAATCCCCCGAACTTCCAGGCTTCTTCGGTTGTAATCACTGACGATCTTAACAGCGCGGGTGTAGGTCGTCTCACGCTCGTGAACCCAGCGCCGACGATGAACGGCGCAACGACCGGTGTCACTGTAGTCGGGTCAGTAATAACAGCAGACTACTCTACACCCAACGGTCCATTGCAGCCCGGGCAGTCCATTGATTTGCGCTTCCGGGCGCAGATTGCTGCAGCAGTTCCCGCCGGCACTACCATCACGAACACTGGTTTGGTTACGTGGAACACCCCAACTGAAACCGCCAGCGCCAGCGCTTCGGTCGTTATCGCAGGAGCTCCTGTTCCCGGCGCCGGCACTTTGAACGGCACAGCCTGGCTCGATGCCAACTTCAACAAGGTACCCGATACAGGTGAGCAGCGTCTGGTGGGTTGGACGGTCGCGCTGTTTCTTAATGGAGTCCAGTTGCAGTCCGTTCTCACGGATGCCAACGGCGTTTATCGCTTAAGTAACGTGGCTCCGACCGATGGGACTTCCAACCGGTACGAGCTGCGGTTCTCCGCGCCCGGCGCGGGGCCGAACACCGCCAAGCTCGGTATAGCCGACTCAGTTTTTACCAACAGCCTGCAGCGGATCACCGGCATCACCGTGCTCTCTAACAGCAATGCCCAGAATCTGAACCTGCCGATCGCGCCGAATGGCGTAGTTTACAACTCGTTGACGCGCTCTCCAATTGCAGGCATGACTCTGAACATGCTGAGCGCCGGCGGCAGCACGCCATTGCCGGCAGCTTGTTTCGACGATCCGGCCCAACAGGGCCAGATTACCCAGACGGGCGGCTATTACCGCTTCGACCTCAACTTCACGGATCCAGCCTGCTCCAGCGGCGGCAACTTTGTCATCAAGGTGACCGCACCATCGGCGGCCTTCGTGGCCGGAGAGTCGCGGGTCATTCCCTCGGCTTCCAACGCAACGACAGCGCCGTTTTCTGTGCCTACTTGTCCGGGTGGTCTGCAGGATGCGCTTCCGGCCGTCCCGTTCTGCGAAGCACAGGGTTCGGAGTTTGCGCCGCCATCTTCCGTGCCCCCAGGCACTGGGACTAAGTACTACCTGAATCTCACGCTCGATGGCACCAGCGTGCCTGGCTCAAACCAGATTTACAACAACCACATTCCTGTCGACCCGCAGATCGCGGGATCAATCTCGATCACTAAAACGACGCCGTTGCTTAACGTCACTCGTGGGCAGCTGGTGCCGTACACCATCACGATCGGTACTCTGCTGGGCGCATCAGCGCAAGGTGTGCAGGTTGTGGATCGCTTTCCAGCGGGCTTCCGCTACATCAAAGGATCCGCCCGCCTGAATGGTGTGCCCACAGAGCCCACGGTGACCGCCAGTCAGCTCGTGTGGAGCGGCCTCAGCTTCGACAGCGACGATCATCCCACGATCACGCTTTTGCTCGCAGTCGGCGCCGGTGTTGGCGAAGGCGAGTTCACCAACCGCGCGCAGGTCTTCCAAAGCGTGACGGGCCAGCCCATGTCCGGCGAGGCAACAGCAACGGTTCGCGTCATTCCGGATCAGACGTTCGACTGCACAGACGTCTTTGGCAAGGTTTTCGACGATGTAAATCGAAACGGCTTTCAGGATGCTGGCGAGAAAGGCCTGCCGGGAGTACGTGTGGTGACGGCACAAGGCCTGGCAGCAAAGACCGATCAGTACGGGCGATTCCACATCACCTGCGCGATCGTGCCGAACGAAATTCGCGGCAGCAATTTCGTGCTGAAGCTCGACGACCGAACTCTTCCCAGCGGTTTCCGGATGTCCACTGACGTGATGCAGATCAAACACGCCACGGCCGGCAAGGCCCTGAAATTTGATTTCGGTGCATCCATCTACCGCGTTGTCGCCGTCGACCTGTCGGATGCTGCCTTCGAGCCGGGATCGACAGAAATTCGCACCCAGTGGAAGTCGCGCGTCGACGTGCTCCTCAGCGAATTGCGCAAAGCGCCGTCGGTGTTGCGCCTGTCCTATGTCGCCGATACCGAAGATGCGGGACTCGTTGAACGGCGCATGCAAGCGCTTAAGCGGCAGGTGACCGAAGCGTGGGATGGAGACAAAGACCGCTACATGCTGACCATTGAGCCAGAGGTCTTCTGGCGGCGTGGCGCTCCACCCAAAAAATCCGATCTACGCATATCGGAGAGTAGGTGAACGGTATGAGCATGCAACGCCATCTACTGTTGATTGTCGGACTCCTGATCGTGGCGGCCCCTGTGGGCATCGGCCAGGTCAACACGGCCAAGCCGGGCCAGCCGGTGGAGCGGCATCTCTCCAGCGACCAGACAATGAAGGAATGGGCGCACGACTCAAATCAGACCGACAACATCAAGCGCATCAAAGTCTGCCGGGTAGAGAACGTCTGTAAGATGCGATACAAGGAAGGCCAGACGCCGAGGACGCGCGTGAAGAACCTCGTCATGCCACTGCGGTACCAGGACGAGAACGTCTCCATTTCTGACGCTTTCACCAAACAGGTCCAGCAGGCGCTCAATAACCTTAAGGACAAGCAGGGCGTGACAATCCGGTTCATCGGTTACACAGACGACGCGCCGCTGACTGGCCGCGATGAGAGTGTTTACGGGAACCAATTGGCATTGTCAAAGGCAAGAGCGCAACGAGTCGCATTGGCAACGCAAAAAATTCTTGGATTGCCTGCTTCGGCGATTGAGAGCGACGGTCGCGGGGCCTCCCACCCGCTTGCTTCCAATGCAACCGTGCAGGGACGGGCCATGAATCGTCGCATCGAAGTAGAATTCTGGTACGACGATCCGCTTCAGGAGTTATCGGAAGAGCCGCAGCTGTGCCCGGACGATGTCGAGGAAACGGTAACCAGGGTTTACGATCCCGCCTGGGGCAGCATCCCGGATATCAAGAGCGAGAATGGTCAGTTGATCATTCCGCCGGACTACGCGGCGAATTTGCATCGCGCACTTACAGAGATCGCAGATCGCACCAACGCGCGACTGCGGTTTATTGGTTACACCAAGAACGAAGTACTCGACCGCCGCACCGCGTCCGTATATGACGATGACATCGGCCTTTCCGCAGCGCGGGCCCGTCACGCCATGGATACGCTCATGCAGGACCCGCAATTGGCAGGCGCCAAGTCCGAACACGAGGGACGCGGCTACGTCCAGTCCGATGATGTTGTGAATCTTGGCTTCATTCAAAGTGAAGAGTCGCTCGTGCGCGTGCAGGTGGTATACGACGAAAAGTTGCCTTCGGACAACTACGAGGGCGTGGACATCACCCATGTAACCAAGGAGCTTAGCCCGAAGAGCCCGTACGAGCTGAATGTGATGCACATCACCGTCGACGGTAAGCCGATCGACGATCTGGACCGCAGCTCTTCCGATGTCCAGCGCTGCACCGACGTCGCGCTCGACAACGCCAATATCCAATTCCACATGGACAATCTCGAGTCGCGGCGGCGGCTCGGAGTTGCGGCGGATCCTGTCTCCGTGGTCGTGAAGGATCCGGTCAGCGAGTTTGATCTACCGGTTGTGCATTTCCGGATGTATAGCAACTATGCGGCCTTCCTCAAGCGCGCTGAAATCCGAATCTTTGAGCAGCAGTCATTGAAAGCCGAGCCGCTCGCAATCATCCCGGTCGATGACGCGGGCCTTGCAGAATGGCATCCGGCGGGAAAAATTCTCGCGGGCCCGGCACGCGAACTCAAGTACCTGCTTCGCGCCTATGACTCCAAAGGTAATTTCGATGAAACGGATACGCGGCCGCTGTGGCTTTACCACCAGGCATCGCCTGGAAACTTCATGAAGTCAGATAAGCCGCCAACGCAGGCGCTGCTGGCCGCCTACGGAGAGAACGATCTGGCGCGCCAGCAGATTCCGCTCGGCAGCGGCTCGGTAAAAGTGCAGGGCAGCGGCATACCGGCAGGCCACAAGGTATGGGTAGCGGGCCACGAGGTTCCGGTTGACCCGAAGGGCAACTTCATTGCAGAAGAAGTTCTTCCTAACGGGACACAAACTGTCGAAGTCGAAGTCCTCGACGGCGACGGCAACGGCTCGGTGTATCTCCGTGATCTTGAATTCAAGCGGAGGGACTTGTTCTTCGTCGGTATCGCCGATATGACGATTTCGAAGAACAGTGTGAGCGCCGCGGAAAAACTACAGCAGGGTGATAATGCTGCGCAGCCCGTTGATTCCTCGCTGGATGGCCGGCTGGCGTTCTACCTGAACGGAAAGGTGAGTCAGACCTGGCATTTGACGGCCAGCGCGGATACCCAGGAAGGCCCGGTGAAAGACCTGTTCAGCAACTTCCTGGATAAAACGCCCGATTCGTTATTCCGGCGCATCAATCCTGACTATTATTACCCGTCGTTCGGCGACGACAGTACAGTAGAAGAAAATGCGCCCACCCTGGGCAAGTTCTTTGTCAAGGCAAGCCACGGCCAGGATTATGGGATGTGGGGCAACTTCAAGGTCAGCTACGTGGGCAACGATCTGGCTCACGTCGATCGCGGCTTGTACGGAGCCGACGCGCACATCGGAACCGGACTTACCAGCTTCGGCGAGCGACGGATGTCGGTAGATGGTTTCGCCGCCCAGCCGGGAACGCTGGCAAGCTATGAGCAATTCCTCGGCACAGGTGGATCGCTCTACTTCCTGCACCACCAGGATATTCTGACGGGCTCAGAGAGCGTGCGCATTGAAGTCCGCGATAAAGCCTCGAACATCGTCACAGGGGTAGTCAATCTGCGGGCCAACGTGGACTACGACATCGATTACATCCAGGGCCGGATCCTGCTTTCCGAACCGCTCTCGGCGAGCGCTAACGACAACCTGCTAGTGCGTACCAGCGGCTTGAGCGGTGATCAATCTTTTCTTGTAGTGCGTTATGAATACACGCCAGGGTTGGACAAGCTGGACCAGGTCGCCGTCGGCGGCCAAGGCAGCTACTGGTTGAATAATTTCATGAAGCTTGGCTTCACGGCTGACTCCAACGAAGGAGATGGAGCCAGCAACCTCGGCGCCGCAGACCTGACGTTGCGGAAAAGCGCCAATTCCTGGGTCAAGGTGCAGGCAGGCCGCACCACGGGTCTTCTCTCCCCGTCGCTGCAATCCACTGATGGCGGATTCGGGTTCCAGGGCCCTGACGACACGTCTTTCACCAATTCAAAAGCTGGCGCCTATCGTGCCGACGTGAGTGTCGGGCTCAGTGACTTCATTAAGGGGCACGAGGGGCGTTTCCAGTTCTACACGCAGAGACTCGACGCCGGTTACTCTGCGCCGGGACAGTTGACGATCAAAGACACGGAGCAATACGGCGGTATGTTCAAAATGCCCGTGAGCAGCCGCCTGACTTTGATGGCCAAGGCCGATCAGAGGACGGAGGACCAGGGGCTCGATACGCGGGCAATGGAATTGGACCTGACTTATAAGGTTACCAATAGATGGAGCTTTAGCACCGGTGTCCGCGACGATCTGCGTAAGGACAATTCGCCCATTGTCCCACTGACGCAGGAGCAGGGCGAGCGCACGGACGCGGTTGCGCAAATAAAGTACAGCCCTAGTGACACCTGGAGCGCTTACCTCTTCGGCCAGGACACAGTCGCAGCGAGCGGCGGGCGTCCAGACAACAGTCGCGTCGGCGTAGGCGGCTCCTATCGCTTGACGAAACGCTTCCGGATCGATGGCGAGGCGTCCGACGGAGATCTTGGTCCCGGCGGAAAGATCGGCACTAGCTTTCTATACTCCGAGCGGACCAGTCTTTACCTGAACTATTCGCTGGAAAACGAGCGGACGGACAACGATCAGCTCGTCCACAGCGGTAGCTGGGGCAGCCTAGTCTCCGGCGTGAAGACGCGGCTCGGCGACAGCTCAAGCGTCTACGCCGAGGAGCGTTACCAGACTGCAGCGTCACAGAGCGGCCTCACGCACGCCACCGGAATCAACCTCGTGACCAAAGAGAAATGGAATTTTGGCGGCAGCGGGGAGTTCGGCAACCTGTTCGACTCGGAGACCGGCGCCGAGATCAAGCGCAAGGCGGCCGGAATCCACATGGGTTACGGCCTGGATAAGATCCAGTTCTCAAGCGCGATTGAGTTGCGCCGTGACGACGCGGAACAGCCCGACCTGAGTCATATCGTACAGACCGTGTTGCTGTTGCGTAACAACTTCAAATACCAGATAACGCCCAGCTGGCGACTGCTCGGCAAATTGGATCACTCCATCAGTAATAGTACGCTCGGCGATTTTTATACCGGCGGCTACACCGAGGGGGTAGTTGGCTACGCATACCGCCCGGTGCGGAACGACCGGCTGAACGCCCTGATCAAGTACACGTACTTTTATAACGTCCCAACCACAGATCAGCTGGGATTGCAGAACACCGCGACCGAGTTCCTTCAGAAGAGCCACATCGCAGCACTCGATCTTACCTACGACCTCACCGCCAATTGGTCGGTGGGCGGCAAGTACGCATATCGGCTGGGTGAGGCAAGCCTGGATCGCGTGGACCCGACCTTTTTTGACAATACCGCAAATCTATCCGTCTTGCGGCTGGACTACCGGTTCCTCAAGCAATGGGACGGCCTGGCCGAGGTCCGGCAGCTTGGCCTCCCTGATATCAATCAACGCCGCCGTGGCGTCTTGACCGCGATCTATCATCACATCACCAAAAATCTGAAGGCCGGCGTCGGCTATAACTTCACCGACTTCTCTGACGAGCTGACCGACTTGAAGTACAACCATAGAGGCATATTCGTTAATCTGATTGGGACCAAGTAACGCTCCCGTGCATGTGTGTGTAGCTTCAATAAGGATGAAATCGAAAGGCTTGCGGGCACATGGCTTGTCGAATGTGATGACAACCGAGCTGCCTGAAAGAGCGACACGGAAATCTATTTGAAAGCAGGAGTTTCGCACTTTTAAGCGGCAGCAGCTATTAAGGGCGCTGCCTGTTGCAGTTTACTTTTGCGTAATGCAGCCTGGCCGATCATCTGGTGCAAAACTCAGGTGCTACTATTTGTGCGTGCCCTCGTAAATTATTTGTATTAAATGGAATTTAAACTGGGGCCGTGGCCTGAACGGTCGCTTAGTCGAATTTGTAACTGCAAAAGCGTCGCGTTTCAACAGCCTTCAACACATCTAATTTTCAGGGTAATGTAAGTGATTGAAAAAATTGGTCGGGGAGAGAGGATTTGAACCTCCGACCCCCTGGTCCCGAACCAGGTGCTCTACCAGGCTGAGCCACTCCCCGACGCAGACCACCCAGGTGGATGATCATTGGTAGGCTTCGATTATAGCAGAGTATCTCGGCCCTAAAAGTGAGAAACCTGCGGTGTTCTTGAAGGTAAGACCGCGCTGATTGTCGGGAATTTTGGATTATGACACGTTGGATTGCCGCCACCTGATTCCGACAACTGGCTCACATGAGTTTCGACATCCGCCTTCAGGTTCATGCTTCCCACACTTGCTTGTGAGCAGACCTGATTTGTCTTCAGAACTGCTTTGAGTAGAAATCCATCTGTTCCGAGAAACAACTACAGGTTCATGGCCGATTGTTCAATAACAGCAGGTATTCACCTGATTGTGGCTGAGTAATTTGTAACCAAGAATATTGATTCCCCCAAGCCGCCTATATGTCTTCACTTGAACTCTGCGAACGATCCGCCATGCTGGAGAGTGCAGCCGCTGGCGCGTCGGCTGTGGTTGATCCCGCGACTGCGGGCTCTGCCGGCGATTCACGCGTCATGGCTACTTTACCTGCCCTGGCTACTTCGGAAGCTTTATGCGTCATGGCTACCTTACCTGCCCAGGCTGCTTCAGAAGCTTCACGTGTCACGAGTATCATCCCCGCCTTGACTGCCACAGAAGATTCACACGCTGACACTGACTCACGGCGCACCAGAGGCATTCGATGGCCACTGCGGCTTTCAACCCGGCGCGTGATTATCCTGGCTGCTATCGTTTTGGGAATGCGGATCTTTGTGGGAGAAGCTTCTGTGGTGCCAACGGCGTCCATGGAAGGCACCATTCTGGTGGGCGATCATCTTTTTATGGATAAGCTGCTTTACGGACCGGAGATCCCGCTGGTCCACTGGCGCTTGCCTATGCTTAAGACCATCCATCGCGGCGACATCATCGTCTTCCATTATCCAAAAAACATGTCTGAAATATTTCTAAAGCGCGTCACGGCTCTCGGCGGTGATCGGTTGGAAATCAAGAATGGTGTGCTGTATGTGAACTCAAAGCCGGTACAGGAGCCATACGCTGTGCATCATGCACCGGTACACAGCACGGACGAGAGCTGGGGACCAACTGTTGTGCCGGAAGGCAAGCTCTTTGTGATGGGTGATAATCGCGATAATTCCAGTGACAGTCGCGACTGGGGTTTTGTGCCGTTGAGCAACGTCATCGGCGAACCGCTATTTGTCTATTGGTCTTATGACGCGCCCACGGCACGCTGGCTGGATGAAAATCCCGGGCACCGGATTTCTTTTTACGCTTCCATTGTTGGAAACTTCTTCTCCAACACCCGCTGGAATCGCACTGGGATGCTGCTCTAGAGTGGTCCGTTCGATTGCGTTGAGACGGCCAAGTCGCAGCGCAATCTCGCAACCCGATGTCAATCCTGTGATCTTGCCTTGATCAGTTCCATAACGTCTTTCTGCGCTTTCGCGTCTGATCCAAATTCCGTGATCCAGTGGACCTCCGGCTCGCGGCGAAACCACGTCATCTGCCGCTTGGCATAATTTCTGTGACCCTGCTGCGCTGCAACAATGGCCTGCTCCAGTGAAAGCTCTTTGCGCAGGTACTGCATGGCTTGCTTGTAACCCAGCGAGTTCAACGGCCATACTGCTGAACCGTATCGGTCCAGGAGCAGGCGGGTTTCTTCCAGCAGACCGGCATTAAACATTTCTCGTGCGCGCTCGTTAATGCGCTCATAAAGCACCTCCCGGCGGGGATTCAGGCCGATGCGCAGAATACTAAAGCCTTGCAGTGCATCGCGCCCGTGCTGCCATAGACCGGTCATCGGCGCTCGCGCGCTTATGCTTACCTCCAATGCTCGAACCACCTTGGGCACGTCATTGGCATGGATAGTTTGCGCTGCTGCAGGATCGATGCGGCGCAGCAGCTTATGAAGATAATCGCTGCCCCGCTCTGTGGCGCGCTCTCGCAGCCGGGTGCGGAGTTCTTCTGAGCGTGGCGGCCCAGCAAACAATCCTTCCAGCAGCGCACGCAGATACAAACCAGATCCGCCCACAACAATGGGCAAATGCTCGTGAGCCGCAACGTCGGCAATTGCCTGCCTTGCCAGGCGCGAATAGTCGCCTGCGGTGACCAGTTCCTGCGGACCAGCAATATCGATCAGATGATGTGGAACGCGACGGCGCTCTTCCTTCGATGGCTTCGCGGTGCCGATCTCAAGTTCGCGATAGACAGCCACGGAGTCGCAGCTAATGATCTCGCCTTGCAGCCGTTCGGCCACATGGAGTGACAGCGCGGTCTTGCCACTGGCAGTGGGGCCAAGGATCGCCACGAGCAAAGGCAGCTTCATGCGCCGCTCCAGATACGCCGCAGGAATATAAACAGAAGTATGATCAGTGCTAACAAGGCCAGGCCAAGGACCTGCTGTCTTCGAGAATCCATTGCATTCACATTGTAGCTAGACCTCACCTACCATAGCGGTCTCTCTGTATTGGGTAGAAACTAGAAAATGCTAAACTCTAGCGCGGAGTTCCACTCCGGCAGCTATCAACTGTCTTATGGCAACGGTGATCAAGTACAAATTTGACGAATTTGAAGCCGACCTGCGCGCTGCGGAGTTGCGTAAGAACGGCAATCGGCTGAAGCTGCAACTGCAGCCTTTCCAGGTATTGATTGCGCTTCTTGAGCGCCCTCAGCAAGTGGTGACCCGCGAAGAGTTGCGTCAGCGCTTGTGGCCGCAGGATACATTCGTTGACTTTGATCACGGCCTCAACACTGCCATGGTCAAGCTGCGTGACGTGCTCGGCGATTCCGCCAGCAAGCCAAAATTCATTGAGACAATTGCCAAGCGCGGCTACCGATTTCTGGGGACCGCAGAAGTTATTTCAGATCAGCCTGCTCCAGTTGAGCCAAAAGCTTCCGCGCCTGCCGAAGCGGTCGAGACGACGATCGGCAATCCAACCCAACATCCTCCAAGTCCTCCAGTGGAAACGGATTCAGCGCTTCCTCGCGCCAGCCGAAACACCGCGCGTCTCTTATTCATCCTTACCCAGATCATGTACCTCATCTTTTATCTCTCAGCGCTCTTCAGCTGGGAAAACACGTACAAGGCCGCCTTCAATACCTGGGGACGCGCCGGCGCAACGGCGTTCGTGGTTTATATGGCAACATCCATGGTCGGCATTGCCGTGCGTTTATATCTGATCTCTGCCTCAGCAATGGATTATCACCTGCTCGGCAGCAAATATCGCCTGCTCACGCCCGCTCTTTTTGTCCTGGATATGATCTGGGCCCTTTCGCCACTACTCATCGCGGACAGGATTGGTTTGGGCTTTGCCCTGGGCGCATGTGCTGCGTTGGTCTATATGCCATTCGCGCAGCGCACATTAATAAAGATGATGCAGAGCGGGCGGTAACGCAGCGCCGGCTATTCCAGATCGTTTTTGTCAGGGTTGTAGTAGAAGCGCGCCCGGATCAAAAGATAATCTCCGGCAAATTGCGTGGGAAGATTGGGCAGCGGGATAGCGTCTGTGATTGCGCCCCATGCGGCACGGTCCAGCGCCACGTCGCCAGAGGTGCCGACCAGTTTCATGCCCATCACTTTGCCTTCTTTGGTGATGGCAAATTCAATTACCACCACACCCTTTTTCATCACTGGAGGCATCGCAGATTCGGGAATCAAGGGGTCCCAGTGCGTCTGCACCGTATAGCGCAGGCGCTTCATGTATGGGCCAAAGTCCACGCCCATGGTGTCACTCAATATTTCCAGCCCGCCTTTTGTGGCGACGTTGGGTTTTACGCCGCTGCCGTATTCGCCTCCGCCAAATGCTACAGGCGCATTGCCATGGCCGGCGGCCGCGGAGTGAATCGCATCATTCACTGACGCGCCCGGAGAGGCAATGGTAAATGGCGATTTCTTGGGCGCAGCCGGGGCCGGCGATTCCAATTGGGCCGTCGCGGGCGGCGTAGGCTGCACTGTAGGAACTGGAGCGGTTGTCTGCGCAGTCGCCGGATTTTGCTGCTGTGCCTGCTGGCCAGAAGGCGGTGGCGGAGAAGCTTTCGGCGGACCGGCCTTGCGCGCATCAATGAGCTTGCGCAATGTTTCTTTGTCGACCGTCGGAGTCTTGGTCTGCGCGATGCGGTTCTGGTCAGAAGTTATATTGGTTTTGGGCGGCTTTACTTTGAGTGCATCCTCCGGCAGCGTGATAAAAGTGGTTTCCTGTTTTTGATTGCTGGGAACAATGACCGGATGATTGAAACTCCACTTGGGTATAAAAATCAGCAACGCGATGATGATGGCGTGGGTGACCAGGGAGATCCACGCTGCCTCGCGCCGGCGGT